>NZ_LPXN01000115.1 GCF_001618175.1 Oceanibaculum pacificum | reverse complement strand
GGCGGCCACCGAATCGGCCATGGCGAAGGAGGAGGTCAGCGTCGGCGGCCCATCGGGAAAGCCGGTGAAGGAGGGCACGCCGGAAAACGCCTCCGCCACCGTGCCGTACCCGCCGCGCGTGGCGTAGGGGCCGGTCTGGCCGTAGCCCGAGACGCGCACGAAGACCAGGCCGGGATTGATCTTGCGCAGCTCGTCATAGCCCAGCCCCCAGCGCTCGAAGGTGCCGGGTCGGTAATTCTCCACCAAAATGTCGGCGGTGGCGGCCAGCCGCTTCAGCACCGCCTGCCCCTCCGGCTTGGAGAGGTTCAGCGTGACGTTGCGCTTGTTGCGGTCGATCACCTTCCACCACAGCGACTTGCCGTCCTTCTCCGGCGGGCGGGCGCGCATGGCGTCGCCCTGGGTCGGATGCTCGATCTTCACCACATCCGCGCCGAAATCGGCCATCAGCGTGCAAGATAAGGGCGCTGCGATCATCTGGCCGGCGTCGATGACGCGCAGCCCTTTCAACGGCCCTTCGAACGGCCGGGCGTGCTTGTTGCTCATGGCTTCCCCTGAAGCTCCCCCTGGGATATTGAACGCGAAACCGTGACGGGTAAGGTCAGTCGCCCGGCAGTATTTCCGCCGTGGCAGGATTGGCGAAGGCGGCCACGGCCTTGACGGCCGAGGAGCCCATGGAAAACAGCTCGGCGGTCATGCGCACCACCGTGCCGGCGGCCTCCACATCCTCCGGGCTGAAGGTCTTGCTGAGGCCGGCGACGTCGAAGCAGCCGATGACATGGTTGGGCGCTGCATGGATCGGCGCGGCGACGGCGGTGAGGCCGAGATAGTTTTCATCCACCGCCGTGGCGTAACCCTGGGCCTGCACCTTCTTCATCTCCGCCTCCATCGCCTTGGGGTCGGTGATGGTGTTGGGCGCCACCGCCGGATAAGGCCCGGGGCCGAGCAGATCGGCGCGCGCCTTCGCGCTCAGGCTGGCCAGCAGCACCTTGCCGCTGGCCGCGCCGTGCAGCGGGCTCTTCAGCTGGGTGGCGTGATAGGGCGACAGGGATTCGTTCTCCACCGCCATCTCCACCACCAGGCGCTGCACGCCCAGGAACAGGATGATCGAACTGGTCTGCCGGAACTGGTCGCGCAGGGTGCGCAGATGCTCGCGCGCGTCGCGCCGCAGCGTGTTCAGCGGATGATAGAGGTTCAGCGGCATATAGGTCTTGGGGCTGGCCAGATAGCGCTTCGAGGAATCGCGATAGGCGTATTCGCTCTGCACCAGGGTCTGCAGCAGCCGGTGCACGGTGCTGACCGACTGCCCGACCGCCTCCGCCAGCTCGGTCGCGGTCAAGGGGCGCTGGGCGCCCTGCAACACCTCGACCAGCGCCAGCCCGCGCAGCAGGGAGCCGGTTTCTCCCCGCCCGCTTTCCCCGCGCCCGCCTGCTGTTTCCATCTTCAGATCGTCCGCCAAGCCGTTCCTCCCAGAGGGTTTCGTTCCCATATAGTGGGATTATTTTTACGTATATCAAAAAATCTTTGCAATAAATTTGACAAGCAATCCCGAATATTCCTAGGCTTGACGCCAGAACGACTGCGCTAAGCCATCGAAAAATGAAAAAGCGCTCAGGCGCAGGGGAATTGCGACGGTTCGTTCAGGGAGCTGGCCGGGGCCAGGCACAGTCGATGGCTCCGGCTCACTGCAACATGCATCTGGGGAGATGCGCGATGGGACTCATTCGAAATACCGCTGCTGCGTTGCTGGGCATCGCGATGATGCCGGCATTGGCCCAGGCCGAGACCAAGTGGGATCTGCCGAACAGCCTGTCACCCAACAATTTCCTGACCGGCGTGACCGAGGAATTCGCCGCCGACGTCAAGGAATCGACCGGCGGCAAGCTGGTCATCACGGTGCATCCGGGCGGCTCGCTGTTCCGGCAGAACCAGATCAAGCGGGCGGTGCAGACCGGCCAGGTGCAGATGGGCGACATCCTGCTGTCCAGCTACTCCAACGAAGACCCGATCTTCGGCGTCGATTCGCTGCCGTTCCTGACCTCTAGCTACAAGGATGCCTGGAAGCTCTATCAAGCCTCCAAGCCGGCGCTGCAAAAGCGCATGGCCGAGGCCGGCGCGATGGTGGTCTATGCCGGGCCGCTGCCGCCCCAGGCGCTCTACGCCAAGGACCCGATCACCAAGGCGGCCGACGCCAAGGGACTGAAATGGCGGGCCTATAGCCCGCTGACCTCGCGCCTGGCCGAACTGCTCGGCGCGCAGCCGGTGACCATCATGTCCTCGGAACTGTCGCAGGCGATGGCGACCGGCGCGGTGCACGCCTTCATCACTTCCTCGGGCACCGGCTACGACACCAAGGTGTTCGAGCATTTCAAATATGTCTACGACACCGAAGCCTGGGTGCCGAAAAACCTGATGCTGATGAACAAGGCGGCGTTCGACGCGCTGGATAAGCCGACGCAGGACGCCCTGCTGGCGGCCGCCGACCGGGCCGAAAAGAAGGCCTGGAAGATCAGCGAGGAAAAGCACGCCTGGTACATCAAGGAGCTGGCGGCCAACGGCATGACCGTCGCGCCGCCCAGCCCCCAGCTTAAGGGCGAGCTGGTGGCCATCGGCAAGCAGATGACCGAGGAATGGCTGAAGACCGCCGGGCCGGACGGCAAGGCGATTCTCGACGCTTACGCGAAGCAATAGCCATGCGCCGCGTGCTTGACGGCATCTACGCCGTGAGCGCCGCGCTGGCTGGCCTGTTCCTCGTGGGCGTGTTCGCGATGGTCATGGCCAGCATCGTCAGCAGGGCCGTCGGTGTCTATATCCCAGGCACCGACGCCTATGCCGGCTACTGCATGGCGGCGTCGGGGTTCCTTGCCCTAGCGCCGACCCTGCGGCGCGGTGGTCATATCCGGGTCGAACTGTTCCTGCAGCACCTCTCGCCGGCCCGCCGGCTGGCTTGGGAGCGGGTCTGCGGCGTCATCGGCTGCGCCATCGCCGGCTTCCTGGCCTGGTACTCCATCCGCCTCGCCTGGCAGTCACGGCTGTTCAACGACGTCTCGCAGGGGGCCGACGCCACACCGCTCTGGATTCCGCAGATCGGCATGGCTGCCGGCTGCGTGATCCTGGCGATAGCGCTGGCGGAAATCGTCATCGCCCCCGTCCTCGCCCACAAGCCGGCGACGGACGAGCACGCCTCCATCGTCGACTAGGAGGTCGCCTTGGAAAATGCCCTGGTTTCGGTATCGCTGATCCTGTTCCTGCTGATGCTGCTGGCGGGCGGAATCTGGATCGGCCTGTCGCTGCTCGGCGTCGCCATCGCCGGCATGTTCTTCTTCTCCACCCGCCCGATCGGCGACCCGATGGCAATCGTCATCTGGGACCATGCCGCGAGCTGGACGCTGACCGCGCTGCCGCTGTTCATCTGGATGGGCGAGATATTGCTGCGCACCAAGGTGACGAAAAGCATGTTCTCCGGCCTTACCCCGTGGGTGAATTGGATGCCCGGCCGGCTGCTGCATGTGAACACTGTCGGCTGCACCATCTTCGCGGCGGTCTGCGGCTCCTCGGCGGCGACCTGCGCGACCATCGGCAAGCTGACCATCCCGGAGCTGCGGCGGCGCGGCTATCCCGACAAGATCGTTGTCGGCTCGCTGGCCGGCCCGGCGACGCTGGGCCTGCTGATCCCGCCCTCCATCACCATGATCATCTATGGCGTCTCGGCCGATGTGTCGGTGACCAAGCTGTTCGTCGCCGGCATCCTGCCCGGCATGATCCTGGCCACCATGTTCATAATGTATACGGCCGGCTGGTCGGCGATGAACGCGCGGCTGGTGCCGACGCTGGAGCTGCGCCAGGGCCTGTGGTGGCGATTCTACGAAGGCCGGCATCTGCTGCCCATCCTGGGGCTGATCCTGCTGGTCATCGGCACGATCTATAGCGGCGTCGCCACCCCGACCGAGGCGGCCGCCATCGGCGTCGTCGGCTCGCTGGCCCTGTCGGCCGCCGACCGCACGCTGAACTGGAAGAACTTCGTCGAAGGGGTCGCCGGCGCCACCCGCTTGTTCGCCATGATTGCGCTGATTCTAGCCGGCAGCGCCTTCATGACGCTGGCGATGGGCTATATCGGCCTGCCGCGCCATCTGGCGTCGTGGATCACCGGGCTGAACCTGTCCCCGCCGGTGCTGATCCTGCTGCTGACCGTGCTCTACGCCATCCTGGGCTGTTTCCTGGAGGGCGTGGCGATCATCGTGCTGACGGTGGCGATCATCCTGCCGACCATCCAGGCGGTCGGCCTGGATCTGATCTGGTTCGGCATCTTCGTCGTCGTCGTTGTCGAGATGGCGCAGATCACCCCGCCGGTCGGCATCAATCTGTTCATCATCCAGGGTTTGAGCGGCCTTCCGTTGGAGAAGGTGTCGCTCTACGTGCTGCCCTACTTCCTGATCATGCTGGTCATGATCGCCCTCATCTACCTGTTCCCGGAAATCGTCCTGTGGCTGCCGTCCCAGGTATGACCTTCGCCGTGCAAGAAAGGATTAATCGGTGTCCGCAATGTCAGTGAGAATCGGTGTCGATGTCGGAGGCACATTCACCGACCTCTTCCTCGTCGAGAATGCGACGGGCAGGACGCACAGGCACAAGCTGCCCTCCACCCCCCGCCGGCCGACCGAGGCCCTGATCGAGGGCGTGCGGCAGATATTGGCCAATGCCGGGTTCGAGGGAGGCGACGTGGAATTCCTCGGCCTCGGCACCACGGTCTCGACCAACGAGCTGTTGGAGCGCAAGGGCGCGCTGACCGGCCTGATCACCACGCGCGGATTCCGCGACCTGCTGGAGATCGGCCGCCAGTCCCGCCCGCATGTCTACGACCTGTTCGCCTCCAAGCCCGCCGTGCTGGTCGAGCGGCGGCGGCGGCTGGAAGTGACGGAGCGCATCGATTTCGACGGCAGCGTGCTGCGGCCGGTCGATACGGAGGAGGTGCGCGAGGCCGCCGCCGAGCTGGTGCGCCAGGGGGTGAAGAGCATCGCCATCTGCTTCGTCAACGCCTATGCCAACCCGGAGAACGAAATCGCCGCCGCGACGGCGATCCGCCAGGGCTGGCCGGACCTCTATGTCAGCGTGTCGCACGAAATCTCCCCGGAATTCCGGGAATTCGAGCGGCTCAGCTCGGTCGTGGTGAATTCCTACCTGATGCCGGGGACCGACACCTACCTGCAGGAATTCGAACACCAGGTGAAGACCCTGGGTATCCGCCAGCAGCCGTTGTTCATGAATTCGGCCGGCGGCGTCATGGCCCCCAGCCTGGCGGCGCAGCGGCCGATCGACACGCTGTTCTCCGGCCCCAGCGGCGGTGTCAGCGCGGCGCGCCACATCGCCGACCAGATCGACACGCCGGACCTGATCACCTTCGACATGGGCGGCACCAGCACCGATGTCTGCATGATCCGGGGCGGCGAGCCGGAGATGACGCATAACCGCAGCATCGACGGCGTGCCGATCCGCGCTACCGCGCTCGACGTGCATACGGTGGGCGCGGGCGGCAGCTCCATCGCCTGGATCGATGCCGGCGGCCTGCTGCATGTCGGCCCGGAAAGCGCCGGCGCGCAGCCGGGACCGGCCTGCTACGGCCGGGGCGGCGAGAACCCGACCGTGACCGACGCCAACATCGTGCTCGGCCGGCTGCATCCCCAGCATCTGCTGGGCGGCCGGTTGCAGGTCGACCCGGCGCTGGCCCGCGCGGCGATCCAGGACAAGATCGCTGGACCGAAGGGGATGAGCGTGGAGGAGGCGGCCGCCGCGATCCTGGAGCTGTCGAATCACAACATCGCCCAGGCGGTGCGCTACGTCTCGGTCGAACGCGGGCTGGACCCGCAGGATTTCATGCTGATGGCGTTCGGCGGGGCCGGCCCGTTGCATGCCGCCTTCGTCGCGCGGGAGCTGGGCATCCGGCGCGTCCTGATCCCCGGCAGCCCCGGCGTTCTATGCGCGATGGGGGTGCTGACCAAGGATGTCCGCGTCGATTCCAGCCGCACCCGGATCCTGGACGAACGCAGCGACAAGTTCCTCGACCAGCTTCGCTGGGTGGTGGATGAGCTGGACGAAACGGCCGAGCGGTCGCTGACTTTGCAGGGCTATAAGCGCCAGGCCGCGCGGCTGGAATATTCCGCCGATCTGCGCTATGTCGGGCAGAATTACGAGATCAATATCCGCTCCGCCGCGCCCCCGTCGGACGCCAAGGCCTGGGCCGATATGCGCCAGGCGTTCCATGCCGCGCACAAGCGGCAATATGGCTATGCCAGCCTCGACAAACCGCTGCAGATGGTCACCGTGCGCCTGACCGCCGTGGTGCCGATCGAGCGTCCCGACAATCTGGGCGGTGCGGCAGGCGATGCCGAGAATCTGACCGAGCAGGCGAATCGCCGGGTGTTCTTCGCCGAAAGCGGCGGGTTCGTCTCCACGCCCGTCGTGCAGCGCGACGCGCTCACCCAGGGCAACAGCGTCGCCGGCCCGGCCATCATCGAGCAGATGGACACCACGACGATCCTGCCGCCCGGCTTCACCGCCAGCGTCGACGACCATAACAACCTGATCATCACCCAATCCGAGGAGAGCCTGTGATGCGCTACGCACAGGTCGAAATCATCGCCAGCGCGCTCGAAGCCACGACGCGCGAAATGAACGCCACCCTGGTGCGCACCGCCTTCTCGCCGAACGTGAAGGAACGCGCCGACTGCTCCACCGCGCTGACCGACATGCAGGGCCGCACCCTGGCGCTGTTCACCAACGCCCCGGCGCATCTGGGCGCCACGCTGCGGCTGGTGCCGGAAATCCTGAAGCGCTTTCCGCTGGAGACCATCCGGCCGGGCGACGCCTTCCTGGCCAACGATCCCTATATCGTCGGCGTCACCCATCTGAACGATTGCACGGTGGCCGCGCCGATCTTCGTCGAGGGCGAGGCGGTCGGCTTTTCCGTCGCCGTGGCGCATCATTCCGATGTCGGCGGCCGCGTGCCGGGCAGCGAGGCGGGCGATTCCAACTCGATCTATCAGGAGGGCATCCGCATTCCGCCGGTGCAAATCTACCGGGCGGGGGAGCGGCGCAACGACATTATCGAGCTGTTCCTGCTGAATTCCCGCACCCCGCATTTCGGCGAGGGCGATCTGCTGGCGCAGATGGCCGCCGCCGACCGCGGCATCCAGCGCGTGCAGGAACTGTTCGGCCGGGTCGGCACGGCGGCGATGCTGGAGCGGATCGACGAGATGCTGGCCGCCGCCGAGGCGCGCACCCGCCACCAGATTCGCGCCAATCTGAAGCCTGGGCGCTACAGCGCCGAGGATTGGCTGGACGAGGACGGCATCTCCGACAATCCGATCAAGCTGGCCGCCGACGTGACCATCGAGGACGGCCACATCCACATCGACCTCAGCCGCTGCGGCAAGCAGGTCGCCAGCGGCAAGAACATGCCGTGGACCCACACGCTGTCCACCGTTTATTACTGCCTGAAAGTGTTCACCGAGCCGAACCAGCCGATCAATGAAGGGCTGTATCGCTGCGTGACGGTGATCGCGCCGGAAGGCTCCATCGCCAATTGCCGCGCGCCGGCCGGCGTCAGCTCGCGCGGCCTGACCTCGATGATCCTGGCGGACTGCCTGATTGCCGCTCTGGGCCAGGCCGCGCCACAGCGCGCGCTGGCCCCGTCGGGCACCTATCAGGGCATCATCCTGTCGGGCTACGATCCGGTGCGCAGCCGCTATTTCATCGATTACGAGAATTTCTCCGGCGGCCAGGGCGGGCGCGTCTCGGCCGACGGCATGGATGCCGTGCAGCTCCACATCACCAACACCTCCAACCTGCCCATCGAATCGATGGAGGCCGAGTTCCCCGTGCGGGTCGAGCGCTACGAGCTGCTGCCGGACACTGGCGGGCGCGGCAAATATCGCGGCGGGCTGGGGGTGGTGCGCGATCTTCGCATCCTGGCCGAGGATTTGAATGTCGCCACCCGCAGCGCGCGGCAGAAATTCCCGGCTGCCGGCATGGCTGGCGGCGATCCGGGCAGCCTGGGGGCCTTCATCCTGAATCCGGGCGCCGAGGATGAACGCCGCCTGCCCTCCACCAAGTCGGAGATCGCCCTCGCCAAGGGCGACCTGCTGCGCATCCTCACGCCCGGCGGCGGCGGCTTCGGCCCGGAATCGGAGCGCGACCCCAACCGCCTGGCGCATGACATCGCCGATGGCAAGATTTCCGGCGGGTCCGCCGCCGGCACCCGCAGCGCCGCCTAGAGAAGCCGTCATGACCGGGGCGGCCGGCGCGTATCCGCAGGCGAGCCTGCGCCTCGGCGTGCTGACGCTGGCCCATGCGCTGGGCACGCTCAGCATCGCCTCGGTCCTGGTGCTGGCCCCGGCGCTGCAGGACGCCTTCGCGCTGAACCAGACGCGCTTCGGCCTGATGGTCTCCTGCTATTACGCCAGCCAGTTCTTGTTGGCGATTCCAGTCGGCTTCCTGATCGACCGGATCGGCGTGCGGCGCGGGCTGCTGCTCTCGCATGTGCTGGGGGCGACCGCGCTGGCGCTGCTCAGCCTGGCGCAAGGGCTGGGGCAGGCCTGCCTGGCGCTGGCGCTGATGGGCGTCGCCTATTCGCTGCTTAACCCCGCCACCAGCAAGGGCGTGTTCGACTGGATGCCGCTGCCCCGGCGCGGCATGGGCATGGGCATCAAGCAGACCGGCGTGCCGGCCGGCGCGCTGCTGGCCGCCGGCCTGGCCGCGCTGGCTGTCGGGCTGCTGGACTGGCGCGCGACCATGCAGGTGGGGGCTGGGCTGATCGCCGCCGGCGCGCTGACCGCCCTGCCGCTGCCGGCCTCGCCCACCGCCGCCGGCGACCGGCGGAACCTGCTGGGCGATGCGCGGGCGCTGCTCGGTAACCGCCGGCTGCATTTGATCGGCCTGTCCAACGGCATCTACAATATCGGCCAGATCGGCCTGTGGTCCTATGTCACCCTGTTCCTGCGCGAGGCGCTGCAGGCCGGCGCGCCGATGGCCAGCCTGGGCTTCGGCGCGATGCAGTTGTTCAGCGCCTTCGGCCGGATCGGCTGGGGCCGCGCCAGCGACCGCTATCTGCGCGGCCGGCGCTGGCCGGCGGCGGTCGCCATCGGCTGCCTGGCGGCGCTGGGCTTCGTGCTGCTGGCGCTGCCCATCGGGCTGGGACCGGCCCTTGTGGTGATTGCGCTGCTGGGCTTCACCATCGGCGGCTATCCCGGCCTGATGCAGGCCATGGCGGTGGAATCGGTGGAGCCCAGCCGCGCCGCCTCCGCCATCGGCTACAACATGCTGCTGGTTCCAGCCGGCGCGATGATCGCCCCAGTCCTGGTCGGCGCGATGATCGACCTGACGGGGGCGTTCTTCGCCGGTTGGCTGCTGCTGGCCGGCCTGGTCCTGGCCGGCGGATTGCTGATGCTGCGCGCGAAGGACTGAGCGGCGCGCCGGAGATGCGCGGCGTTATGGCGAAGACGCGCCAAGCCCGCCCCGGATAAGCGCGGAAAAGGCGTCGGCGGCCTGCTGCTCGCTGCAATGGCCGTCGATCATCGTGACCGAGAGCGCTTCGCCCGCCCCGACAAGACCGACGCAGCGGCGATACAGCTCATCGCGCGGCAGCGCGCTGTGCGGCTCCAGCACCGAGACGAACAGCTGGACATAGCCATCGATCAGCTCCTGGCGCACCGCGTCCATCTCCTCGCTGCCCGACAGCGCCGCCCCTATCGCGTACCATTCGCCGCTCGTGTCCGCCGAGCAATGAACATAAGCGGCGGCGAGGATGTCGGCCGTCTCCGCCAGGGTCCGCCGCTCCCTCTTCAAAGCGTCGCGCAGGGCCGCCACCTGGTCCCGGTCGAGCGATTTGTAGAGTTCGCCGAGCAGCCCGGAGCGGGTGCCGAAATGCTCGTAGGCGATGGGCTTGGAGACGCCGGCGCGCGCGGCCAGATGCCCCAGCGTCAGCCGGTCGGCGCCTTCCTCGCGGATAATGGCCAGCGCCGTATCGAGCAATTGCCGCCGTCGATCCGCCTTGGAGAGCCTGCGAGGGGCTGCCCCGGGCGTTTCCGGCTTCGAAGGATGCCGCATATTTTAGCCCCCTCCTTGAAAAACCTACTACTAGTAACTTACTAATGGTAAGAATTTAATCATAGGCACTCTTCCCCAGGATTGAAAGGTATCGCAATGTTGCGCGCTCCCATCCTCCTGATCGGCGGTTCCGGCGTCGTCGCCAGCTGGGCAGTCCGTTATCTTCGCGAGGCCAGCCCCGATCTGCCGCTGCTGATCGGCGGCCGCGATTTGGCCAAGGCCGAACAGGCGGCCGCCGCGTTCGGAAACGCCGAGGGCGTGGCCATCGATCTCGCCGCCGACGATCTCGGGCTTGGCGACCGGGCGGTCGGCGCCGTGGCAATCTTCTTCAGGGATGAGACGGCCGCCAGCCTGCGTTTCGCCCAGGCGCGCGGCGTGCCCTATATCGGCATCGCGGCGGGCATCGAGGAGATCGGCGTCGAAGTGGCGATGCATATGCATAAGCCGGCGGCTGCACCGGTCGTCCTGGGCACTGAATGGCTGGTCGGCGCCACGATGATTCCCGCGCTGGACTGCGCCAGGCGGTTCGGCCGCGTCCACGCCATCGCCATCGGTGCGCTGCTTGACGATGAGGATGTTGGCGGACCCGCGCAAATCGCCGATATGGAAAGCCTGACTCAGGCCATGCCCGCGGCGTTGACGCGCCGCGATGGCCGCTTTGTCTGGCGCGCCGGCGACGACGCCAAGGCCACATTCCGCGCCGCCGACGGCGCCGAGATGGCGGCCTGTGCCTTTTCGCCCTACGACGTGCTTGGCCTGGCGACCGCGACCGGCGCGCCGAACGTGCAGTTCAATCTCGCCACCGGGGTCAGTTCCACCCGCCGCCGGGGGCAGCCGATGTCGACCGAGATCATCATCGATCTGGCCGGCGAGGATGACGCGGGCCAACCGTTGCGCACCCGTCATGCGGTTGTCCATCCGGACGGACAGATGCCGCTGACCGGGCTTGGCGTAGCCCTGGTTCTCGAACGGCTGCTCGGGCTCGACGGCGATCCGGCCACCCCGGCGGGACTCTATTTTCCCTATCAGCTTCTTGACCCGGCAACCTATCTAGCCCGGCTCGAAAAGATCGGCGGCACGGTCATGGCGCTGGACGCGTCGTGACGCGGGCCGACGCCGAAACAGAAATCCAACACGTCGAACGGAGACATCCAATGGACAAGCCTGAATTCTTCCTCACCCCCGGCTATGGCGAAAAGCTGCGGGACTTATTGCACTACTCGCAGGCGGTGAAGATTGGAAACCGCGTGGAGATTTCCGGCCAAGGCGGCTGGAATGACGATCTGGAAATCCCCACCTCGCTGGAGGACGAGATCGCCCAGGCGTTCCGCAATGTGGAGCGGACCCTGGCGGCGGCCGGCGCGGGATGGGAGCATGTCGTGCATGTCAATTCCTACCATGTCGGCGGCTTTCCCCCGGCGGTCAACGAGACCATGAGCAAGCTGTATCGCCACTATATGCCCGACCATGCGCCGATCTGGACCCAGGTGGGCGTCGAGGCGCTGGGGCTGCCGACGATGCATGTCGAAATCCGGGTCACGGCCATCCTTGCCTGATCCATGACGCATTCCCAGCCGGCCTTGCGCCCGGGATGGCGGGAGATCGCGGCGGGCCTCGCGATGCTGGTCGTCGTCGGGTTCTGCGGCGGCATCCTCATCGCGCGGCTTCCCATCGATCCGGTCGCCATCGGCCTGATCTTCACCGCGCTTTCCGGCATTGCGGGCATGGCCGGCTTTCTTGCCGCGTTCCTCCTGCGCATCCGCGCCTGGGAGGCGTTCGGCGTGCGGCCGACCTCCGGGCGCTGGCTGTTGATCGGCGCGGCGGCGGGGCTGGCCGCGTTCCTGCTCAAGAGCCTCGCCATCCTGGCCTATATCGCGCTGACCGGGGACGATGTCAGCCCGCAGCAAATCTACGCCACGGGCGCCAGCGGCGGGGCAGGGGCCGCCCTATTGGCGACGATCTTCCTGACGGTGGTGACGCCGCTGGGCGAGGAGTTTCTGTTCCGTGGCGTCGTCACCCGCGCCTTGCTGCGCTACGGGCCGTTCGTCGGCGTCGGGGGCGGAGCGTTGATCTTCGCCCTGTTCCACGGAATCAACATCGTGTTTCCGGCCGCCCTGGTGGCCGGCGTCATCGCCGGCGAGGTGTTCCGCCGCAGCGGCTCGATCTGGCCGGCCGTCATGGTGCACGCCGTGGTCAATCTTCCGACAATCCCGGTGATGCTGCTGGCGAGCGCCGCGCCTTAGGCGGCGCGGTACGGGGCCTCGGCGGCCTTAGAGCGGGTCGAGGGCGAAATCCATCGACCAGCCATGCGCGCGCGAGATGTAGTCGAAGCCGGCGATAAGATCGATCTGGATGGTCTTGCGCGCCCTGGCCGCGTCTCTGCTTTTCAGCGCGTCCACGATATTGTCGTGGCGGTGCGAATTCTCCATGATGCCGACATCCTTGTAGACGTTGAGCAGCGGGCCGGATTGCAGCCACAGGCTCTCGATCAGCGGCAGCAGGATCTGCGGCGCGCCGGCCCGGTAGACGGCGAAATGGAACTCGTAATTCATCAGCACGTAATCCTGCCAGCGGCGCGATTGCTCGCGCATTGCCAGCATTTCGGCGACGATTGTGTTCAGCGCCGCCAGCGTCTCGTCGGTAATGGCCTGCGCCGCCATCTCGCCGGCCATGCCTTCCAGCTTCAGCCGCACCCGGCCGATCTCGTTATATTTCTCCGGCGTCATCGGCGGGATCACCACGCCGCGCTTGGGCAGTATCTCCACCGCCCGCTCCGCCGCCAGCCGGTTCAGCGCCTCGCGCACCGGCATGACGCTGGTGCCCAGTTCCTTCGCGACCTGGCCGTAATTGAAGCTTTGGCCGGGCGAGTAGAGCCCGGCCATGATGGCGCGACGAAGCTGCTGGTAAACGCGTTCATGCAGCGGTGTGGAATCAAGCTTTTGCAGCATGCGGCATTCTTTTCGGGTTATCGGACAAACAGCCCTCCTGGCCGGTCAGGCGGAAAGCGGGGGTAAACCCGCTGTCCGATACAATCTCAAGCGTCATTTTACCATAGTATGGTGGTTATCCGCTTATTCACCACGCCAGACTGGCCGGCGCTTCTCAAAGAAAGCCTGGATGCCTTCCTCGTAATCCTTCGTGCCTTCCAACGGGCGGCGCAGCAGATCGTTCAGCGCATGCGCCTCGCCGACGCTCATGTCGCTGCCCAGATTGACCATCTGCTTCACCGCGGCGCAGCCCAGCGGGCTGGAATTGGCGATGATCTCCTCGGCCAGCGCCAGCGCGGTCGCCAGATGCTCGCCCGGCTCCGTCACCCGCTCGACGATACCCAAATCGAATGCCTCCTCCGCCTTCACCTTGCGGGCGGTGAAGAACAGCTCCTTGGCGCGGGCGCGGCCGATCAGGCGGGGGAACATCACCCCCGCCGTCCCGCCGGGATAGGCGCCGAGCTGCATTTCCGGCCAGGAGAAGACAGCCGTCCTTGAGGCGATGCGGATGTCGCAATTCAGCGCGATCTCGTAGCCGCCGCCCAGGCACCAGCCCTGGATCGCGGCGATGACCGGCTGCGGCAGGTTCCAGATCACGTCGTTGGCCTTGCGCAGCGCGCCGGCCTGCTCCCACTTGCCGTCGGCCGACAAATCGCGGCGCTCCTTCAGGTCGGTGCCGGCGGAAAACGCCTTCTCGCCCGCGCCGGTGATGATCACCACGCGGATATCCTTGCGCTTGGCGATGCCGCGCAGCGTGCTTTCCAGGGTTTCCGCCAGCGCCTTGGAGATGGCGTTCTGCGCCTGCGGGCGGTTCAGGGTCAGGATGGCGGTCTGGCCGCGCTCCTCGACCAGCAGGATGTTGTCTTGCGTCATGCTCAATCCACCCAGGCCCGGACGTTGGTGGCGACGGCAACCACGGCGCCGTCCTGGTTCACGCATTCCACATCGGCGTAGGCGCGGCGTTTCTCCTCGTCGATGCGGACCAGCGTGTAGCTGGTGGCGATGGTGTCGCCGAAGAACACCGGGGCGGTGAAGCGGATGCGGTCATAGCCCAGCGACACGGTGCGCCCGAGATAGAGCCGCGCCGAGGCGGCCGACATCAGCCCCATCATCAGCGTGCCATGGGCGATGCGGCGGCCGTAGCGGCCGGCGCTCATATAGACCTCGTCGATATGGTTCGGCGAGAAATCGCCGGTGATGCCGGCATAGAGATAGACGTCGGATTCGGAGATCGTCTTGGTGAAGACGATGCGGCTGCCGATCTCGACCGCCGGCTTGGTTTCCTGCTGCATTGTCATTGCTTCCTACTGCGCGGCGCGGCGGGTGCCGCCATTCAACCAGTCGGCCAGCACCTCGTCGGTGTGCGCGCCCAGGGCGGGCGGGGCCTTCCAGTCGGCGGAGATATCGAAATTGTCGAACTTAATGGCCGAGCCGATCATCGGCATGTCGGTGCCGTCCGGCTTGCGGGCCTTCACCAGCATGTCGCGGGCCAGGGTCTGCGGGTGCTTGAAGACGCCCTCCATGGTGTTCACCGGCGCGCAGGGGACATTGGCGGTGTCCAGCTTCTCCGCCAGTTCCTCAACTGGCCATTTCGCCACCTCGGCATCCAGGATGGCGTAGAGCTCGACGCGGTTGCTGACCCGGTCTCGCATGGTGGTGAAGCGCGGATCCTCCAGCAGGTCGGCCCGGCCCAGCACCGTGACGAAGGATTCGTACAGCCGCTGCACCGCCGCGCCGATCACGATCCAGCCATCGGCGGCCTTGAACGCCTTGTAGGGCACGTTGCTGGCATGCTCGGAGCCCCATTTCGGGCGCAGATTGCCCATCAACAGCCATTCCAGCCCGGCATCGACCAGATAGCTCACCAGCCCTTCGAACAGGCTGGTCTCGATATGGCTGCCCTTGCCGGTCTGCTCGCGCTGGTAGAGCGCGGTGAGGATGGCGCTCAGCGCGTACTGGCCGCACACCAGGTCGAACACCGAGGTGCCCAGCTTGATCGGCGTGCCGTCCGGCTCCCCGGTCAGGCTCATGAAGCCGGCCTCGGCCTGGATCGTCAGGTCGAACGCGCCCTTGTCGCGCAGCGGGCCGGTCGCCCCCATGCCGGACATCGAGGCATAGACCAGGCGGGGATTCTTCGCCGACAGCTCGGCATAGCCCAGCCCCATGCGGTCCATCACGCCGGGGCGGAAATTCTCCACGATGATGTCGGCCTGCTCGGCAAGCCGCCGGGTGACGGCAAGCTGCTCCGGGTCCTTGGCGTTCAGCACAACGGACCGCTTGTTCCGGTTCACCGCCAGGAAGCCCATGCTCTTCTCGTCATAGAAGGGCGGGCCCTGATGGCGGATCGGATCGCCTTCCGGCGCTTCGATTTTCACCACGTCGGCGCCCAGATCGGCCAGCAGCATGGTGCAGAAGGGGCCGGCGAACAGCCGGGTGAAGTCAGCGACCTTGACGCCCTTAAGCGGCTTGTCCTGCATGGAAGTCTCCTGATCGGAATGAATCATTGAAGGGCCACCGCGTCCATGCGGATGCGGCCCGAATTCTCGCGGCGGAAGCCCAGATGCTTCAGCCAGAGCGTGTCGTCGCGGTTTGGATGGTCACGGCGCTGATGCGCGCCCCGGCTTTCCGTGCGGGTCAGCGCCCCGCGCAGGATCAGCCCGGCCACCATCGCCATGTTGCGGCAGGAGCGCGCGCCCAGTGCCGCCTCCAGCGTGTCGACCGGCAGCGCCTCGGCCATCAGGGCCAGGTCGGTCATGCGGTGGATGCCCGCCTCAAGCCCCTCTCCGGTGCGGTAGAGGCCGGCGCAGCCACTCATCGTCGTGCGGATCGCCTGCTTGATCTCGTCGATCGCGCCGCCCGCCTTGCCGCCGCCACCGCCCAGGAAGCTGCCGAGCGCGTCGGCATGGACCGGACCCCAGTCGGACACGGCCGGCTTCACGATCCGGCGGGCGACCGCGCGGCCGACCAGCCAGCCCATGGCGATTGTCTCGCCGCCGCCATTGCCGGCCAGGCGGCTGGCGCCGTGGATGCCGCCGCTGGCCTCGCCGACGGCATAGAGGCCAGGCACGCCGGTGAAACCCTCGGCGTCGATGAACACGCCGCCCATCTCGCTATGCGCGGCCGGGCGGACCATCGGCCCGCGCTCGCGCGGCTCCAGTCCGGCGGCGCGCAGGCGCTTGCAGTGCGAGACGTAGCTTTCCAGCTTGTCGACCGGCACCACGGTCGTGTCGAACAGCACGGTGTCGCCGGGGAAGCCCCGGCCCTCGTCGATCTCCTGCTGGATGCACAGCGACATCCGCGCCTTTTCGATCTGCCGCTCGCCATGTTCCGGGTTGTAGCGGAACATGAAGCGCTCGCCCTCGGCATTCAGGATATGCGCGCCGTCGCCCAGCATGGCGGTCGGCATTTCCATACCCCGGCAGCCTTCCGGCTCGACGATCACCACCGGCTCGAACTGCACGAACTCCATGTCGATCAGCGTCGCCCCCGCCTCCAGCGCCAGCGCATAGGCGTCGGCGGCGACATCGGTGGGATAGGTGCTGTCGGCATAGATCTGGCCGATGCCGCCCATCGCCAGTACGACCGAGCCGGCATGCACCGCCAGCAGGTCGCCGGAGCGGCGATCCGCCATCAGCGCGCCGACCACCGCGCCCTCGTGCCGCAGCAGCGAGACGACCCGGTAGCCCGACCAGGCGCGCACGCCGATCTCCTCGGCATGGCGGGTCAGATGCTCCAGGATCACCTTGCCCACGCCCTGCGGTACATAGACCGAACGGGGGAATTTGTTGCCCGACAGGTGACGCTGCAGATAGCCGCTATCGCCCTTCGCGAACGGCACGCCCAGGCGCACCAGATCCTCGAAGGAGGCGACCGCGTTCTCCGCCAGGGCGGTCAGCAGCCGGAGGTCGCTGAGGTGGTAGCCGCCCTGCAGCATATCCTCGATATACTGCTCGGGATTGTCGCGCGGATCGACCGCGCCCAGCGGCACATTGGCCCCGATCACATAGGGCGAGGCCCCGCGCGCCAGGTAGACATGGCCGACATCGGCCCCGGCTTCCCGGGCGGCGACAGCCGCCCGGTAGCCTGCCATGCCGCCGCCCAGGACGAGGATATCGACCTTGGCGGTCTGGATGCTGGCGGGGGTCACGACGCCTCCTCCAGCTTCCGCTCCATCACCGCCGGCGCGCCGATCGCGAAGCGCGCCAGGATGGCGGCGGCGATCAGCCCCAGCCCGATCAGGTCGGTGGTTAGGCCCGGCTTGATCAACGCCAGCGCGCCGGCCCCCAGCAGCAGCCGCTGGTACCAGACCGCATGGGCGCGGAACAGATAGCCCTGCACCGCGGCCGCCAGCGCCACCACGCCGATCACCGCCGACACCGCCGCCATCGCCACGGCGGTCCATTCGCCCTGGAACAGCAGGGCGGGGTTGTAGACCCAGATGAACGGCAGCAGGAAGCCCGACAACGCGAGGCGGAAGGCGATGAACCCTGTCTTGGTCGCATCGCCCCCGGCTATGGCCGCGCCGGCATAGGCGGCGATCGCCACCGGCGGGGTCACATTCGCCATGACGCCGAAATAGAACACGAACAGATGCGCCGCCAGCGGCTCCACGCCCAGCGTGGTCATCGCCGGCACCACCAGCGTCGCCAGCACGATATAGACCGCCGAGGTGGGCAGCCCCATGCCGAGGATGATGGAGATCACCATGGTCAGCACCAGCAGCACGAACAGGTTGCCGCCGGAAAAGTCGATCAGGATGCCAGACAGGCGCAGCGCCAGGCCGGTCAGCATCAGCACGCCGATGGTTATGCCGGCGCACGCACAGGCCGTCGCCACCTCCAGCATGCCGGTGCCGCCGCGCTTCAGCGCCTCGAACAGCTTGGCCGGCCCCATGCGGGTGGCGCTGGACAGCCAGCTCACCGCCACGACTGCCAGCACGGCGTAGAACGCCGCCTTGAACGGGGTATAGCGCACCACGACCAGCAGATAGATCAGGATCAGCAGCGGCGCGGTCAGATGCCAGCCGCTGCGGAAGACCTTCCAGGCGCTCGGCAGCTCATGGCGCGGGATGCCGCGGATGCCCTGGCGCGCGACCTCGAAATCGACCATGACGAACAGGGCGACGTAGTACAGCAGCGCCGGCAGTGCGGCCGCGACCATGATCTCGGAATACGGCCGGCCGACGATCTCGACCATGATGAAGGCCGCAGCACCCATCACCGGCGGCACGATCTGCCCGCCGGAGGAGGCGGCCGCCTCCACCGCGCCGGCGAAATTACGGTCCAGCCCGGCGCGCTTCATCACCGGGATGGTGAAGGTGCCGGTCGCCACGGTATTGGCCACGGCGCTGCCGTTCACGGTGCCCATCAGCGAGCTGGCTAGGATGGCCACCTTGGCGGGACCGCCGCGGAACCAGGCCAGGGCCGCGTAGCTCCAGTCGATGAAGAACTTGCCGGCCCCCGAAGTGTCCAGGAAGGCGGCGAAAATGACGAAGACGGCGACATAGGTGGCCGACACCTGCAACGGCGTGCCGGCGATGCCCGAAGCCGAGATATAGAAGGTGGAGGCCAGCCGCTCGATATCGAAGCCGCGATGCGCCAGCATGCCCGGCATGTGCGGCCCGACGAAGGCGTAGATGATGAACAGGATGGCCAGCGCCGGCAGCGCCCAGCCGATCATCCGCCGCGTGCCTTCCAGCACCAGCACGGTGGCGAGGACGCCGAGCACCACGGTCGCCTGAGCGGGGTCGCCGGCGCCGCGCTGCGAGATGTCCATGAAATTCATCACGACATAGATGCCGATGACCGCCGAGCCGACCGCGAAAGGCGCGTCGATGACCCAGCGGAGCGCGCGCAGGCGGGATTCCTTGCCGAAGCTGGGGACGGTCAGGAAGATCAGCACCAGCGCGAAGCTGAGATGCACATATACCTGTTGTAGCGTTGGCAGCGTGCCGCGATAGCTCGTGTACAGGTGAAACACGGAGAAAGAGGCCGCAAGGAGGCCCACCAGCAACGCTGGCCAAGCCTCCTTCTCCCGCAGCGCGCGAAACGCTGCGGGCGAAGGAAGACCGAGCATGTTAGAGGAGCCCCTGTTCCTTGAGATAGGCTTCCGCCCCCGGATGGAACTCGATCACGCCCTTGATGCCGCGCGTCGCGTTCTGCTTGCTCCAATCCTTGCCGAGCGCATGCGACTTGGAGAGGGTGTCGTTATTCTCAAGGATCGATTTGGTGATGGCGTAGACCGCCTCCTTGCTCAGCTTTTTGCTGGCAATCAGGATGGTGGAGACGCCGAAGGAGTTCGGAATGTCGTTCGGATGGCCCTTATAGATGCCGCCCGGAATCGGCACCTTGGTCCAATAGGGGCGCTCCTTCAGCAGCCCGTCCAGAACCTCGGGCTCCGGGTTCAGGAACACGACATTCTCGCCGTCCGAGCTGGTCATGTCGATGACCGCCGAGGTCGGAAAAGAGCTGATGACCAGCGCCGCGTCGATGGTGCCGTCGCGCAGCGCGCCCGGGCCGTCGCCATGGCCCAGATATTCCGGGCTCCAATCCTTGCCCATCTCCAGCCCGTGCGCCTTCAGCACGGTCTCGCCGATGGAATTGCCGATGGAGCCGGCGGCGCCGAGCGAGATGCGCTTGCCCTTCAGGTCGCGGATCGACTTGATGCCGGTGCTCTTCAGCGTATAGAGGTGCCAGAAGATGCCATGGCCGCCGACCACGCCGGCGAAGCCGTCCATCTTCTCCTTGAACGGGCCCTGGCCGTTGGCCGCCAGATAGGCTTCCGCGTTGGTCGCGAAGGCCAGCTCCAGCTTCTCGTTACCCATCAGCTTCAGATTGTCGACCGTGCCGCCGGTGATCTCGGCGGTGACGTTCAGCTCCGGATATTGCTTGCTGATCAGGCTGGCCATGGCCCCGCCGAGCGAGAACCAGGTGCCGCCAACGCTGGACGTGCCCAGCGACATGAACTGCCGCTTCGGCTTCGCCATGTCGGCCGAGGCCGCGCTGGCATTGATGGCCAGCAGACCAACGGCGGCGACGGTTGCCGCCATGAGCCTGGAGCCTTTGAAAATTGTCGATAGCGTCATTTTTTCCTCCCGCTTGTGTGAATCGGACCGTGCTTCTCGCGGTCCCTGGTGAAAGCGACTGTCGGCCTATTCCGGCTCTTAGACGCGACCTCCCGCCGCCTGCGGCAGGGGTTGCGCTGCGTACGGCCCGCCTTGCAGGCCGAATCTCTCTACCGCGCTGTCGACGATGTGCCGGCCGATCGGGATGGCCGATGTCGCGGCCGGCGACGGCGCGTTGCAGACATGGATCGTCCGCGCGGTGTTCTTGATCAGGAAGTCATGGACCAGCGTGCCGTCCGGCAGCACCGCCTGGGCGCGCACGCCGGCGGGATGCGGCAGCAGGTCTTCCTCGGTCAGCTCCGGGCAGTATTTCCGGCACAGCGCCAGATAGCGCCGCTTGATCAGCGAATTGCCCATCTCCGACAGGCCGGAGCGCAGATTACGCCGCAACACGTTCCAGAAGCCGCGATAGGTCAGCATCTCCGCCATGTCGCGAAAATCGATATCGCCCTTGCGATAGCCCTCGCGCCTGGTCGCCAGCACGGCGTTGGGGCCGACGGTGACATAGCCGCCGATCATCCGGGTCAGATGTACGCCCAGGAACGGCAGCGCCGGGTCCGGGACCGGGTAGATCAGATGGCGGACGATATCGTCCTTCTCCGCCGGCAGCCGGTAATATTCGCCGCGGAATGGCACGATGCGGAAATCAGCCCCCAGGCCGCACATCTCGGCCAGCCGGTCGGCCATCAGCCCGGCGCAGACGATCAGATGGCGGGTGCGGATGAGGCCGCCATCGGTATCCACCAGCACCGCGTCGGGCTCTTCCCAGATATCACGAACCGCCGTGTTGAGCTGGATTGTGCCGCCGGAAGCCTGGAGCGCATCGGCCATGGCGCGGGTGACGGCGGTGTAGTCGACGATGCCGGTATCGGCGACGAACAGTGCGCCCTTGCCGACGATGCGCGGCTCGCGCCGGCGCAGCTCCGCCGCGTCCAGCCGCTCGATCGTCAGATCGTTCGCCTGGGCGCGCTGGTGCAGTGCCTCCATCCGCGCCAGCTCGGCATCGTCGGTGGCGACGATCAGCTTGCCGCATTTGTCGTAGGGCAGATCGTGCCGGCGGCAGAATGCCATCGTCGCCGCCAGACCCTCGCGGCAGAAGCGCGCCTTCAGGCTGCCCGGCTGGTAATAGACGCCGGCATGGATGACGCCGCTGTTATGGCCGGTCTGGTGTACGGCGAGCGCAGGCTCCTTCTCCAGCACCAGGATTGATGCGCCGGGAAACCGCTCCGCCAGATGCAGAGCGGTGGATATGCCGACGATCCCGCCGCCGATGATGGTGAAGTCGACCGACATCGCCGCGTCCCGCCCTCAGCGTTTCTTCTTGCCGGCGGCGCCGTCGCGAATCTGCGACAGCGAGGCGTTCGGCGTCAGCGCCTCGGGATCGATGCGCAGCTCGATGATGGCGGCCTTGCCGGAGGCGCGGGCGCGCGCGAAGGCGGCGGCGAAATCCTCGGTCCGCTCGACCAGCTCGCCATGGCCGCCACAGGCTTCGGCGAAGCGGGCGAAGTCCGGGTTCACCAGGTCGGTGCCGGAGACGCGGTTGGGATAATCGCGCTCCTGATGCATGCGGATGGTGCCGTACATGCCGTTATTGGCCACCACCACCACGATGGGCAGGTCGTAGCGCACCGCCGTGGTGAATTCCTGGCAGGTCATCATGAAGCAGCCATCGCCGGCGAAGCACACCACCGGCCGGTCGCGATGGACGAGCTGCGCGGCCACCGCCGCCGGCAGGCCATAGCCCATCGAGCCGGAGGTCGGCGCAAGCTGGCTGCGGAACCGGCGATAGAGGTGGAAGCGATGCACGAAGGTGGCGTAATTGCCGGCCCCGTTGGTCACGATGGCTTCCGGCGGCAGCACCTCGCGCAGCGCGGCGACGACGCGGCCGAGATTGACCTCGCCCGGCACCTCGGTTGGCTGGACATAGGCCTCGAACTCGCGGCGCGCCTCGCTCGCCCAGCCATCCCAGCGGCAGGCGGCGGGGGCTTGCAGGCCGCGCAGCGCGCGGGCGAAGCGGCCCAGCGAGGCGTTGATGCCGAGATCGGGCCGGTAGACGCGGCCCAGCTCCTCCGCGTCGGCATGCACATGGACCAGCACCTGGCGCGGGGCCGGCACGTCGAGCAGCGTGTAGCCGCTGGTGGTCATCTCGCCCAGCCGCGCGCCGAGGACGATCAGCAAATCCGCCTCGCGCACCCGGCGGCCCAGATTGGCGTCGATACCGACGCCGACATGGCCGGCATAGAGCGGATGGCTGTTGTCGATATAATCCTGGCAGCGGAAGGACGCGCCGACCGGCACCTTGTGCGCCGTGGCGAAGGCCTCCAGATCGGCCGCGGCCTCCGCGCTCCATCCGCCGCCGCCGACGATCAGGAACGGCCGCTCGGCCGCCGCCAGCAGATCCTTCAGGCGCGCCAGCTCCGGCTGGCCGATATCGGTCTCGACCGGCTGGCAGGGGCGCGGCGCCGCCGCCTCCGCAACGTCGCGCAGCATGTCTTCCGGCAGGGCGATGACGACCGGGCCGGGCCGGCCGGCGGTCGCGGTGTAGAAGGCGCGGCTGACGATCTCCGGCATGCGCGCGGCGTCGTCGATCTCCAGCACGTCCTTCGCCATCTGGCCGAAGACGCGGCGGTAATCCAGCTCCTGGAACGCCTCGCGGTCGCGCATGTCGCGCCCAACCTGGCCGACGAACAGGATCATCGGCGTCGAATCCTGGAACGCGGTGTGGATGCCGATGGAGGCGTTGGTGGCGCCGGGGCCGCGCGTGACCATGCACACGCCGGGCCTGCCGGTCAGCTTGCCATAGGCCTCCGCCATCATCGCCGCCCCGCCTTCCTGGCGGCACACGGCCAGTTCGATCTCCGGCGCGTCATGCAGCGCGTCGAGCACGGCGAGGTAGCTTTCGCCCGGCACGCAGAAGGCGCGGTCGACGCCATTGGCCTGCAGGGTGTCGACCAGAAGCTGGGCGCCCGTGCGGGCCGTAGCGGTGCTGGCTTCTGACACGCGGCCGGCGGCCGACAGCAGGGCGGAATTGATCTGCGACATGATGATCCTTAGGCGAAAGCGTCGAGGCCGAGCAGCTTGCGGCCGATGATGAGGTTGTTGATCTGCGTGGTGCCGTCCGGGATGGTCAGCATCCGGGCCGAGCGGAAATGGCGCTCCACCGGGAATTCCGAGGTCACGCCGAACGCGCCATGCACCTGGATCGCCTTGGAGGTGATGCGCTGCACCGCTTCCGTGGTGAAGGCCTTGGCCATCGCCGCCTCAACGTTCGAGCCGGCGCCGAGATCGAGCAGCGACAGCGCGCGGAACACCATCAGGCGCGAGGCCTCCAGCTCGATGGCCATTTCGGCGATGAGCTGCTGGACCAACTGATGCGCGCCGATCGGCTTGCCGAACGCCTGGCGCTGCTGCGCGTAATCGATCGAGGCATCCAGGCTGGCCCGGCCGAGGCCCAGCGCCACCAGCGAGATGAAGCAGCGCGAACGCTCGAAGCCCTTCATGGTCTCGCGCAGGCCGCCGCCCACCTTGCCGAGGATGTTCTTGGCCGGCACCACGACATCGTTGAAGATTACCTGGCCCATCGACCAGCTGTTCAGCCCCAGCTTCTCGACCTCGCGGGTCTCGAAGCCGTGCTCATCGCGGTCGACCAGGAACATGGTGAATTCCTGCTCGCCGGTCAGCGCCACGGCGACGGTGTAATCGGCGGCGGAGCTGTTGGAGATCCACAGCTTCTCGCCATTGAGGCGGTAAGTGTCGCCCTCGCGCACCGCCTTGGTGCGCATGCCGCGCACATGCGAGCCGGCATTGGGCTCGCTGATTGCCGAGCAGCCGATCAGCTCGCCGGCCAGCGTGGCCTCCAGATAGCGTTCCCGCAATTCGGGCGAGCCGGCGTTGAACACCTTCACCGCCGCGCCCTCATTCACGAAGGCGGCCCCCGCCAGATCGGCCGAGACCCGCGCCAGCTCCTCATAGAGCAGGCCGCTGGTGACGAAATCGAGGCCCAGGCCGCCGCCTTCCTCCGGGACCCAGCCATTGCCGACGCCGTATTCGCAGGTCGCCCGCAGCAGGCCCTTCAGCACGTCCTTCGGGAACGGCTTGTCACGATGCTGGTCGGTGATCGGCTTGATCTCCCGCTCCAGAAAGCGGCGCCAATTCTCCACCGCCATGTTCTGGTCGTCGGACAGTTCGAAATTCATTGGAAACGGCTTCCCCCAGCTAGACGCCACTCTTTCGCGCCATCCCAGGCGGAGCGTGGCTGTGATTGCCATCTTCTGTAAATTATCTATGATCAATCATCAATGATCTTTTTAATGTTGAGGTTTCGAAAGATTCGCAGGGGCGACGCGGAGATGGGGAAATAAATTTCCGCCGGTTAAGGGAATTTAAATAAAAATGCTTCGAATATGTTTAGAGTACCCATCTAACAGTCCATGTCGGCAGCAAAAGCCAAACCAAGGGCCCGACATTCAAAAAACTAGGGGTTGTCATGAAAAACAGTTTTGTGGTCTTCGGCGCGGCCGACGAGAATTTGTCGTCCCTAATGAACGGTCTGGCGCCGCAAACCGAGGCCATTCTCTTATGTGAGAAAACTGACGCCCTTTCGCAAATCGCAACGGCGCTTGAGGCGCGCGCCGCTGTCGCGGCGCTCCACATCATCAGCCATGGCGAGCCGGGCGCGCTGCATCTGGCGGGCGAACGGATCGATGCGGCGGCGCTGGCGGAGCGGCGGGAAACTTTGGCCCGCATCGGCGCGGCCCTCGACCCTGACGCATCGGTCGTGCTGTACGGTTGCTCCGTCGCCGCCGGAAGCGCGGGGCGGCATTTCATCGATGTGCTGGAGGACGCCCTGGGCGTCGGCGTCGCCGCTTCCGCGGATCCGGTCGGCGCGGCGGCCCTGGGCGGCGGCTGGCTGTTGCAGCGGCGCGATCGCGCGCCGGTCGAACTGGCCGTCACCGCCGAAACCCAGGCGGCCTTCGCCGGCCTCCTGGATAGTGTAACGCTGACGGATGGCGACGATGCGCCGGTGCTCACCAACGGGGACGACACGATTACGGCGAACAGCGCCGATCACCTGAACGCCGGCGACATGATCGACGGCAAGGCGGGCCAAGACACGCTGCATCTCAATAATTCGCAAACGGTCGTCTTTACCGCCACCACGCTGAGGAATGTCGAGAAGATCAATATCGGAGACGACAGCGACTATAACATAACCACCGATGACGCCACTGTGGCTGCCGGCGAAACCCTGACGGTCGATGCGTTCGTCGCCGACTCGCTGATCTGGCAAGGCGCTGCGGAATTGGACGGGTCCTTCAACGTCACCGGCAGCGAGGGCGACGATTCGATCGTCGGCGGGCAGGGTAACGATACGCTGAACGGCGACGATCGCAACGATACGATTGTCGGCGGCGGCGGCGTGGACAGCCTTACCGGCGGCAGCGGCAACGATATGTTTCGCGGCAGCGTCGCCGATCTGGCCGGCGACACCATCACCGATTTCGGCATGAGTGACAGCATTGTGGTGACGGGCGTCGACCTGTCGGCGCTGCATGGCACGGTGGCGAGCGGAAAGATTACCCTGGGAGACGGCCAGGCGCTCCAGCTGACCGGGGTTACCTCGGCTTCCGGCCTGTTTTCGGTGGCCGTATCGGGCGGCGATTCGACCGTCACCCTGGTATACGGGCCCGACGATGAAAATCTCACGACCGGCGTAAACGATTTGATCCTGAGCATCGGCGACGACACGCTGACGGCCGGCATCGCGACCGCGCTGGATGATGCTGAGGATACGATCGATGGCAACGATGGCAACGACACGCTGGTGATTTCAGTCGGTCACACTGTTGAATTCACCGCCACGACGCTGACCAATTTCGAGACCATCAGCATCACGGGAGGGGTGCAGGAGATCACCACCGCCGATGCAACGGTCGCTGCAGGCGAAACCCTGACGGTCGACGCATCCGGCAGCAGCGACACGGTCCAGTTTTGGGGATATTTCGAGACGAACGGCACCTTCTCGATCACCGGCGGCGGTGCGTCCGATACCCTGTATGGCGGCGCGATGGCCGATAGCATAGCCGGCGGCGATGGCGGCGATCTGCTGAATGGCGAGGGCGGCAACGATCTTCTCGAGGGCGGCAGCGGCGACGACACGCTCAATGGCCATAATGGCGAGGACACAATTCGCGGCGGCGCGGGGAGCGATACGCTGTATGGCGGCAATGGCAACGACGTCTTCCAGGGCAGCGCCGACGATTTCAACGGCGACACCATCGAGGACTTCGCGGCCGGCGACACCATCGTGGTGACCGGCATCGACCTGTCGGCGCTCGACAATCAGGATGCCAGCGGCAGCATTGATCTGGATGGAGGCACTTTGACGCTGACCGGCGTCACCGATAGCAACGGCGTCTTTAAGGCCAGCTATAGCGGGGGCGACACCACCATTTCCATCCTGCCCGACCCCGTAACGTTGTCGTTGACAACCAAGACCGATACGCCGGGGAACGTAAACGGTGAGGATACGTCGGTGCTCGGCGGCGGCAACGATACGATTATAGCGGGCGCTGGCGACGGCATACGCAACGTACTGACTGCTAGCGACATCATCGATGGCGGCATCGGCGACGACACGCTGCTCATTCAGGCTGCGCAGACGGTAACATTCAACGCCACGACATTGACCAATGTCGAAACCATCGAGATAACCGCCGGCACACAGAACATCACCACAAACGACGCCACCGTGGCCGCCGGCAAGATTCTGACGGTCGATGCGTCCGCCAGCCCTAATACGCTCTATTGGGTAGGCACTGCTGAAACCGATGGCGCTTTCCTGATCACCGGCGGCGAGGGAAGCGATACCGCCTATGGCGGCGCGGGCGACGACACCCTGTCGGGCGTCGAAGGTAATGATCGCTTATATGGTAATGCCGGCACTGACAGCCTCGACGGCGGCGCGGGGAACGATACCGCCTATGGCGGCGCGGGCGACGACACCCTGTCGGGCGTCGAAGGTAATGATCGCTTATATGGTAATGCCGGCACTGACAGCCTCGACGGCGGCGCGGGGAACGATACCGCCTATGGCGGCGCGGGCGACGACACGCTGTCGGGCGGCGACGGCAATGATTTTCTATATGGCGAGGATGGCGCCGACGCCCTTTACGGCAATGCCGGTAATGACGGTCTGAGCGGCGGCGACGGCGACGATACGCTGTGGGGCGGCGCGGGCAACGACACCCTCATTGGCACGGACGGCAACGATATCCTCTTCGGCGAAGACGGTGCTGATTGGATATGGGGCAATAACGACAACGACACGATCTATGGCGGCGCTGGCGGCGATACGCTATCCGGCCATGCCGGGCACGACCTGATCTATGGCGATGCCGATAACGACACGCTGTCCGGTTTCGCTGGCGACGACACGCTGTGGGGGGGAGACGGTAACGATGTCCTTACGGGCAATGAGGATGCCGACCAGCTAAATGGCGATGCCGGCGACGATACGCTCTCGGGCGGCGCGGGCAACGACACGCTGTCGGGCGGCGCGGGCAACGATGTGTTCCGGGACAGCGCCAGTAATTTCCATGGCGACACCATCGCCGATTTCGCGATCGGCGACAGCATTGTCGTGACCGGGGCCGACCTGACGGCGCTGAATAATGCCACCGCCAGCGGCACCATCGATCTGGGCGGCGGCCATAGCCTGACCTTGACCGGCATCAGCGGCTCCAGCGGCAGCTTTGCGGCCGTCCTTGATGGCGGTAACACGACCATCACCTTGGTGGCTCCAACGCCGTCCGACGACGATGATGAGGAGGAGAATCCCATCGTCATCACCCCGACCGATCCGACGGTACCGGGGGGC
>NZ_LPXN01000114.1 GCF_001618175.1 Oceanibaculum pacificum | reverse complement strand
GCGGATGCTGAACGGCGCAGGGGGAGAGCGTCGTTCAGCGTGTCTGTCTTTAGCGAGGGTATTGCGAGCGCCTGCCTTGTTGAAGCCGCCGCTCAGGGACATGGCGGCCTCTGAAGATCATTGCGTTTCCGATACTCCAGATAGTCGTTCCAGGAGGTTAGGGTCTCGAACAATTCGTTCGTTTCCTCAGCCCCAAGGCGCGCCATTTTCTCAGACGATGAGCGATCGAGCCGGATCGCTCGACATTACCCAGATCTTTCCAGCATTCTGCGGACGCGTGATGACAAGATGTTCCTTTCAGGGCGTCTTCCCGAAATGTCGCCGAGTCAGTTAAGACGAAACGCAGAATGGTGTTTGTAACGAAAGCCGGCGGCTGGAACCCTTCGCATCCGCCAGTCGTGCCCAGGCCTGGCGGATGAAGCGATTCGGCATGGCCTGGCCGGAGGGGGCCGGAGAGGCGACGTGGCAATACCCGCTCCAGCTGGCGGTGCATGCCGCGGGCAATGGCTGGCGACCGTTCCTGGTGAACGGCCTGCCAGCGACGGGCGACCTCGCCCCGCTGCACCGGCAGGCCCTGCTTCTTGCCACTGAGGGCGGTGCCGGCGATCCGGCGGGCGAGGCGCCCGGCTGCGCGATCCTGCATTGGCTGGGCGAAGGGCTGACCCTGCCCGCTGGGCGCATGGCGGGGGAGCCGGATATCGGCCTCGCGCGGCTGCACCGGACGGATATACCGGCGCAGCGCCTCCGTGCGGTCGCGCAATGGCCGCTGATCCTCGCCGCCTCGTCCTGGAATCGGCAATTGCTGCGGGACAAGGGGCTGACCAACGTGCTGCGCTGCCCGCCCGGCATCGATCTGTCGCTGTTCCATCCGGCCAATCGCGCCGGGCTTTTCCCCGGCCGATTCCTGGTGTTCGCCGGCGGCCCGCTGACCTACCGAACCGGGCCGGACATTCTCGCCGCCGCCTTCAGCCGGTTCCGCCAGCGCCACCCGGAGGCGCTGCTGGTCGCCGCCTGGGCGGCGCCGGGCGCCGAGCCCTCACTGCCCGACGCGACGGGCCTGCCGGTCGCCGCTTGGCTGGCGCGCAACGGGCTGGGGCCGGAGGCAGCGCTCGATCTGGGGGCGGCGCCGCAAGCCAACTTGCCGACCATCTTGCGCGAATGCGATGTCGCGGCCTTCCCCAGCCGCTGTGAGGGCGACCCCAACCCGCTGGCAATGGCGGCGCTGGCCTGTGGCGTGCCCACCATCCTGTCGGGCAATACCGGCCATCTGGATCTGGTCGGGGATCACCTCTACTGCCTGAAGGACCAGCGCGAGATCGCCGGGGAGGGCGGGGCCCGGGACGGCTGGGGCGACTCCAGCGTCGAGGAATTGCTGGAAACGCTCCAGCGTATCCATGACCGGCGGCACGAGGCCCGCGCCAAGGCGCAGGCGGCGGTGCGCTATATGCTCGACTGGAGTTGGGAGCGCCAGAGCGCGAGCCTGCTGGCGGCGATCGAAAAAGCTATCGCGGGCTCTCCCCCGCCCTATGGGCCGCGGGAGGCCTATGCCTGGGGCATATCCCTGCATCAGGCGCAGCAGACCGCCAAGGCGGAGCGGGTCTACAGCGCCATTCTGCAACGCGTGCCGGCCCATGTCGGGGCGCGGATGGATCGCGCCAATATCCATCGCATGACGGAAGACTATAGCGCGGCGGAAGCGGATTTCCGGCGCGTGCTGGGCAGCCGCCCCGATCACGCGCCGGCGCTGCGCAGCCTGGGAAACATGTTGCGCAGCGTCGGCCGGCTGGACGAATCGGCAAAAGCGCTGCGCCGCTCCGTCGACATCGATCCGCGCGCCGCCGCCCATTGGGATCTCGCCTTCACCCTGTTGCTGCAGGGACGCTACGCCGAGGCCTGGCCGCATTTCGAGCATCGCCATGCCGCCCTTGGGTTGCGCATGCCAGAGGCCAGCCTGCCGCGCTGGGATGGCGGCCCGGTTGGCGGCCGCACGCTGCTGGTGCTGGACGAACAGGGCTTGGGCGACACGGTGCAGTTTCTGCGGTTCCTGCCGCATATTCCCTCCGCCGCCCGGATCGGCGGTGGCGGGCGCGTGATCTTTGCCGGTAAGGCCGAGACCCTGTCGATGGCGCGGCGCCTCCTGCCGCCGGAGGATGTGTTCGACTGGGACCGGCCATTTGCGCGCACCCAATGCTGGGTCGGGCTGATGTCGCTGCCGAGGCTGCTGGGAATTCGCCGGCCGGAGGATATTCCGGGCGAACCGCTGCACGCCTTGCGCGACCCCGCGCGCATCGCCGCCTGGCGGCCGAAGGTGCGGGCCACGGGCGACCGGCCGGTCGTCGGGCTGTGCTGGCGCGGCAATCCCTATTTCGTCGGCGATGCGAAACGCTCGCCGGGGCTGGCGGCGCTGCGGGCGATCCTGGCGGTGGAGGGGGTGCGCTTCGTCTCCCTGCAGGTCGGGCGGGCAAGGCGCGAGATCGAGGATCTGGGCCTGGAGCGAAGGCTGGCCGATATCGGCGGCGCGGTCGAGGCGGCCGGCAGCGACTGCCTGGACACACTGGCGGTGCTGGAGAGTTGCGACCTTGTCATCTCCTCCTGCACCTCGCTGGCGCATATGGCCGGCGTGGTCGGCCGCCCGGCCTGGGTGCTGCTGAGCGACCAGCCGGATTGGCGCTGGATGACCGAGCGCGAGGATTCGCCCTGGTATCCCTCGCTGCGGCTGATCCGCCAGCGCGCGCCGGGCGACTGGGCGGGCGTTGCTGCCGCCGCCGCCGACAGGCTGGCGCGCTGGCGCGACAGCCGCTGAGAGGAAGACCGCCCCGACGGAGCCGAGGCGGTCCGCCCGATCAAGCCGCCTTCAGCGCCTTGTCATTGGCCGCTTCGTCGGCCAGTTTGGTCAGGTCCTGGTCGGTCTTGGTTTCTTCCTTCAGGGTCTCGTCGAGCAGCTTGACTGCCTCGGCGTGGCCCAGCACCTGCGCCCAGCGCTTCAGCGTGCCGTAGCGGGTGATCTCGTAATGCTCGACCGCCTGGGCGGCGGCCAGCAGGCCGGCGTCGAGCGCCGGGTCGCCCTTGAATTCCTCCAGCATTTCCTCGCCCTCGGCGATGATGCCTTCGATGGCGTCGCAGGTTTTACCCTGCGGGCGCTTGCCGATGATCTCAAAGATTTTCTGCAGCCGTTCGATCTGCCCTTCGGTCTCCTCGCGATGCTTCTCGAACGCGGCCTTCAGCTTCGGGGATTCCGCCCCGCGCATCATTTTGGGCAGCGACTTCAAGATTTTCCGCTCGGCGTAATAAATGTCCTTGAGCGTTTCGTGGAACAGCTTGTTCAGGCCCTTTTCCGCCATGGGATATCCTCCTTGTGCGATCTGTATAAGTCGCGTCCCGGTCGGGGCGCTTACCGCAATCGAACCGGGCTTGAGGGGCTTTGTTCCGCCCGCGGCATCGTGGGCGGCGGCAAAATGCATTATGCCCCAAAGGGTTATGGCGCTATGCCGGCAAGACCATATCTTCCCCGCCCACAACAGGACGGTTTCGCGCCAAAAATCCCGCCGGCGAAGGCCTACAGGGGTGTCACGAAACTTTCATCGAACCGACACGAAGCGATAACGGGCGGCTGACACAACTATGCCCGTCAATCTCGGCTGGCGCCTGGGCATTCGATGACGCGCCCGCGTCCCGTCTTAGACAGCTTTTATGACGGCCTCCTGCCGACCGATCACGAACGGAAGAGAAATGGCGGCATGCGACCGCCCCCGCTTCCGGTAAACCTTGGAGAACGACAGTGAAAAAATTCTTCCGCAGCATGGCAGTGGCCGGCGTCGCGCTCGCCGCTGGTCTGTCCCCGGCGCTCGCCGCCGAAATCTCGGGCGCCGGCGCCAGCTTCCCCTATCCGATCTATGCCAAGTGGGCCGATGCCTATAAGGCCGAAACCGGCACTGGCATGAACTACCAGTCCATCGGCTCCGGTGGCGGCATCAAGCAGATCAAGGCGAAGACCGTGACCTTCGGCGCGTCCGATGCGCCGCTGAAGGGCGAAGACTTGGCCGAGACCGGCCTGGTGCAGTTCCCGATGGTCATGGGCGGCATCGTGCCGGTCGTGAACCTCGACGGCATCAAGCCGGGCGAGATGGTGCTGGACGGCCCGACGCTGGCGAAGATTTTCATGGGCGATGTGAAGAGCTGGAACGCCCCGGAGATTCAGAAGCTGAACCCGAACATGAAGCTGCCGGACCAGGCGATCGCCATCGTGCATCGTTCGGACGGGTCGGGCACCACCTACAATTTCGCCTACTACCTGGCCGAAGTCAGCCCGGCCTGGAAGGATAAGGTCGGCGTCGCGACCTCCTTGCAGTGGCCGGCCGGCATTGGCGCCAAGGGCAACGAAGGTGTTGCCGGCAACGTCGCCAACACCAAGGGCGCCATCGGCTATGTCGAGTACGCCTACGCCCTGCAGAATGGCCTGACCCACGCCAACATGATCAACAAGGCCGGCAAGACCGTCGCGCCGACCGCCGACGCCTTCCAGGCCGCCGCCGCCAACGCCGACTGGAAGTCCAAGCCGGGCTACGGCGTGATCCTGGCGAACCAGCCGGGCGACGCTTCCTGGCCGATGACCGCCGCCACCTGGATCCTGGTCTATGCCAAGCCGCAGGACCCGGCCGCCACCGCCGACGCCCTGAAGTTCTTCTCCTGGGCGTACGACAAGGGCGACAAGATGGCCGACGAGCTGCACTACGTCGCGATGCCGGACAACGTCGTTGCCGACATCAAGAAGACCTGGGCGGCCGAGATTAAGGACGCGAGCGGCAAGCCCGTCTTCACGAACTAAGTTTGCTATCCGGGATGGGGCGTCGTTCGCACGGCGCCCCATCTTGCTTTTCAGATCGGGGATTTCCTCGCTATCGCGTTAGACGGTATATCAAGCCGGTACCGTCTAACGAGACAGTGAGAACGCGTGAACGATACACCGAACCGGAGACGTGATGTGACGAACGTTGCAATGCGAAGCAGCGCCGCGGAATCCGCTGCACCCACGCAGAGCGCGATTCTCAATAAGCTGCGCGGCCGGGATGCGATCTTCCATATGCTGACCCGCATCGCGGCGCTCGGCGTTTTGCTGACCCTGGGCGGGGTGATCGTTTCCCTGATCTTCGGCGCCTGGCCCGCCCTCAGTACCTTCGGCTTCGATTTCCTGTTCACCGCCAGCTGGAATCCGGTGACCGAGAAATTCGGCGCGCTGGCCCCGATCTACGGCACTCTGGTGACCGCGATCATTGCGCTGGTGATCGCGGTTCCCATCGGCCTGATGGTCGCGATGTTCCTGACCGAGCTGTGCCCGATGGCGCTGCGCCGGCCGATCGGCATCGCGATCGAGCTTCTTGCCGGCATTCCCAGCATCATCTACGGCATCTGGGGCCTGTTCGTCTTTGCGCCCTTCCTGCAGCAAACGCTGCAACCCTTCCTTATCAGCAGCTTCAGCTCCATCCCGGTGCTGTCCACCCTGTTCGCAGGCCCACCCTACGGCATCGGCATCCTGACCGCCGGGCTGATCCTGGCGATCATGGTGCTGCCCTTCATCACCTCGATCTCGCGCGACGTGTTCGAGACGGTGCCGCCGGTGTTGAAAGAGGCCGCCTACGGCATGGGCTGCACGACCTGGGAAGTGATGCGCAACATCGTGCTGCCCTATTCGCGCGTCGGCGTGGTCGGCGGCGTGATGCTGAGCCTGGGCCGGGCGCTGGGCGAGACCATGGCCGTGACCTTCGTGATCGGCAACGCCCATCGGATCTCCGGGTCGATCCTGGCGCCTGGCACGACGATCTCGGCCTCCATCGCCAATGAATTCACCGAGGCCGTGGACCTGATGCACAGCTCGTCCCTGGTCGCCCTCGGCCTGATCCTTTTCGTCATCACCTTCATCGTGCTCGCCATCGCGCGCTTCCTGCTGATGTATGTCGAGCGGCAGAGGTAATTCATGTCAAACCCGCTTTATGCCGGCCGCAACCGCCGCAACAAGATCGCCGTCTCGCTGGCGCTGGTCGCTACCGCCATCGGCCTTGGCTGGCTGGCGATCATCCTCGGCACCCTGCTGTGGAAGGGTTTCAGCGGCATCAACCTGCAGGTCTTCACCGAAATGACGCCGCCGCCGGGCGGGACCGGCGGCCTGCTGAACCCGATTATCGGCAGCCTGATCATGACCAGCCTCGCGGTGGTGATCGGCACGCCGATCGGCATTCTGGCCGGCACATACATGGCGGAATACGGGCGCTACAGCAAAATCACCAGCTATGTGCGCTTCATCAACGACATCCTGCTCAGCGCACCTTCCATCGTCATCGGCCTGTTCGTCTACGAGATCATGGTCTATCCAATGGGGCATTTCTCCGGTTGGGCCGGCGCGGTTGCGCTGTCGCTGATCGTCATCCCGGTCGTTGTGCGCACCACGGAGGACATGCTGCTGCTGGTGCCAAATCAGCAGCGTGAGGCAGCCTTCGCGCTCGGCATGCCGCAGGCCTATGTCATCCGCAATGTGTGCTACAAGGCGGCGCAGGCGGGCATGCTGACCGGCGTGCTGCTGGCCGTCGCGCGCATCAGCGGCGAAACCGCGCCCTTGCTGTTCACCGCGCTGAACAACCAGTTCTGGACCACCGACCTGAATGCGCCGATGGGCAGCCTGCCAGTCGTCATTTTCCAGTTCGCTTTGAGCCCGTATGAGGATTGGCAGCGTCTGGCCTGGGCCGGCGCCTTGATCATCACCATGGCCGTCCTCGCCCTCAGCATAACCGCGCGAACCCTTGGTGGAGCTAAGAAAGCGATATGAGCATCGACACGACGACGACCTTCCGCGACAGCTTCTCCTCCTCTGGGAAGATGCCGGTGGCGAAGGATTCCGCGGGCCTGGAAGAACGGGTTCTGGTGCGCAACCTCGATTTCTTCTACGGCGAGAGCAAGGCGCTGAAATCGATCAGCGTGCCGTTGTACCGCAACAAGGTCACCGCCTTCATCGGCCCGTCGGGCTGCGGCAAGTCGACCCTGCTGCGGGTGCTGAACCGGATGTACGAGCTGTATCCGAAACAGCATGCCGAGGGCGAGGTGCTGTTCGACGGCGCCAACATCCTGGACGAGAAGCAGGATCTGAACCTGCTGCGGGCGCGCATCGGCATGGTGTTCCAGAAGCCGACGCCCTTCCCGATGTCGATCTACGACAATATCGCCTTCGGCATCGGCCTGTACGAAAAGCTGCCGCGCAGCGAGCTGGACGGCCGGGTGGAAACCGCCCTGCGCCGCGCCGCGCTGTGGAGCGAGGTGAAGGACAAGCTGAACAGCAGCGGCCTCAGCCTGTCCGGCGGCCAGCAGCAACGCCTGTGCATCGCCCGCACCGTCGCCGTGAAGCCGGAAGTCATCCTGCTCGACGAGCCCTGCTCGGCGCTCGACCCGATCTCCACCGCGAAGATCGAAGAGCTGATCGAGGAGTTGAAGGACGATTACACCATCGTCATCGTCACCCATAACATGCAGCAGGCCGGTCGCGTCTCCGACTTCACCGCCTTCATGTATCTGGGCGAGCTGGTCGAGTTCGATTCGACCGAGAAGATTTTCACCTCGCCGGGCGACAAGCGCACCCAGGACTACATCACCGGCCGCTTCGGCTGAGGATTGCGGCGTCCGGCGGCGCCCGGTGGCGGTGCGGCTCGGCCTAAAGGCCGATCAGCACGCCGCCGGCCCCGGATAGCAGCACGACCGCCCAGGACGGCGTCTTCCAGACGGTCAGCAACAGGAAGCCGGTGAGCGCCAGGGCGAATTCCGCCGGACCCAGGATCGTCGCCGTCCACAGCGGGTCGTACAGCGCGGCCCCCAGCAGCCCGACCACGGCCGCGTTCGCGCCGCGCATCAGCGCCTGCGCCGTCGGCCGCGAGCGGAAGACATTCCAGAACGGGATCGCGCCGACCAGCAGCAGGAAGCCCGGCAGGAAGATGGCGACCAGGGCGAGGGCGGCCCCCGCCAGACCATTCGGCGTCGGCTCCAGCACCGCGCCCAGATAGGCGGCGAAGGTGAAGATCGGCCCCGGTATGGCCTGCGCCGCGCCATAGCCGGCCAGGAAGGCGTCCGGCGTCACCCAGCCGGGATCCACCACCGCCGATTCCAGCAACGGCAGCACCACATGCCCGCCGCCGAACACCAGCGCGCCGGCGCGGTAGAAGGCGTCGAACACCGCCAGCCCCTGACTTCCGGTCAGCGCGCCGGCCAGCGGCAGCCCCACCAGCAGCAGGCCGAACAGCGCCAGGCAGACCATCCCCACGCCGCGCGACACCGGGAATATCACCAGCCCGCCCGGCATGCCGGCACCGCCCCGGCACAGCGCCAGGCCGGCCAGGCCGCCAGCGGCAATCGCCGCGACCTGACCGAGCGCGCCGCCCATCGCAAGGACCAGCAGCAGCGCCGCCAGGGCGATGCCGGCGCGGGTCCGGTCCGGGCACAGGCTGCGGGCCATGCCCCAGATCGCCTGGGCGACGATGGCGACGGCGACGATCTTCAGCCCGGTAAGGATTCCGTCTCCGAGCGGCCCGCCGATATCGCCCGCGCCCAGCGCCAGCAGATACAGCGCGATGGCCGAGGGCAGGGTGAAGGCGACCCACGCCGCCAGCGCGCCCAACGGACCGCCGCGCAGCAGCCCCAGGGCAAAGCCGGTCTGGCTGCTGGCCGGGCCGGGCAGGAACTGACACAGCGCCACCAGATCGGCATAGCCGGCCTCGTCGATCCAGCGCCGCTTCACCACAAGCTCTTCGCGATAATAGCCGAGATGCGCGATCGGCCCGCCGAAGGAGGTAAGCCCCAGCTTCAGGAAGGTGAGGAAAACCTCTCCCGCCCCGCCGCGCCCCTGGCTGCCTTCCGCGCGTTCCATATCCCATACCCGGTCTGTTGCTTGGGTCTCTCTCATCGCCTGGATGGCGGCGGCGTTCAACCGCTTAATTCGATACCGCGCCAACATGGAAAATGCGGTAACCTGCGTGTAATCGGGCGCACAAGGAACGCCTGAAATGGAGAGAGCAGAGTAGAGCCGGTGAGACCAGCTTTTCGGGCCCTGCCTTGGATCGTCCTGACACTGGCGCTGCTCGCCACCTATGGCAGCTGGCGGCTTTTGCAGGATTCGGTCGAAGCGCGGGCGGAACAGCGCTTCCAGCAGGAATCCGAGGCGACGCGGGAAGCTATTCTGAGCCGGCTGATGGCCTATGAGCTGGTGCTGCGCGGCGCGGCCGGCATGTTCTTCGCCTCCGAGGAGGTCACCAGCGGCGAATTCCAGACCTATGTCGGCATGCTGCGGCTACACGAGCGCTATGGCGGTGTGCAAGGCATCGGCTATGCCACGCTGCTGCGCGCTGCGGAAGTGGCGGAGCACGAAGCGCGCATTCGGGCGCAGGACTTTCCCGAATACCAAATCCACCCGCCCGGCACGCGCCCCCTTTATGGGGTCATTACTTTTCTGGAGCCCTATACCTCGCGCAATCGCCGGGCCTTCGGCTTCGATATGTTCTCCGAGCCTGTCCGCCGCGAGGCCATGGAGCGGGCGCGCGACACCGGCAGCACCGCCATCTCCGGAAAAGTGATCCTGGTGCAGGAGGATGAGGAGAACCCGCAGCCCGGCTTCCTGATGTATCTGCCGGTCTATGAAGGCGGCAGCGACCCGGTCCTGCTGGAGCAGCGCCGTGCGCAAATCCGAGGCTTCGTCTATGCGCCGTTCCGGGTTCAGGATCTGATGCGCCGCATCCGCTTCACCAGCAATACGCTGATCAGCTTCGCGATCTATGACGGCCCCGAACCGTCGCCGCAGACCCTGTTATACGAGGAACATCTGGCCAGCGCCGGGGATCAACCACGTCGCCGCACCGGCAGCCTTAGTCTCGGTGGCCGCACATGGACGATCATCTTCACCGAAAGTCAGGCGCTGCGCACCGCCACGGCCTCGGCCGCGCCATCGACGATGGCGGTCGCCGGGCTGTTCATCAGCGTGATCCTGTTCGCCATTACCTGGCTGCTGCTGCGCCTCGGCGTCGAGCGCCGGCAGGCCGAGCAGACGCTGCTTAAGGCGGAAATCCAGGTGCTGCAGGCGCAGAAGATGGAATCGGTCGGCCAGCTGACCGGCGGCATCGCGCATGATTTCAACAATCTGCTGACGGTGGTTCTGGGCAATGCGGAATTGCTGCTGGAGAAATTGAAGGATACGCAGTTGATCGCGCTGGCGGAGATGATCCGCTCGGCGGCCGAACGTGGCTCGGAGCTGACCGGCCGTCTGCTGTCCTTCGCCCGGCGCCAGCCCCTGGACCCGCGGCAGGTTGACGTGGGGGAGCTGGTCCTGGGCATGGAGGATATATTGCGCCGCAGCCTGGGCGAGCATGTCGAGCTGGAAGTCACGCCCGGCATGCAGCCCTGGAAAGCGACGATCGATCCCGCCCAGTTGGAGAACGCGCTGCTGAATCTTTGCCTCAATGCCCGCGACGCCATGCCGGGTGGCGGAAAGCTGGTCATCGATATGGTCAATGCGCATCTTGATGCGGATTACGCCCGCGACCATGCCGAGGTGGCGGCCGGCGACTATGTCATGATCGCCGTGTCCGATACCGGCAGCGGCATGCCGCCGGAGATCGCCGCCCGCGCCTTCGAGCCCTTCTTCACCACCAAGACCGAAGGCAAGGGCAGCGGCCTGGGGCTCAGCATGGTCTACGGCTTCGCGAAACAGTCGCGCGGCCATGTGAAAATCTATTCGGAGCCCGGCATCGGCACCACCGTGCGGCTCTATCTACCCCGAAGCGACAATACCGCAGAGCCGCACGAGCCGGTTTCGCCGGCCGTCGTGGAAGGCGGATCGGCGCTGATCCTGCTGGTCGAGGATGATGATCTGGTGCGCCGGAACGTCGCCGCGCAGCTCGAAGCGCTGGGCTACGACATGCTGGTGGCGCGCAATGGGCATGAAGCGCTGGACCTGTTGCGCCACAATCCGGAAATCGACCTGCTCTTCACCGACATCGTCATGCCGGGCGGGCTGAACGGCCGGCAGCTCGCCGACGCGGCGCAGCAGATCAAGCCGGGCCTGCCCGTGCTCTACACGTCCGGCTATTCGGAAAATGTGATCGTGCATCACGGCCGGCTCGACCGCGGCATGCACCTGCTGAACAAGCCCTATGGCCGGCGCGAACTCTCGATCAAAATCAGGACCGCCCTCGGCCGCGATTAGCCGGGGCGGACAGCCTGGCCTTTCAGCAGCTTCCGCAGCTTTTCGACCTTCGGGGTCGAGACGGCGCGGATATAGGGCTGGTTGGGGTTCCGCGCGGCATAGCCGTGGTGATAATCCTCCGCCTCATAGAACGCGGTCAGCGGCTCCAGCGTGGTCTCGATTGGCGCGTCGAACAGGCCGTCGCGCTCGATCTGGCGGATATAGGCCTCCGCCACCTGGCGTTCGCCCGCATTGGCGTAAAAGATGGCGGAACGGTATTGCCGGCCGATATCGGCGCCCTGGCGGTCCTTCTGCGTCGGATCGTGGGCGATGGAGAAGAACAGCTTCAGCAGCCGGCCATAGCTGACGCGCGTCGGATCATAGGTGATCTCGATAACCTCGGCATGATCGGTGGCGCCGGTGCAGACGGTGCGATAATCCGCCGTCTCCGCCGTGCCGCCGGCATAGCCGGGCCGCAGCGACAGCACGCCCTCCAGCTCGGCATAGACCGCTTCCGTGCACCAGAAGCAACCGCCGGCCAAAACCGCCTTGGCTGGCGGCGGAGCGGGGGGCAGATCCTGCTCCGGATCGGGGAAACTCCAGGGATCGATCGTCAACGCCATCTTGCACCTCAATCGCCAGGGGGTACCCGGATATAGGCTGCGCGCGGCCGGCTTTACAGGGTCACAGCGAGAATTGCAGCTTCACCTGGGTGCCACGGCCGCTATTGGCGTATTGCAGGGACGAGCCCAGATTGCCGGCCATCGCCTTCACGATACGGCTGCCCAGGCCCGTGCCGCGCGGCAGGCCCTCGCCATCCCAGCCCACGCCGTCATCCTCCACCGCCAGCAGCGCCGTATTGCCGCCATCGCGGCGGAAGCCGACGCGAATCTGCCCCGTGGGCTTGCCGTAATAGGCGTATTTGCAGGCATTGGTGACCAGCTCGTTCACGATCACGCCGATCGAGACCGCCTTGTCGGTCGGCACCGCCAGATGCTCCACATCCAGGCGGATATCGAACGTGCCGGAGGCCTTCATCGACACCCGCAGCTCCTCGATCAGGCCGCGCAGATATTCGTCGATCTCGACGAAGCGCACATCCTCCGAGGTATAGAGCCGGCGATGGATGCCGGCGATGGCGGAAATCCGGGTCTGCGTCTCCTCCAGCGCGTTGCGCGCCGCCGTATCGTCGATGGCGGATGCCTGCATGCGCACCAGCGCGGCGACCAGCGCCAGGCTGTTGGCGACCCGGTGATTCACCTCGCCCAGCAGGATTTCCGCACGGTCGCGCGCCTCGCGCACCTCACGCTCCGCGGTCGCTTTCTCACGCTCCAACCGGGCCTGCACCAGCGCCTGCTCGACGGCGCTGGCCAGCAGCTCCAGAAATTCGTCGGCCACCGTCTTGGGCACATAGTCGGCCGCCCCCGCCTTCAGCGCATTGACCGCGATCCGGGTATCGGCCGAACCGGTGACATAGACCACCGGCGGCGCCAGCTCCCACGCGCCCAGGCGGGCCAGCACATCCATGCCGGTGCCGGTCGGCAGATGATGGTCCAGAATGACGACGTCGATATTCCCGCGCATCAGCCGCGTCAGCCCTTCCTCCCCGGTCGTCACATGCTCGACCGTATAACCGCGCCGGCCCAGCACCCGTTGCGCCAGGCGCACCAGGGCGGGATCGTCGTCGATATAGAGGATGCAGATCGGCTTGTTAGGCATGGGGTCAGTCGGTCTCCGGAACCTGCATCACCGCGAAGAACAGGCCAAGCTGCCGGATCGCATGGGCGAAGCTGTCGTAATTCACCGGCTTGGTGATGTAGACATTGGCGCCCAGATCGTAGCAGCGCTGGATTTCCCGGCTGTCGTCGGTCGTGGTCAGCACCACCACCGGGGAGCGCTTGGTGTGCTGGTTGCTCTTTACCTTCTGCAGGATATCCACGCCGGTCATGTCCGGCAGGTTCAAATCCAGCAGGATCAGCAATTGCTGGCCCGACTGCACCTCGCCCGAGCCATCGGCGCCGAACAGGAACTTCAGCGCGTCGGTGCCGTTGACGAAGGGGATGATCTCGTTATTCACCCCGGCCCGGCGGATGTTCCGCTCGATCAGGCGGGCATGGCCCTCGTCATCCTCGATCATCACGATGGTGACGGGCTTGGCGTCTTGACTCATGAATTTCTGCTCCCCAACGCCGCCCGCAGATCGCGCGGCAGATTGATCTTGAAACTGGTGCCCTTGCCGAATTCCGACTCAAGCGCGATGTCGCCGCCAAGGTTCCGCACCATGGTGCGGACATGGGCAAGGCCGATGCCCTCGCCCGGCTGATCCTGCGAGCCGGCGCGGCGGAACAGCTCGAACACGCGGTCATGATCCTGCTGGGCGATGCCACGGCCATTATCCGCGATCTCCAGCTCGATCGTATTGTCGATCGCCGGCCGGGCGACGATGCTGATGCGCAACGGCCGCTGCGCATCGCGATATTTCACGGCATTGTCGAGCAGATTGCCGATCACCTGTTCCAGCGACAGCCGGTCGGAGATCATGGTCGGCACGGCGATATCGAGAGACACCTCGCCATCCGCCTCGGTGATCTGGTGCTGCACATTGGCGGACGCCTGTTCCAGCATCGCGTTCAGCTCGATCAGCTCCGGCTTCAATTGCCGGCGGCCCTCCCGCGACAGCTTCAGAATGGCGTTGATTAGCCCATCCATCTTGCGGGTGGAGGAACGGATGAATTCCAGCGCCTCCGGCATGTCCGCGTCGGCGGCCGTCTTCACCTCGGCGAAGGCCGGGTCGTCCTCGCGCCCCTCGACGGTGGCGACATAGGCCTGCAAGCTGGCCAGGCTGGTTTCCAGCTCGGCCGTGAAACCCATGATGTTGACCAGCGGCGCGCGTAGATCGTGGGTGACGATATAGGCGAAGCGCTGCACTTCCTCATTCGCCCGCGCCAGGTCGGCGGTGCGCTCCTTCACCCTTTTTTCCAGCTCGATATTCAGCTGCTCCACCTGCTTGCGCGCATTGCCCAGCTCGCGGGTATAGAGCAGCACCATCCAGATCGCGCCCAGCACCACGGCGGCGATGATCACAGCGCCGAAGATGGTCGTCCAGCGCAGCAGGGAGGCGCTGGATTGCTGCGCCGAGGCCTCCTCCGACACCCGCTGTTCCATGGCCCGCTGCATGTCGCTCAGCAGCTGGCGCAGATTGTCCATCAGCAGCTTGCCCTGGTCGGTCTCGATCAGCCGCATGGCGTCGGCGCGGCGGCCGTCGCGGGCCAGGCTCACCGTATCCCTCATTTCCGCCAGCTTGGTCGTCACCAGCGTCTCGACTTGGCTCAGCGTCGGCTGGATTTCCGGATAGGCGTCCATACGCTCCCGAAGCCGTTGCAGCAACGGCTCGATCTCCGCTTTCCCCTCTTCATAGGGCGCCAGATACGGCTCATCGCCGGTCAGCAGGTAACCACGCTGGCCGGTCTCCATATCCTGCAACCTGGACAGTAGGGAGGCCACCATGTTGCGCGTATCGCGGGCAAGCAGCACATTGTCGTAATAGCTCTGGGTGCGCTCGAACAGCAGCAGATTCGTCGCCACGATGCCCAGCAGGGCTGCTACTCCGATCAAGAGGAACAGGGCTGAGGAACGTACAAAGGCGATGCTGGAAATCGGCATTCAAACCTGGCCAAGCTGTAAGCGAGAACATCAATGCCGCAAATAGCATTGGACGGCTATCGAAATCATTCTAATTAAAGTTGATTGAGGTGCCTGAAGCAGGCTGACAAATGCCGCGATAACCTGATGTTACGAGTTTCCCGGCAAGACATGAGCATAGTGGCATGGCGGCAGGGGCGGCGCGGAAAGGCGGGCGGGGTTCATGACTCTTCAGGACGAGGCGTTTTACCGCCGGCTGATCGCGTCGCTGCCAGGCCATGCCGTCTGCCGGATCGACGGTGAAGGCCGGTTGCGCGATTGGTCGGACCCGACGGGGGAAGCGACAGGCTTCGCGGCTCCGGCCTTGGAGGGGGCGCCCTTCGCCACATTGTTCGAACCGGCGGCGCAGCGCGGCGGCGTGCCTGCCCGGCTGCTGCACCGGGCGCGAATGCAGACTGAGACTGGGACGAGTGGGCTGGAGACCGAACTGCGGTTCCGCCGGCCCGATGGCGCCAGGGTCGCCGTACAGGCGGCGATACGGGCGCTGCCGGGCCAGGATGAGCTTGGCGCGCTGTTCCGGTTGATCGACCCCCTTGTCGAGGCGCAGCACCTGCAGGCCCGCCGCATGGCGGTGCTGGGCCGGCTGACCGCCGGGATGATCCATGATTTCAACAACCATCTGACAGCGATCATCAGCGCCGCCCAACTCGCCCAGCGCCGCAAGACGCCGGAGCAGACCGCCCCGCTGATCCAGATGATGCACGATACCGCCTTGCGCGGCAGCAAGCTGACCCGCCAATTGCTGAATTTTGGCCGGCGCGACGCGGGCGGCCCCGCCCCGGCGGAGATCGGCGAGGTGCTGGAGGATTGCCTGGCGTTCCTGCGGCCCTCTCTCGGCAAGGACGCCACCATCGAACTGTCGATGTCCGGTCCGGTTCGGCCCGCCGCCATAGAGCCGGACGAGATGCAGCTCGCCCTGCTCGAAACGGCCTACGCGCTGGAAGCGCTGATGCCGGATGGCGGAACGCTGCGCCTCGGCGCATGGGATTGCGCCGAATCCCCGGACGGATTCTCCGGGCCGGCGGTGGCGGTCTCCCTCGCCGCTACTGGCATCGATATGTCGGAAGATGTTGCCCTCCCCCAGATCGCCGCCGAGCGGCTCGGCGGTTTGGCAACGCGCCGCCGGACAGCGCCGGGAGCGGTGGAAATGACCCTGTTCCTGCCGGCCGAGGCCACTTAGGCGGATAACGCGCCCTCGGTCAGGCGGTCGACCCGCTCCAGCAGCGCCTCGACTTCGAACGGCTTCAGCACGATCTCCATTCCCGGCGTCAGGGCCTTTGAGAGGCTGGCATCGGCAAAGCCCGTGGTCAGCAGAATCTTGATATCGGGCCAGCGCTCTTGCGCGGCCAGGGCCAGCCGATGGCCATCCAGGCCGGGCATGCGCACATCCGCGATCAGCACGTCGATTCGCGGCGCTTCTTGCAGCAGGCGCAGACCGGTCTGGCCATCCGCGGCGTCAAGCACGCGATAGCCTTGTTCGGTCAGCATCTCCACCACGAGGTCGCGGATGATGAACTCATCCTCCACCACCAGGATCACGGTTTCCATCGATCCGCGACCCACCTGTTTCTGTTCAGACATGGACCCCTTCTGGCCCCCTTTATAGCCGCTTAGCCGCGCCGCCCCCGGCGTCGCCAAGCCCCTAATATCCCCACCGCGATTTTGTTCCCGCCGGCCCGTAATTTTTTTTCCCGCCGGGCCAGCAAACGTTTTAGCACTATAGACGGCGCATTATTAAGGGAACGGTGATACAAAAACCACCGTCTCGAAAGCCGCCATCTACCCTGCGGGCGGCAGAACCAGATTGTCGATTAGCCGGGTCTTGCCGATCCGTGCCGCCAGCGACAGCAGCGCCCCCGCCGCGCCGATCCGCTCCAGCTCCGCCAAACTCTCCGGATGGGCGGCGCTGACATACTCGACGACAGCCATCGGCTCGCCCGCCAGAACGGCGCGCATGGCCTGGCGCAGCGCGTCCGCCTCGCGCTCGCCAGCCTGGAACAGCGCTTCGGCGGCCCGCAAGGCGCGGATCAGAATCGTGGCCGCCTGCCGCTCGGCCGGGGCCAGATAGGCGTTGCGGCTGCTCATCGCCAGCCCGTCGGCCTCGCGCACGGTCGGGCAGACGACAATCTCGGTCGGCATGTTCAGATCGCGCACCAGCTTGCGCACCACCACGCATTGCTGCGCGTCCTTCTGGCCGAAATAGGCGCGCGTCGGCTGGGTGATGTTCAAAAGCTTGGCGACCACCGTGGCCACGCCGTCGAAATGGCCGGGCCGCACCGCCCCTTCCAGCATCGTCGTCACCCCGCCCACGGCGATGCGGATGTCGAAGCCGGGCGGATACATCGCCTCCACCCGGTCGGGTGCAAATACGAAGTCGCAGCCCTCGGCGCGCAGCAATTCCAAATCGCGCTCCAGGCTGCGCGGATAGGTGGAGAAATCCTCGTTGGCGGCGAATTGCGTCGGGTTCACGAAGATAGTGGCCGCCGCTGCACCGCATTCCGCCTTGGCCCGGCGCACCAGGCTCAGATGCCCCTCATGCAGGAAGCCCATGGTCGGCACCACGCCCAGCGCCGGCACGCTGGCGCGCAGCGCGCGGAATTCCTCGACGGTACGGGCGATCTGCATGGACGTGGCTCCCGCTCAGCCCTTCAGGGCGGCCAGCGCCGCGTTCAGCGCCTCCGGCTCCATCTTCGCGCTGTTGGCGGCGGTCGGGAAGCTGCGCTCGGCGACCTCGCCGGCATAATCCTTAAGCGCCGTCTCGATGGCCGCGCCAATCTCCGCATAGCGCTTGGCGTGGCGCGGCGACTTATCGCCATACAGGCCCAGCAGATCGTGCCACACCTGCACCTGACCGTCGCAATGCACGCCCGCGCCGATGCCGATGGTGGGAATCTCCAGCCGCTGGGTCACCGCCTCGGCCAGCGCCGCCGGCACCAGCTCCAGCACGATGGCGAAGGCCCCGGCTTCCTGCAGCGCCAGCGCGTCGGCGATCAGCGTCGCCGCTTCGTCGGCCTGCTTGCCCTGCACGCGGATGCCGATCTGATTCTCCGATTGCGGGGTATAGCCCAGATGGCCCATCACCGGCACGCCCAGTTCGGTCAGCCGGCGCACGGCGGAAACGATGGGGGCACCACCCTCCAGCTTCACCGCCTGCACGCCAGCCTGCTGCATCAGCCGCTGCGCGGCGGCGACGGCGTGCTCCGGCGTGGCGTAGGTGAGGAACGGCAGGTCGGCGACGACCAGCGCCTGCGTGCTGCCGCGCACAACGGATGCGGCATGACGCACGATATCGTCCAGCGTCACCGGCAGGGTGCTGGGATGGCCATGGACCACCATGCCCATGGAATCGCCGACTAGGATCATCGGTATGCCGGCCCGGTCGACAAGCTGCGCCGCCGTATATTCATAGGCGGTGATCATCGGGATCGCGACGCCGTCGCGCTTCATTTTCTGGATGTCGCGAATCGTCGTTCGCATGGCATTCCCCCGGTGGTTCTTCTTTGATCGCATGGCTCTTCTGGCCGAACGGCACCGTAGCCCGCGACCATATCGGGGGTCAATCGACTGTTCGCAGGTGCGAAAAGCGCCTGTTGCATGGCTGCGCTGTCCATCGTTTCGCTGGCATGGCGTCTCGCCTGTCTGACGATTTTTCTGGACGATGCCGCAAGGCAGCGAAACACTAAGCAACCGTCGCGCGCTGCTCTGCGCTGTTTCCCGGAACGCCGGCTTTCGGCGACGAGAGTGATCATGTCCCAAACAGATATTCTGGTGTCCTTCCAGGGCGTCCAGAAGACCTATGACGGGGAAAATCTGGTCGTAAAGGATCTCAACCTCGATATCCGCCGGGGGGAGTTCCTGACCCTGCTGGGACCGTCGGGATCGGGCAAGACCACGTCGCTGATGATGCTGGCCGGCTTCGAGACGCCGACCCGCGGCGACATCGTGCTGGAGGGCCGTAGCCTGGCGAAGCTGCCGCCGCACAAGCGCGACATCGGCATGGTGTTTCAGAATTATGCGCTGTTCCCGCATATGAGCGTGGAAGAGAATGTCGGCTTCCCGCTGTCGGTGCGTGGCCTGAGCCGCGCCGAGCAGCGGGAGCGGGTGGCGAAGGCGCTCGACATGGTGCGGCTGGACGGCATGGCGCAGCGCCACCCGGCGCAGCTCTCCGGCGGTCAGCAGCAGCGCGTGGCGCTGGCCCGCGCCCTGGTGTTCGAGCCGAAGCTGGTGCTGATGGACGAGCCGCTGGGCGCGCTGGACAAGCAGCTGCGCGAGCATATGCAGATCGAGATCAAGCATATCCACGAAAGCCTGGGCGTCACCGTCGTCTACGTCACCCACGACCAGTCGGAAGCGCTGACCATGTCGGACCGGATCGCCGTGTTCAATGACGGCATGATCCAGCAGATCGACGCGCCGGAGGCGGTGTACGAATCGCCACAGAACAGCTTCGTCGCCCATTTCATCGGCGAGAGCAACGCGCTGCACGGCCGCATCGAGCGCATCGAGGGCCAGGATTGCGCGGTGCGCCTGGAGGATGGCGCGGAAGTGCGCGCGCGGGCGGTGAACGTGGCCGGCGCCGGCAGCCGCACCAGCCTGTCCTTCCGGCCGGAGAAGGTGCATCTGGCCCCGGCTTCCGAGCTCTACCCCAACGCGTTGCCGGCGCAGGTGCGCGAGACGATCTATCATGGCGACCATGTGCGCATCCGCCTGGCGGTCGCCGGCAACGAGGAATTCATGGTGAAGATGCGCTTCCGCGCCGACCGGCCGATTCCGCGCGCCGGGGAGCGGCTGGAGATCAGCTTCGCCATCGCGGATTGCCTGGCCCTGGACCCACTGGACAAGCCGGTCCGCGCCTTGGCCGAAGCCTCCTGATCTGACGACAGGGAAAGGGGCCCTTTGCGGGCCCGATAACAGGGAGAAGAAAGATGAAGCAAACCGGTAAGTTGATGATCGGCACGCTGGCGACAGCGCTGCTGGTCGGCACGATGGGAATGGCGCAGGCGCGCGATCTCACCGTCGTCTCCTGGGGCGGCGCCTATCAGGCGGCGCAGAAGGAGGTCTATTTCGAGCCGTTCAAGAAGGCCAGCGGCCTGCCGCTGCTCGACGAGAGCTGGGATGGCGGCATCGGCGTGCTGCGCGCCAAGGTGGAAGGCGGCAACAATACCTGGGACGTGGTCCAGGTGGAATCCGAGGAGCTGGCGCTGGGCTGCGAGGAAGGGCTGTACGAGACCATCGATTATTCCAAGATCGGCGGCAAGGACGCCTATATTCCGGCCGCCGTGCATGAATGCGGCGTCGGCGCCATCGTCTACAGCTTCGTCATGGGCTATGACCGCGACAAGCTGAAGGACGGGCCGAAAAACTGGGCCGATTTCTTCGACACCAAGAAATACCCCGGCAAGCGGGCGCTGCGCGCCGGCCCGAAATCCACCTTGGAGTTCGCGCTGATCGGCGACGGGGTGAAGCCGTCCGAGGTCTATAAGGTTCTGGGCACGCCGGAAGGGGTGGACCGCGCCTTCAAGAAGCTGGATTCGATCCGCAACGATCTGATCTTCTGGAAGGCGGGCGCGCAGCCGCCGCAGCTTCTGGCCTCCGGCGAGGTGGTGATGACCTCGGTCTATAACGGCCGCATCGACGCCGCGAACAAGACCGACAAGCGCAATTTCGGCACCGTCTGGAACGGCAGCCTGTTCACCCTGGACACCTGGGTGATCCTGAAGGGCACGCCGAACAAGGACGCCGCCTACAAGCTGCTGGACTTCATCGGCAAGGCGGAGAACCAGGCCAAGCTGCCGGTCGCCATCGCCTATGGCGTCACCAACAAGGGGGCGAACAAGCTGATCGACCCGGCCCGGCTGAAGGATCTGCCGACCGCCGACGAGAATATGGCCAATGCGGTGGTCATCAGCGACGAGTTCTGGCTGGAGAATGTCGACCGGCTGACCGAGCGCTTCAACAAATGGGCAGCGGTGAACTGATCGCCTTCCACCCGGCGGGCGCGGATCACGCGCCCGCCGTTCCCGACCGCAATATCAGAGTTTCATGAGCATTGCCGCAACCGGGCTGAAAGCCGAGCTGCGCCGCGCCGAGCGGGCGCGCAAGCGGCGCGCCTTCCTGCTGGTGCTGCCGCTGCTGCTGTTCCTGATCGTCACCTTCGTGATTCCGATCGGCGACATGCTGCGGCGCAGCGTCCACGATACGGAGCTGGCCGGCGTGTGGCCGCGCGTGGCCCAGCAGATCGGGGATTGGGAGAATCGCAGCCGGCTGCCCGACGAGGCGCTGTTCGCCGCCCTTGCCGCCGACCTGGCGGAAAGCCGCGAGAACCGCTCGCTGGCGACCGCCGCACGGCGGCTGAACTATGCCATCGATAATGGCCGCTCGCTGGTGTTCGGCACCGCGCGCAAGCTGCCCGACAGCGCCGGGAGCTGGAAGCAGGCCATCATCGAGGCCGAGCCGCGCTGGGGCGATGTCGAGCTGTGGGGCGCGGTCGCCCAGGCCAGCGGCCCGCTGACCGGTTTCTACCTGCTGCAAGCGCTCGACCTGAAGCGCACCGCCGGCGGCGATATCGTGTCCGTGCCGTCGAACCAGGCGGTCTATGTCGATATCCTGCTGCGCACTTTCACCGTATCGCTGGTCGTCACGCTGCTCTGCCTGGCGCTGGGCTTCCCGGTCGCCTATCTGCTGGCCACCCTGCCGACGCGGCTGGCCAACCCGCTGATGATTCTGGTGCTGCTGCCCTTCTGGACCTCGCTGCTGGTGCGCACCGCCGCCTGGATCGTGCTGCTGCAAGAGCAAGGATTGGTGAACGAGGCGATGATCTGGCTGGGGCTGATCGACCAGCCGGTGCGCCTGATCTACAACCGGATCGGCGTCTATGTCGCCATGACGCATGTGCTGCTGCCCTTCATGATCCTGCCGCTCTATGCGGTGATGAAGGGCATTTCGCCGGCCTATATGCGCGCCGCCACCTCGCTGGGGGCCAGCCCCACGCGGGCCTTCGTGAAGGTGTATCTGCCGCTGACCGCGCCGGGCATCGCCGCCGGGGCGCTGCTCGTCTTCATCCTGGCGCTGGGCTACTACATCACGCCGGCGCTGGTTGGCGGGGCCGCCGACCAGATGATCAGCTATTTCATCGCCTTCTATACCTCCGACACGGTGAATTGGGGCATGGCCGCCGCCCTTGGCGCGGTGCTGCTGACGGCGACGCTGATTCTCTACGCGCTCTATAACCGCCTGTCCGGCAGCGCCGGCATGCGGGTCGGCTGAGGGAGACGCCGATGCATAACCGCACGGGGGAAGAGAAAATCTGGACCGCGCTGCTCTATGGCGTCTCCGGCCTGGTGCTGTTCTTCCTGATGGCGCCGATCCTGGCGATCATCCCACTCTCCTTCAATTCCAGCACCTTCCTGACCTATCCGCTGGAGGGCTTCTCGCTGCGCTGGTACCGGGAATTTTTCGCCAGCGACTCATGGCTGCGGGCCTTGAAGAACAGCTTCATCATCGGCGGCGCCTCGGCGGTGCTGGCGACAGCGCTGGGCACGCTGGCCAGCCTGGGGCTGGCGCGCACGAACTTCCCCGGCAAGGGGCTGATCATGGCACTGGTGCTCTCCCCGATCATCGTGCCGCTGGTCATCACCGGCGTCGGCTTCTACCTGTTCTTCGCGCCGATGGGGCTGACCGCCACATATCCCGGCCTGATCCTGGCCCATACGGCCTTGGGCGCCCCCTTCGTGGTGATCACCGTCAGCGCGACCCTGCAGGGGTTCGATTTGAACCTGCTGCGCGCGGCAGCCAGCCTGGGGGCGCACCCGGTGACCGCGTTCCGCCGGGTGACCCTGCCGCTGATCGGCCCGGGCGTGGCCTCGGGCGGGCTGTTCGCCTTCGCCACCAGCTTCGACGAGGTGGTCGTGGTGCTGCTGGTCGCCGGGCCGACGCAGCGCACCTTGCCGCGCGAGATGTTCTCCGGCCTGCGCGAGAATATCAGCCCGACCATCACCGCCGTCGCCACCATCATGATCCTGGTGTCGCTGGCGCTGCTGGCAACGCTGGAATTGTTGCGCCGTCGCAACGAACGCCTGCGCGGGGCGAAGCACTAAAGGAAGATCAGCACCGCCGCGGCGTACAGCACGAACACGCCCTGCATGAAGTACATGTTGTGGCCGAAGGCCAGCCGCCGAGCCGGCACGCCGAACAGATTGGCGCAGATCAGGAAGGCCAGCGAGCCCATCGCCGACATGGTGCCATAGGCCCAGCCCAGCAGCCCGGCCAGGCCGAGGGCCGCCAGATGCAGCGCATCGGGCATGCTGGGGCCGAACAGGGTGAGGAACACGCTGGTCGGCACCGCCATATGCAGCCCCAGCGACGACACCAGGGCGATGCCCGCCAGCGAGACGACGATCAGCGCCGCCGGGCCCAGCACCTCGGTCGCGTGGTGGATCAGCGCGTTCACCTCCGGCGTCGCGGTCACGCCGGCGGCGAAGCACAGGGCCGACATGAAGACCGCGATCTCATTGTCGAAGCTGGCGACGGTCTGGCGGATCATCTTGGTCATGGTCTGGCCGCGCCCCTTGGCCGCCGGCACCAGCATCGGCGACAGCAGCGCCACGCCCAGCGCGAAGACCGGCACGATCAGGATCGCCGCCTGCACCGTGCTCATGCCGCCGGCGAATACCAGCGTCAGATTGGCGATGACGATCAGCCACACCGGCAGCAGCACGTTCCACAAGGCCACCCAGAAGCTCTTCGGCAGGCTGCGCGGCAGCCTGGCCTGGCCGATCAGATGCGGAATCGCCATCAGCGCCGCGCAGAGCAGGAATCCCGCCCCCATCAGCAGCGGCAAATCGATGCCCGGCAGCGAAGCGGTAACGATGCCCATCGCCACGGTGAAGGGGGAGAAAAATACCGCGAAGGCCAGGCCGCGCATCGCCCAGCTTGCGGCGTCCAGCCGGATTTCGTCGTCCGGCTCGCGCGACACGAAAGGGGCGATAACGCTGATCGCGCCAATCGCCAGCGGCAGCGAGAATATGGCGGACAGAAGCTGCAGCGCGCCGCGCTTGGCCTGCAGGCGGAAGGCGATGAAGCTTTCCTGCACCGCCGGCATGGAGGGCGAGGTCTGCACGATGGCGCGCAGCAAATGCAGGCAGCCCAGAAAGGCGACGAAGCGGGCCGCATTCTCCGCCCCCGCCAGCCCGGCCTGCCAATTGCCGGTGCGCGCGATCATCAGGAAGGCAGAGCCGCCGAACACGATGACCGCGAACCGGGCATAGCCGCGCCGGGTGGCGCCGGCCCACAGGCCGACCGCGATCGCCACGAAGGCGGCGGCCATGATCGCCGGCCGCCAGCCGGTCAGCGCATCGGTCGCGGCCAGCAGCCAGAGCAGGAAGATGATCAGCGGGATGATTCGACGGTTGATCGATGCTATCGCGCCGTCACTCATCGCCCCTGCCAATCCTTGCCGTGTCCCGAAGGGCGCATAATGCACGGCGCGCAGACGATTCTACCTTGAGAATATCGCGCCCCTTGCATGCAGGGGCGGGCATCAGCCCCCGGCGACGCCCTGGGTGTTCACGTAGAGCGCGTAGATCGACTGGCTGGCGGCCATGAACAGCCGGTTCCGCTTCAGTCCGCCGAAGCAAACATTGGCGCAGCGTTCCGGCAGGGCGATGCGGCCGATCTTCGTGCCGTCCGGCGCGAAGACCAGCACGCCGTCCAGCGCCGCCGTGCCCATGCCCCAGCCGCACCAGAGATTGCCGTCGATATCGCAGCGCATGCCGTCCGGCGTGCCGCCCGGCCCGGCATCGATATGCACCCGCTTGCCGGAAATGCCGCTGCCGTCGGCCGAAACATCGTAGGCCAGGATCTTGCGATAGGGCACGCCGCGCGATTCGACGACATACAGGATCGACTCGTCCGGCGAGAAGCACAGCCCGTTCGGCCCCAGCACATCGTCGGCCACCACGCTGGCCTGCCCGGTCTGGCCATCGATGCGGTAGACCGCGTGGCCCAGCTCCGGCTCCGATTTGTGGCCCTCATAATCCCCCAGAATGCCGAAGGGCGGATCGGTGAACCAGATCGAGCCGTCCGACTTCACCACCACATCGTTGGGCGAGTTGAGACGCTTGCCCTGCCAGTTATCCATCAGCACGGTGATGCGGCCGTCATATTCGGTGCGGGTGATGCGCCGCCCGCCATGCTCGCAGGTGATCAGCCGGCCCTGCCGGTCGCGGGTATGGCCGTTGGCATGGTCCGACGGCTTACGATAGAGGCTGACCTGCCCGGTCTCCTCCTCCCATTTCAGGATGCGGTTGTTCGGGATGTCGCTCCACAGCAAATAGCGTCCGTCGCCGACCCAGACCGGCCCCTCGGCCCAGCGGCAGCCGGTATAGAGCCGCTCCACCGCGGCGCTGAACAGGCGGTATTTATCGAAGCGCGGATCGAGCGTTTCGATGGCGAGGTCGGGGTAGCGCGGATGCTCGCGCCAGCCGGCGGTCATGGGGTTTTCCTGGGTCATGGGCGAAAGCCTATACCGCCCGGCCCGGCGCGGACAAGCCGGCGCGCGCATTCCCGGTTGATCCGCCCCGGCCGCGCCGCCTATGGTCCGCGCCATGGCGAAAACGCGCGAGACTTGGGATGCGGTGGTGGTCGGCGCGGGCGCGGCCGGGCTGTTCTGCGCCGCCCAGGCCGGCCGGCGCGGCCGCTCCGTCCTGGTGCTCGACCATGCGCGCGCGCCGGGGGAGAAAATCCGCATTTCCGGCGGCGGGCGCTGCAACTTCACCAATCTGCACGCCACACCGGCCAATTACCTGTCGCAGAACCCGTCCTTCTGCATCTCGGCGCTGCGGCGCTACACCCAGCAGGATTTCATCGCGCTGGTGCAGCGCCACGGCATCGCCTTCCACGAAAAGACGCTGGGGCAGCTCTTTTGCGACGGCCCCTCGACGCAGATCATCGACATGCTGCTGGGCGAGATGCGCGCCGCCGGGGCCGAGCTGCGGCTGGGCGTCTCCGTATCGGCGGTGGAGCGCCAGGGCGAGGGGTTCGACCTCACCCTGTCGGACGGCGCGCGGCTCGCATGCGCCTCGCTCATTGTCGCCAGCGGCGGCAAGTCGATCCCGAAGATGGGCGCGACCGGCTGGGGCTACGACCTTGCCCGACGCTTCGGCATCGCCGTCACCGAGACCCGGCCGGCCCTGGTGCCGCTGACCTTCGAGCCGCAGATGCTGGCCCGGCTGAAGCCGCTCTCCGGCGTCTCGGTGGAGGCGGCGGTGTCCTCGGGCAAAACCACCTTCCAAGAAGGGCTGCTGTTCACCCATCGCGGCCTCAGCGGCCCGTCGATCCTGCAAATCTCCTCCTACTGGCGCGAGGGCGGCGAGATCGCGGTGCGCCTGCTGCCCGGCCTCGATCTGTACGAGGCGCTGCGCGCCGCCCGCGCCGAGAATGGCCGCCAGGCCCCGCAGACCGCGCTGGCCGCCCATCTGCCGAAACGCCTCGCCCAGCTGCTGGCCGAGGAGGAAACTTCCCTGGCACCGGCCAAGACCCTGGCCGACCTCTCCGACAAGCGCCTGCGCCGCCTCGCCGCCGCCGCCCAGGATTGGCGCGTCGCCCCGGCCGGCAGCGAGGGCTACCGCACCGCCGAGGTCACGCTGGGCGGCATCGACACCGCCGAGCTGGACTCCAAGACAATGCAGGCCAAGAGGGTGCCCGGTCTGTTCTTCATCGGCGAAGTTGTTGATGTGACGGGATGGTTAGGAGGGTATAATTTTCAGTGGGCCTGGTCGTCGGGATGGGTAGCAGGCCAGGTGGCATAACATCACCGATCCGCGAGAATCGGCGCTATCCTCAACGCACCCGATTCCCCTCCAGTCGTTGATCTGCCACAATCCATCCCTATCTGGATGCAATCATGTCAATCACTCGCCCGCAGGAGCGCTCCCCCCTACGATGAAGACTCTACTCGGAACCGAAGAGGTTAAGGCCGCGTATCGGCGGTATGCGGCCGTGTATGACCGGTTGTTCGGGGCGGTGTTCGAACCGGGGCGGAAGGCGGCGGTGGCGGCGGTGAACACGCAGCCGGGTCAGCGAATCCTGGAAGTCGGCGTCGGCACCGGCCTGTCGCTGCACCAGTACCGGGCGGATGCCGAGGTGCATGGCATCGATATTTCGGCCGAGATGCTGGAGAAGGCGCGCGAGAAGGTGGAGATGCGCGGCCTCGCCCAGGTGAAGGGCCTGATGGAGATGGACGCCGAGGCGATGTCCTTCGCCAATGACAGCTTCAATTGCGTGGTCGGCATGTATGTCGCCTCCGTGGTCGGCGATCCGGCCCGCATGATCGCGGAGATGCGCCGGGTCTGCGTCGAGGGCGGCGACATCCTGTTCGTGAACCACTTCGCCTCCGACCACCGACTGCTGCGCGGCTTCGAGAAGGCGGTGTCGCCGCTCGCCACGCAGATCGGCTTCCACCCGGATTTCGAACTGCAGACCCTGCTCGACCTGGCGGAGCTGGAGCTGGTGCGGGTGCAGCCGGTGAACATGTTCGGCTATTGGCGCCTCGTGCATTTCCGCAACCGCGCGGCCCCGGCGACGAACGCGACCCGCCAGCTGGGCTATCAGGGCGGCTACAAGCTGGCCACCAGCCCCTCCTCGGCGGCCGAATAGCCCTCTAGGCGCGCACCCGCCAGCACAGCAGCCCCATCAGCGCGAGCTGACCGGCAACCGCGCAATAGACCAGCGCGTAGCTGCCGGTCAGCGTCACCCCCCAGGCGAACAGCAGCGGCCCGGCCACCGATCCGGTAAAGCCGAACAGGGCGGCGGCCGAGGTTACGTCGCTGACCCGGCCGGACGGGGCCAGGCGCGCCACCTCCGCCATATGAATGCCGTTCCAGCTGATGCCGGTGAAGCCGGCCAGCGCGACAAGCAGGTACAACAGCGGATCGCCGGGCGAGTCCGGCACATAGAGCGCCAGCGCCACCAGCGCCGCCGCCGCGACCAGCGCCTGGACCGACAGATGGCGCATCGAATCGCCCAGCCGGTCGGCCAGCCAACCCAGGACGATCCGCGCCACCAGGTTCGAGCCCTGCAGCACCGCCGCCACCATGCCGCCCTGCGCCAGGGTGAAGCCGTGGCGCGTCACCACATAGGTCACCAGGAAGGCCGTCAGGCAGGCTTGCAGGATGGCGAAGGCCACGCCCAGCGCGGTCAGCATCGGCAGCGCCTGATGGCCCTTCAGCAGGGCGATGGAGCGCACCACCGTGCGCCAGGACAGCAGGGCGCGCACCCAGTCGAACCGCCGTGTCGCCGTCTGCTCGTCGTCCAGCGCCCTGCGCGTCGGCTGCACCGCCAGGATGGCCAGAAGGCTGACGCCCACCGCCAGCCCGACCGCCGCCTCCAGCCCGTAGGTCGCCGCCAGCGGGGCGATCACCAGGCCGGACAGCGCCGCCCCCAGCGGCACGCCGGCCTGCTTCAGCGAGAAGATCAGCACCCGGTGGCCCGGCGGCGCGGTGCGGCTTAGCGTCTGGCTGCCGGCCGGGCTGTTGGTGCCGTAGCCGAAGCCCAGCACCAGCGCGCCCACCACCGCCAGCGGCCACCAGCCATAGCCGATGCCGGCGAAGCCCAGCGCGCACAGGATCAGCCCGATCTGCAACAGCCGGATCGCGCCGAAGCGCTCCAGCATCGGCCCGCCGCCGGCCAGGAACCAGCAGATGCCGCCCGACATAATCGAGGAGAGATAGCCGATGGTCTCGGCCGACACGCCGGCCCGCGCCGTCAAGAGCGGCCCGATCACCGGCACGGAGAACAGCAGAAACGCCCCCACGGCCTGAATCGTGAAGGTCGCGGCAAGCGCGGTCGCCCAGATCGGCACTGACGATTCCCTCCGGCGGCGTCTCGCCCGTCATGGCGCGGGCGTTGACTCCAGCAAAGCCCAGCGGCCCGGCCGGCGCAAGCACCCGGAACGCGGCGCAGGGTTGTCTCCCTCCAGCCCCTCGCCCCGGAAGAGGATAGGGGAATGCGGTACAGCGTCCGCTTGCCGCCTTGTCCTTCGAGACGCCGCTTC
>NZ_LPXN01000113.1 GCF_001618175.1 Oceanibaculum pacificum | reverse complement strand
ATGACCTCGCCCTGAGGAGCCTGCTGAAAGCAGACGCTCGAAGGGCATGGCGGCAAATAGAGAGGCTTACTCGTCGCTGGGGCGCTGGGCCTGACGGGCGATGCGTTCGATTTCCTCGCGGACCAGGCGCTCGACGATATGCGGCAGGTTTTCGTCCAGCCATTCCTTCAGCATCGGCCGCATGACCTCCTTGGTCAGCGATTCCAGCGTCTTGTGGCCGGCGCCGATGGGCAGTTCCGGATGCCGGGCTTCCAGCGTTGAGGTCAGGTTCGCGAAAGAGGACACGGCCTCGCTGCGCCGGGGCGGCGAGATCAGGCTTTCCTCGTCCATCATCGGCGGCGGGGGCGGCGGGGCGGTGCGATAACGCTGCTCTTCGAACAGCGGCTCCGGCTCCTCCATCACCCGCTCTGTCAGGTCGAGGATGTCTTCTTCCTCGTCCATCGGTTCCGGCTCGGGCTCGGGTTCCGGGGCGAACATCGCGTCGATGTCGATCTCCGGTTCCGGCTCGGGTTCGGGCTCCGGTTCGGGTTCTGGGGCCGGCTGCGGTTTAGGCGCAGGTTTAGCGGCCTTCGGAGCGGGCTGGGGCTCCGGTTCTGGGGTCTCGTCGCTTTGGCCATCCTCGGAGATTATGCGTCTGATAGACGCAAGAATCTCCTCCATGGACGGTTCTTCTGCTTTATTTTCGCTCATATCGCCGCAGACCTTGAAAACACGGCCTTCACAGTAAAGGAGAAGATGCCGGTTGGCTAGCGCCCGCGTCGAACCCGCAAAAGCATAAGCTCTTGTTGTGCCGGTTATTCTTGGGGCGGATCACGGCTTGCCGGCGCTCAGGCCCCACCATTTGCCGTCGGTTTCCTTATAATGACTTTCGAAGTCATAAAGGGTGACCGGCAGATCGAGGTCGCGCGCGGTCAAACGGCCGACGGCGGAGACGACCTCCAGCCGGCGCACCACCTCGTCGCGCTGCGCGGCAACCAGATTGACCTGACCGTTCAGCAGTTCCTGCTCCGCATCCAGAATATCCAGGATGGTGCGGGAGCCGACCTTGGCTTCCTCCTGCACGCCGTTCAACGCGATCTCGGCGGCCTGGATCACATCCAGCAGCGAATCGATCCGCGCCTTGGCGGCCATCAGATTCTCGAAGGACGAGGCGCCGTTGCTGACGGCGGTGCGGCGGGCATCCTCCAGCGCGCTATAGGCGCGGGATTCGCTCTCCTTCGACTGGCGCACGCGCGACGTGACGGAACCGGCCTGATAGAGCGGCACCGACACATTGGCGAAGATCGATGCCTCGTCGGTGCGCGAATCGCGGAATTGCTGGTTCTCGAACCGGCTGACCTCGCCGACCAGCGAGACTTCCGGCAACAGCTCGCCGGTAATCAGCCGGGTCTGCGCCTGCGTCGCCTCGACGCCGAAGCGCTGGGCGATGACGCTGGGATTATAGGCGGCGGCATCGGCCACCACGACCTCCCGGTCAGTCGGCGGATTGAACTCGATATCGGGTTCCGACAGATTGACCGGGGCGGTGCCAACGACACGCTGGAACTGCTCCCGCGAGGCAGCCAGCGCGCCTTCCGCGGCGACCCGGTCGGCCCGCGATTGCGACAGGCGGGCATCGGCCTGGGCGACGTCGGTGCGGGTCACCTCGCCCACGTCGAACTGGTCGCGCGTGGCGGAGAGCTGGCGTTCCAGGCGCTGCACATTATTGATGCGCAACTCCAGGATCGCCTCGTCCCGGATCACGTTCATATAGGCCGTCGCGGCATCCAGCAGCACCTGCTGCTCGGTGGCGAAAAGCTGGGCGCGCTGCGCCTTGATATTGGCCTCGGCGCGCTCCGTATCGGCGATGGTGCGGCCGCCGCGATACAGCGGCTGCGTTACCTGCAGCGTCGCCCGGCCGGGCGTGCGGGTATTGGTGCTGTCCCGGTTTACGCGGCCGAAATTCTCGGTATCCGTCGTCGTCTTGCCGATATCGCCGGAGACGATGACCCGCGGCCGCCAGCCGGACTGCGCCTGGGCCAGCGTCTCGTCGGTCTCGCGCAGGCGCGCGCGCTGGGCTTCCAGCACCGGGTTGGTCTCGTAGGCCAGCGCCAGCGCCTCGCTCATCGTCTGGGCCGACGCGCCGGGCAGCGCCAGCCCGATGCCGAACGCCAGGGCGACACCGCCCAGAAGCGCCGCGCGCCATAAGCGGCGACGCCAGGCGCGCGCGGCGGCGCGCATGGGAACGCGCGGGGCGTCGTTCAGTGGCAAGCTACCCATTAGGTCAATTCCTTCAGGTCAACGGCGTCGACTATCTGATGCGGATCAGAAGGCAAAACCGGGTTCCCGCGCAAATCCCGGCAGCATCGGCGTGGCCGCATCGAAAAGCACGCGATGGGCGACCGCGCCGGCATTCTTGGTGACGATGGTGGCGCGGCCGACGCCGACAACGTCGCGGCCCACGCCCTCGGAAGGCTGGCGGATGACGGCGACCAGGCGGCCGCCCTCGCTCAATTGCTCGACCAGCGTTGGGGGCACCGAATCGACGGCGCCGTTCAGCACGATGACATTGTAGGGCGCCTGCTGCGGATAGCCGCCCAGCATGGCGCCATCGACCGCGGCGGCGTTGTCCGCGCCGAGATCGGTGAGAATGCGGTTCGCCTCCTCGGCGAAGTCGGGATTGTCGTCCAGCCCCAGCACGGAGCCGGCCAGGCGGGCGATGATCGCGGTGGAGTAGCCGGTGGCGCAGCCGATATCCAGCACGCTGTCCTCCGGTGCTATGCGGGCCTCCTGCAGCAGGCGCGCAAGGACGACCGGCTCCATCAGATAGCGCCCGCCGCCAATCGCCAGATCCTCGTCGATATAGGCGAGGCCGCGATAGGCCTTGGGCACGAACAGCTCGCGCGGCACGCTGCTGAACGCCTCGATGAGCGCCGTGCTGGTCAGCTTGTTCGTCCGAAGCTGGCTTTCGACCATGTTGCGTCGGGCGATCGCGAAATTCGTCATGGCTGGCTGTCCGGAGCGTGGCGTTAAGGCGAACGAAAAAAGTCGGTGCGGCTGTTATATCGTCCGCCCCGGCCAATGACAACGAGATAGGCGAAATGAAAAGAGGCGCATCCTGCGATGCGCCCCTTTTCTCGACATATGGCTCCCCGGGACGGATTCGAACCGCCGGCCAAGCGGTTAACAGCCGCTTGCTCTACCGCTGAGCTACCGGGGATCAGCGTCGGCGTCGTCTTAGACGCCGTATCGCCCGCATGCCGTCGCCGGCTGCCGTGCGAGGCGGGCCTTATAGCAAAGCCCATCCCCCCTTTCCAGTCCCGTTTTCGCCCCGATGTCAACTTTGCATCAAGGGCATTACGGTGCTGGAGGCCCGGACCGGAATCGAACCGATGTACAAGGATTTGCAGTCCTCTGCATAACCACTCTGCCACCGGGCCGGCAGCGACGGCCGGAAGGCCGCGGGTGGGGAGGTATAGGACGGCTGCCCCGCCCCGGTCAAGCATGCTCCGCACGGGACGGTTTATTCCAGAATCGCTCGACGTCGCGCAGGTCGGTCCAGCGTAGTTTCAGCGTGCCCATGGCGATATCGGCGGCGCAGGCGTGCCAGCCGACGACCAGGCCGGCGGCCACGTAGCTCTCGGCGTCGGCGCTGCGCTTTTCCATCGGCAGCAGGTGCCAGACAAGCTGCCGCGCCACCGCGACATCGTTCAGATGACCCAGCACATCCTGAAGCTGCGACAGCGCCTTGAGGTAACGCTCGGCCTTCTTGCGGGGATAGAGCGAGCGGAAGAATTCGGCGGCGTAGCGCAGTTTCTTGATCTGGATGCGCATCTCGTGCCGCTCTTCGGCCGTGCCGTCGAGCATGCGGCGGGCCTGGCGGATCGCCTTGCGCTGGCGCTTTTCCAGCAGCGCATCGGCGAATCCGGTGACCGGCGCGAACAACCGTGCGGATTGCGCGTTCAAGGGCTGGTCGGTCCAGGCCGCTTCGGCCAGCCAGCGGCTGAAATCCAGCATCAGCCGGGCATAGCGCCGCCCGGCCAGCGCCGCCTGCGCCTGGGCGTAAGCGGCCTTGCGCGCGGTTTCCACCTCGCGCTGCAGGGCCGCCAGGCCGGCATCGCCCGGAAAACCGCCGCGCACCGGGGCCAGCAGCTCAAGCGAGAACACGTCGAGGTCGCGCGCGCCGCCCAACTCGCCGGCAAGCCATTTCAGCTCCGCCTTGAAATACTCGCCCTGCCCGGCCGGCAGCACCGGCCCAAGGATGGAAAAGAAGGAACGCAGCCGGCGCAGCCCGACGCGCATCTGGTGGATGCCCTCCGGATCCTCGCCGGCCCGCACGACCGGCTCGTTAGCCAGCACCTGCGACAGGCATTCCTGCACGATCAGCCCGACCGCATCGGTCAGCGCGGCGGCGGGATCAAGCTCCAGCTTCCGCGCCCGCCGGGATGTCGGCACCGCCCCGGTCAACAGGCCATAGCCGATATTGGCCTTCCCGGCATCGGAGATTTTCAACGCCATGTCCTGCTGCAAGGCAGCGGCGACATCGAACAGATCGCCCGGCGCGCCGGCGATCAGCTCCAGCTCCAGCTCGCAGACATCGGCGCTGCGCTCGCCGGCCCGGATGGTGCCGACATCCAGGCAGGCCAGCAGGCTCGCCTTTTCCGTGGCCAGCCGTCGGCAGCGGCGCTTGATATCGGTCTCGAATACCGGATGCAGCGCCCCTTCGGCCTGTAGCCGCAGGGCGAGCGACCGGATTTCCGGGTCGGCGATCGCCTCCAGCCGGGGCATCGCATTGGGCAGGACGATCTCGTCCTCTTCCCGGCTGACCAAGCCAATGCCGCCCTGGCGCTTCGACTTCACCGCCTGGATGAAGCGCCGCCCCTCGCGCCGAACGCGCAGCTCAATGCCGCGGCGGCGCAAATCCAGCTCCTGACTGTCGTAATAGGTGGCGCGCAGCTGGCGCGTCGTGCCGCGCCCCTCGGCCCGCTGGCGCAGCAGCGCGTGGCGCCACAGCTTCTCCGCCTCTTCCGGCAGGACCGCGAGCTTCAGCTCTATTTCACGCGGGACGATTTCCGGTGGAATCCCGGCGGCCGGATTTTCCTCCGGAGAGGTCGGTGGAGAGAGGGTCATGCAATCCGCGTCATGTGCCAATGAACGCGGAGACTTTGGCGGCAGGCCGAGAACTTGTCAAGTTTCTGTAATAAAAACAATCGTCTATACCAAATCTTTCGGTGTAATGAAGCCATCAAGCGTGGCGCCCTTGGCCGCCAGTTTCTTCCAATTATCGATGGGCAAGGACAGGATACACAAAGCGCCCGTGGGATATTTTTCCGCCAGGCGCGCCATATCTTCCTTCGCTCCGGTCTCGATCAACTGCGCCGCCAGAGTCTCGATCGCCGGGTTGTGCCCGATCAGCAGGGCCGATTTCACCGCCGGATCCACTGTCCGCAACCGGGTCATCAGCGCGCCGGCATCGGCGGCATACAGCTCCTTCTCGATCTCCAGGGCGGGCTTGCCGGCCAGGCGCGGGCGAATCTGGTCCAGCGTCTCCAGCGCGCGCCGGGCCGAGGAGCACAGGATCAGCCCAGGCTGGATGCCCTGCTGGGCCAGATGCAGCCCCATCACCGTCGCCGCCCGGAAGCCGCGCTCGTTCAACGGCCGGTCATGGTCCGGCAGGCCAGGACTCTCCCAGCTCGATTTGGCGTGGCGCAGCAGGTAGAGGAACTTCATCTCACGTCTCCTTGGGGCGAGGCGAAAGCCGGCAATATCCCGAATAGGCGGGATGCCGCACAGCATCTCACTTGTTCGCCATTGTTCTTGAAATTGACTTTGCGATAACCCCCGGCCATTGTCGGAAGGCCTAAGAGCTGATCCTGTATCCCGCGTCTTTCAACAGACCGACATGCGCTTTTTTTCCTTTTTTCCGCTGACGGCTGTTTGAGCATCGCCATGGTTGCCCTGCACATCCGCCCGGCCCGACGCGAGGATGTCGACGCCCTCGTCGATCTTAACCGCGAGCTATTACAGTTCTATGGGGTGCAGCCGCCCTTTCCCCGCGTCGACATGATCCGCCGGCTGAAGGCCGAGCTGTTCGTCGAAGCGCCGACGGTCGAGGTCATGCTGGCTTTCGCCGGCGACGAGGCTGTCGGCATGCTGGCCTTCGCCGAGATTTACGCCGTGGCGGTGTGCCGCCGATCGCTGTTCATCCAGGATATCTTCGTCAGCAAGACGACGCGCGGGCTGGGCGTCGGCCAGGCGCTGATGCTGGAGCTGGCGCACATCGCCGAGCAGCGGAACGCCTTCCAGATCGACTGGACCGCCGATCTGTGGAACGAGGAGGCGCGGCGCTTCTACGAAACCCTCGCCCCGGTGCTGAAGGCAGAGAAGATGTTCTACCGCCTGGCCGGGGCCAATCTTCGGCAATTCCTGGACGGCGCCAAGCCGCCGCGCCGGGCGACCGTCCGCTAACCGCCCCCATCCCACCTTCCGAGGAGCCCGCGTCCCATGCCCTACGCCAAGCCCGACGCCCTGGTCTCGACCGAGTGGCTGCACGATCATCTCGATGCGCCCGATGTGCTGGCCGTCGACGCCACCTACTTCCTGCCGACCATGAAGAAGAAAGGCCGCGCGGAATATGAGGCGAAGCATATTCCCGGCGCGCTGTTCTTCGATATCGACGATATCGCCGCCGAGGGCCGCGACCTGCCGCACATGCTGCCCACGCCGGAGATTTTCGCCGCCAAGATGCGCGCGCTGGGTATCGGCAACGGCAACCGCGTCGTTGTCTATGACCAGCATGGCCTAATGAGCGCGGCGCGCGCCTGGTGGATGCTGCGTGTGTTCGGCCATAAGGATGTGGCTGTGCTGGATGGCGGCCTGCCGAAATGGGTCGCCGAGGGCCGGCCGGTGGACGACCACCCCGCCCCGCCGCGCGAGGGTCATTTCACCGCCCGGCTGAACCCTGATCTGGTCCGCCAGCTCGACCAGGTGCGCGGCAATCTCGACAGCAAGGCCGAGCAGATCGTCGATGCCCGCGCCGCCGGTCGCTGGCGCGGCGTGGAGCCGGAAATCTGGCCCGGTCGCCCCGGCCGCATTCCGGGCAGCCTGAACGTGCCCTTCACCGACCTGCTGGGCGCGGACAAGACGGTAAAGCCGGCCGACCAGATCGAGGCGCGCTTCGCCGAGGCCGGGGTTGACCTGAATAAGCCGATCACGGCGAGCTGCGGTTCCGGCGTCACCGCCTGCGTGCTGGCGCTGGGCCTCTATCTGGTGGGGCGCGACGATGTCGCGGTCTATGACGGCAGCTGGGCCGAATGGGGCAAGCGCGACGACACGCCGGTGGAACTGGGATGAGCCTCGCCATCCGGCCGATCGCGGCCGCCGATATCGAGCCGGTCGTCGCCCTGTGGCGGGCCTGCAACCTGACCGTCTCCTATAACGATCCGCATGGCGACATCGCCATGGCGCGGGCCAATCCGGGCAGCGAGATATTCGTCGGCGAGCTGGACGGCCGCATCGTCGCCACCGCGCTGGCCGGCAGCGACGGGCATCGCGGCTGGCTGTATTACGTCGCCGTCGACCCCACGCTGCATGGCGGCGGGCATGGCAAAGCCATCGTCGCCCATGCGGAGGCGTGGCTGGCGGCGCATGGCGTGAACAAGGTGATGCTGCTGGTGCGCCCGACCAACACCAAGGTGAAGGCGTTCTACGAACGCATCGGCTACCAGGAGGAGGATCGCAGCCTGTTCACCCGCTGGCTGCGCGGCGGGCCGGACAGCGATATCCCGCCGGCGGCTCTGGCGCTGATCGAAACCACCGCCACCTATCTGGAAATGACCGAGCGGCCGACCCGACCGACCGTGCCGGCCCCGGCGCTGAAGCTGTCGCTGCAACGGGCGGAGCATCCGTCCGTCTCGTTCTATCGCTATCTCTATAATTCCATCGGCCGGCCCTGGGCCTGGGTGAATAAGCGGCTGGTCGACGACGAGGAACTGCGCGGCTTCATCCAGGATCCGAAGGTGGAGCTGTATGTGCTGTCCGTCGCCGGCGTGCCGGCCGGCATGGCGCAGATCGACCGCCGCGAGCCGGGCATCGTCGACCTCGCCTATTTCGGGCTGATGCCGGAATTCATCGGCCGCAAGCTGGGACCGTATCTGCTGAACTGGGCCATCGACCAGGCCTGGACCGGCAATACGACGAAGGTCACGGTGAATACCTGCGACCTCGACCATCCGAGCGCCCTGCCGCTCTATCAGCGCCTCGGCTTCAGCCCGGTCCGCCGGGAAGTCGTCTCCCTGCCTCACCCACATCTATTCGGGCTGGAGATGCCGGCGCATCGGCGGTGAAGCACGGTCTTTGCCCTCGGCAATGACGGCTTGCTCTTAATCGACAGGATAGAAAAAAGGCCGGCGAAGGATAATTCCTCCGCCGGCCTTTGTCGTTCCGTCCCGATCAATCAGTGATTCAGGATCTGGCTCAAGAACAGCTTGGTGCGTTCCGATTTCGGGTTGGAGAAGAATTCGGACGGCACGTTCTGTTCGACGATCTCGCCGTAATCCATGAAGATCACCCGGTCGGCCACCTTGTTGGCGAAGCCCATTTCGTGGGTCACCACCAGCATGGTCATGCCGCTTTCCGCAAGCTCGACCATCACGTCCAGCACTTCCTTGATCATTTCCGGGTCGAGGGCCGATGTCGGCTCGTCGAACAGCATGATCTTCGGATTCATGCACAGCGAGCGGGCAATCGCCACGCGCTGCTGCTGGCCGCCGGAAAGCTGGCCCGGATATTTCGCCGCCTGCTCCGGGATTTTCACCCGGGTCAGATAGTGCATGGCGATTTCCTCGGCTTCCCGCTTGGGCATCTTGCGCACCCAGATCGGCGCCAGGGTCAGATTGTCCAGCACCGAGAGATGCGGGAACAGGTTGAAGTGCTGGAACACCATGCCGACCTCGCGCCGGACCTGGTCGACCTGGCGCACATCGTTGCCCAGCGTCACGCCATCGACGACGATGTCGCCGCGCTGATGCTCCTCCAGGCGGTTGATGCAGCGGATCAGGGTCGACTTGCCCGAACCCGAGGGACCGCAGATAACGATCCGCTCCCCCTTATAGACGGTGAGGTCGATATTCTTCAGCACATGGAAGTCGCCATACCATTTATTGACGCCCGCCATTTCGATGATGATGTCGTCGCCGACATGCGACGACGCTTGTGTTGCCGGTTCAGCCATCGTTCGGCTCCCTATGACTTATGGCCGGTGTTCAGCTTGCGTTCGAGATATTGGCTGTACTTCGACATGCTGTAGCAGAAGATCCAGAAGACCAGCATGATGAAGGCATAGCCCTCGAAAGCGAGGCCGAGCCACTTGGTGTCGCGGAACGACGCCTGCACCATCCCCAGCAGATCGAAAATGCCGATGATGTAGATCAGGGTCGTATCCTTGAACAGGCCGATGAACGTGTTCACCAGGCCCGGAATGACCGCCTTCAGCGCCTGCGGCAGGATGATCAGTCCCATGCCCTGCCAGTAGGAGAGGCCCAACGCGTGCGCCGCCTCGTACTGGCCCTTCGGGATGGATTGCAGACCGCCGCGGATCACCTCCGCCATATAGGCGGAATTGAAGATGGTGATGCCGATGATGGCGCGCGCCAGCTTGTCCAGCGTCAAGCCTTCCGGCAGGAACAGCGGCACCATGACCGAGGCCATGAACAGGATGGTGATCAGCGGCACGCCCCGGAAGAACTCGATGAAGCAGACGCAGAAGGTCTTCACCACCGGCAGCTTCGAGCGTCTCCCGATGGCCAGCACCATCCCTAGCGGGAAGGAGCCGACCATGGCAGCGCTCGCCACCGTGAGGGTGAGGAACAGACCGCCCCATTGCGAGGTCTCGATATATTCCAGGCCGAATACGCCGCCGCCGAACATGACCACCGCGAAGACCGGGAAGATCGTCAGCATGCAGACGCCGACGATCAGCTTCGCCTTGGTCGGCACCCGGCTTGTCAGCAGGCTGGCGACGCCGAGAATGCCGATGATGAACACGACATTCACCCGCCAGCGTTCCGGCTCCGGATAGAAGCCGTACATGAACTGCCAGAACCGCACCTTCACGAACACCCAGCAGGCGCCTGCATAAGTGCAATTATCGCGGTCCGTACCACTGATCGCGGCGTTGAAGATCACCCAGTCCAGCAAGGGCGGCAGGGCGACATAGAGGATGTATATGGTCAGCAGGGTAAGCGTGGTGTTCAGCCAGCCGGAGAACAGATTCTCCCGCAGCCAACGCACCGCGCCCACCTGGGTGACCGGCGGACGCGCCATGGCGCTTTCGGTTGCATGTTCCTGGGACATGGCTCAACGCTCCACCAGCGCGACGCGCTGATTGTACCAGTTCATGAAAGCCGAGATGGACAGGCTGATCGTCAGATACACCATCATGGTGATGAAGATGATCTCGATGGCCTGGCCGGTCTGGTTCAGCGTCGTCCCGGCGAAGATATGCACCAGGTCGGGATAGCCCACGGCGGCCGCCAGCGACGAATTCTTCGTCAGATTCAGGTACTGGCTGGTCAGCGGGGGCACGATGATCCGCAGCGCCTGGGGGATGATCACCAGCCGCAGCGTGAAGCTGGGCTTCAGCCCCAGCGAGTAGGCCGCCTCGGTCTGTCCCTTGCTGACCGCCAGGATGCCGGCGCGCACGATCTCGCCGATGAAGGCCGATGAGTAGATCACCAGCGCCATCAGCAAGGCGACGAATTCCGGCGGCAGTTGCACGCCGCCCTGAAGGTTGAAGCCGCGCAGTTCCGGAAAGGTCCAGCTTACCGGCTTGCCGGTCACCAGGAAGGCGATCACCGGCAGGCAGACGATCATCCCGAGGCCGGTGAGGATCGACGGGAAATGCTGCCCGGTCGCTTCCTGGCGCTTGCGGCTCCAGCGATGCAGGATGATGGAGCCGATGATGGCCAGGATCAGCACGATCGGCGTGGCGCTGAACCCCGGCAGGAAGGTCGGGTCCGGCGAATAGAGCCCGCGATTGTTCAGCATCACGCCCAGCGGCAACGCCAGGCTGCCGCGCGGCCCCGGCACCGTGTTGATGATGACGAAGTACCAGAAGAAAATCTGCAGCAGCAGCGGGATATTCCGCATTATTTCGACATAGGCGCCCATCAATTTCGAGATGAGCCAATTGTTCGACAGTCGTAGAACACCCACGGTGAAACCGAGGATGGTGGCGAGCACGACGCCGATGGAAGAGATGAAAAGCGTGTTGAGCAGGCCGACCAGGAAGGCCCGGCCATAGGTCGAGGCGGCGCTGTAGGAGATCAGCGTGAAGCCGATATCGAAGCTGGCCGTGGTTCCGAGGAACCCGAAGCCGGTGGAAATATTCAGCCGCCGAAGATTTGTTATGGCGTTGTCGGCAATATAGGCAAAGCCGGCAACGACCAGGATCACCATGATTATCTGCAGGAAGACCGCACGCGCGCGGGCGTCGTTCCAAATATTGGGACGCACGGGCTGCGGCTCGTCCTTGACATCAGTCGCCATTGACGTCTCCGCGAAGTGCTAGAACCTATGGATGAAAACGATCATGCCCGGCCGCTGGGGCCGGGCATGTCGTCATCTTCGGAAGCTTAGCGGACAGGGATGGCGTAGATCAGACCGCCCTTGGTCCACAGAGCGTTCGGGCTGCCCTCGCGCGGAATATTCACGCGGGTGGACGGGCCGACGTTGCGCTCGTAGCTTTCGCCGTAATTGCCGACCTGCTTGATCACGTTGTAGGCCCAGTCGTTGCTGAGGCCCAGCATCTTGCCCAGGTCGCCTTCGACGCCCAGCAGGCGGCGATGGACCGGGTTGGTGGAGTTCGCCTTCAGGTCATCCACATTGGCGGAGGTCACGCCGTATTCCTCGGCCTCGATCATCGCGTACTGGACCCAGCGCACGATGTCGCCCCAGGCCTGGTCGCCATGACGCACGGACGGGCCCAGCGGCTCCTTCGAGATGGTTTCCGGCAGGATCATGTGCTCATCCGGGGCCGACAGCTTGGTACGGTCGCCGGCGAGGCCGGACTTGTCGGTGGTGTAGACGTCGCAGCGGCCGCTCTCATACGCCTTGATGATGGCGTCGGCGCCCTCGATGACCACGCCATTGTATTTCATGTTGTTGGCGCGGAAATAGTCGGCGAGGTTCAGCTCGGTGGTGGTGCCGGTCGACACGCAGACCGAGGCGCCGTCCAGCTCCTTGGCGCTCTTCACGCCGAGGCTCTTGCGCACCATGAAGCCCTGGCCGTCATAGAAGGTCACGCCGGTGAACTCGAAGCCGAGATTCACGTCGCGGACCAGCGTCCAGGTGGTGTTGCGCGACAGGATGTCGCCTTCGCCCGACTGCAGGGCGGTGAACCGCACCTTGGAGGTGGTCGGGATAAACTTCACCTTGTCCGGCGAGCCGAAGATGGCGGACGAAACCGCGCGGCAGACATCGACGTCGATGCCGCGCCACACGCCCTTATCGTCCGGCGAGGAGAAGCCCGCAGTCGCCTCGGAGACGATGCAGTTGACCTGACCGCGCTGCTTGGTCGCTTCGAGGGTCGGGCTGGTCTGCGCTTGCGCAGCGCCGACCGCGGCGAAGGTAAAAGCCGCGCCTGCGGCCAGAATATTCAACTTCTTCATGGAAGACATCCCTGTTCCGGATTTCGCTAATGTCAGCCTTGTGGCCTTTTAGTGACTGGTTCAGCGCATAGCACCTATGCCAGTTGCGGAACGCTAGCACAGTCCAGATTGCCGCCTCAACAATTTCGACAAGAGGTCGCTGCCTGACGCCTTCGACCGGCAGGCCGCCCGGCTTGACTTGCGGCCGCGCGGACGCCTAGCGTCTGACGGTAAGCGCCGCTTACATCCCCGCGAATGTCCGCACGCAAACACCAGGCAAGGCGATGAAAAAGAACGGCAGCAAGGAAACGCTTCTGGCCCATTTGGGCCGCGATGTGGCAAAGGCGCAACGGATCATCAACCCGCCCGTCTATCACGCCTCCACCATCACCTATCCCGATGTCGATGCCTGGGAGAACCGGCACAAGGCGCTGTATACCGACATGGTGTATGGCCGGTTCGGCACGCCCACCAGTTTTGCCCTGCAAGACGCGATGGCCGAGATCGAGGGCGGCGACCGCGCCCTGCTCTACCCGTCGGGCATGGCGGCCATCGCGGCGGCGATCCTGGGGCTGGTGAAAACCGGCGACCATGTGCTGATCTGCGATGTGGTCTATGCCCCAACCCGTAAATTCTGCGACGGGCTGCTGGCCGGCATGGGCGTGGAGACGACCTACTTCGCGCCGGGCATCGGCGCCGGCATCGCCGCGCTGATCCGGCCGAACACGAAGATCGTCTATCTGGAATCGCCCGGCACGCACACTTTCGAGATTCAGGACATCCCCGCCATCGCGGCCGAGGCGCACAAGGCCGGCTGCGTGGTGCTGCACGACAATACATGGGCGACGCCGATCTTCTTCGACAGCTTCGCCAAGGGCGTCGATATCTCGATCCACGCCGCCACCAAATATGTCGTCGGCCATTCCGACGCCATGCTGGGCGCGCTGGTAATGAAGCAGACGCATTTCCCGGCGATTTCGGCCGCCACCGCCATGCTGGGCTATTGCGTCGGGCCGGACGATGCCTATCTGGGTTTGCGCGGGCTGCGCACCATGGCGGTGCGGCTGAAGCAGCATCACAAGAACGGGCTTGCCGTGGCCGAATGGCTGGAACAGCGGCCGGAAGTGTCGCGCGTGCTGCACCCGGCGCTGCCCAGCAACCCGCATCATGCCCTGTGGAAGCGGGACTTCACCGGGGCCAGCGGGCTGTTCGGCGTGGTGCTGAAGCCGGCCGGCAAGGCATCGGTGGCGGCATTGATCGAAGGGCTGGAGCTGTTCTCCATCGGCGCCAGCTGGGGCGGCTATGAGAGCCTGGTGACCACCTGCTACCCGCCGCGCAGCGCCGAGCCCTGGAACCCCGAAGGTCCGCTGCTGCGCCTGCATATCGGCCTGGAAGATCCGGCGGACGTGATCGCCGATCTGGAGGCCGGGTTCGAGCGGATGAAGAAAATCAAGGATAGTGCATGAGCGACGCGATCTTCGCTGCAATCAAGTTCGACGGTAACGGCCTGGTCCCGGCGATCGCCCAGCAGCACGATACCGGCGAGGTTCTGATGATGGCCTGGATGAACCGCGCCGCCATTGAGGAGACGCTGACGACCGGGCGCGTCTGCTACTGGTCGCGCTCACGCCAGTCCTTCTGGCGCAAGGGCGAAAGCTCCGGCCAGGTGCAGAGCCTGAAGCAGCTTATCGTCGATTGCGACGGCGATACGCTGCTGCTGAAGGTCGACCAGCTCGGCGTCGCCTGCCACACCGGCCGGCGCACCTGCTTCTATCGCGCGGCGGAGGATGGCGCGCTGGTGGAAATTCACCCGGTTCTGATGGATCCGAACGCGCTCTATGGCTGCGGCCACAAGCACTGACGGCCGGCCTTAGCCCTGCGGCTGGCCCCTGGCCCGCAGCAGGGCGGTCAGCGGCACCAGCACGACGCCGCGCGACCGCACATCGGCGATCCACATCTCCATCATGTCCAGCGTGGCGTCGCGCGGATGGCCGATGGCGATGGCGGTGCCGTGCTTACGCGCCAGCGCTTCGGTCTCGGCCAGGCGTTTGGCGACCTCGTCATGGCTGTCGGTATTGTCCAGGAACACATCGCGCTGCAAGCTCGCCACGCCCAGCTCGCCGGCCAGGCGGAAGCCCACCGTGTCGGCGCTGGTGCGCGAATCCAGGAACAGCATGCCCCGGCGCTTCAATTCCTCCAGCACCGGCCGCATCGCGGCGGCGGAGGCGGTGAATTTGCTGCCCATGTGATTGTTCACGCCCACCACCCCGTCGAGCTGGCCGAGATTCCAGGCTAGCCGCTGGGCCAGCTGATCCGGCGACAGGCCGGTCACCAGCGCGTTCGGGCCGGGATCGACGCTGGCGACCGATGGCTCCATCGGAATATGGATCAATAATTCATGGCCCTTTGCCTTCGCCTCGGCCGCCTGGCTGGCGACATGGGTGGCATAGGGCAGAAAGGCGAAAGTGACCGGCGCGTTCAGCGCCATGGCGCGGGCAGAGCGCTTTTTGTCGATGCCCATATCGTCGATGACGATGGCGATCATCGGCTGGCCGGTCGCGGGCGGCGCCGGCTGCGCGTTGCGCCGCCAGGCCGGGTCGCCCGGATGCGCCGGCAGGCTTGGAACCGGCTGATCCGGCGGCGGCAAGCTGGCCTGCTGCTCGGGAGCCGGGGAAACCGGCGCGGGGTCGGGTGCGACCGGCGGGGCCGGCTGTTCGGCATGTTGCTGCGGCAAGGGAAGCGGCTTCGGCGCTGGGGCTGGCCGCGTCACGGTCGGGGTGAGGGCCGCCTGCTTCGGTGTGCCCGTACCGCCATAGAAGAAACCGAGGCCACCGCCAATCAGCAGCGCCGCGACCGCAAGACCGATGGAAAGCGACAGGCCGCGACCGCGCTTCCGCTTGCCGCCCTTCCCTTTTGCCGGCGACCCGCTTTTTGTCGGCTTCCGCGCCACGATGCACCATCCACAGCCGCAAGGGCTGCTCAGCGAAATAATCGGCCCGCACTATATCCTGTGGGAACCCCCAGCGAAACAACGAAACCGGGGATGGTCAGTTCCCGTTCCGCGCCAGATCGTCCAGGATCGGGCAATCCGGCCGGTCGTCGCCATGGCAACGGCGGGTCAGATGCACCAGCGTCTCGCGGATCGAGTGCAGTTCCGCCAGCTTCCGGTCGATTTCGTCGATATGACGGATCGCCACGGCCTTCACATCGCCGCTTGATCTCTCCCGGTCGCTCCAGAGTTTCAGCAGGTTGCCGACATCCTTCACCGCGAATCCCAGGGAGCGGGCACGCTGGACGAATTTCAGTACTTTAAGGTCGGTATCGGAATAGACCCGGTAGCCGCCCTGGCTGCGCGGCGCCGGCGTCAGCAGGCCGATGCTCTCGTAATAGCGGATGGTTTTCGCCGGCACGCCGGACGCGGACGCGGCTTCGCCGATATTCATGATTTCCCTCCCGCTTTCGGCGTCCAGCGCCGCAGCAGCAGCGCGTTGGAGACGACGCTGACGCTGGACAACGCCATCGCCGCGCCGGCCAGCATCGGGCTTAGCAGTCCGAACGCCGCCAGCGGCACACCGATCAGATTATAGATGAAGGCCCAGAACAGGTTCTGGCGGATTTTCCGCACCGTCGCCCGCGAGATGGCGATGGCGTCGACCACCAGCAACGGATCAGGCCGCATCAGCGTCACCGGCGCGGCCTCCATCGCTACATCGGTGCCGCTGCCCAGCGCGATGCCGACATCGGCCCGGGCCAGTGCTGGCGCATCATTCACCCCGTCGCCCACCATGGCGACCACGCCGCCCTTTTGCTGCAAGCTGCGGATGGCGTCCGCCTTGCCTTCCGGCAGCACCTCCGCCAACACGGTCGCGATGCCCAGTCGGCCGGCGATGGCTTCGGCCGCGCGGCGGTTGTCGCCGGTCAGCAGAACGGTCGAAATTCCCCCTGTATCAAGGGCTTGAATTGCCTTCTTCGCCGATTCCCGCAGGCTGTCGCCAATGGCGATGGCCCCCAGCAGGCTGGTCCCCGTCGCCACCCAGACCACGCTGTTGCCCTCGCGCTCGGCCCGTGCCGCCGCCTCGGCCAGCGCATCGGTGGCGATGCCTTGCTCGCGCATCAGGCGCGGGCTGCCGATCAGCACGGGCCGGCCCTCGACCAGCGCCCGCGCGCCGCGCCCCGGCAGCGACTCGAAGCCGGTCGCGGACGGGAGCGCCCGGCCTTCCGCCGCCGCCAGCACCGCCTTGGCCAGCGGATGTTCGCTGCCCTGCTGCACGGCGGCGGCCGGCAGCAGCAGATCGTCCTCCGTCACGCCATGGGCCGGCAGCAGCGCGGTGACGCGCGGCTGGCCCAGCGTCAGCGTGCCGGTCTTGTCGAACACCACGGTGTCGATGTCATGCGCGCGCTCCAGCGCCTCGGCGTCCTTGATCAGAATGCCGGCCTTCGCCGCCACGCCGGTGCCGGCCATGATCGCCGTCGGCGTCGCCAGGCCGAGCGCGCAGGGACAGGCGATCACCAGCACCGCCACCGCGTTCAGCATGGCCGCCTCGGCATCCGCGCCGGCCAGCAGCCAGCCGCCGAAGGTCAGCGCCGCGATGATGAGCACCACCGGCACGAAGACGCCGCTGACCCTGTCGACCAGCCGCTGCACCGGGGCCTTGGAGGCTTGCGCGCCCTGCACGCTCTCGATGATGCGCGCCAGCACCGTCTCGCCGCCGACCGCCGTCACCGCGATTTCCAGCAGGCCGGCGCCGTTCACCGAGCCGCCGGTGACGCTGTCGTCCTTCTGTTTCTCCACCGGCAGGCTCTCGCCGGTGATCAGCGATTCGTCGAGCTGGCTGCGGCCGTCCAGGATGCGACCGTCGGCCGGCACGCGCTCGCCCGGCTTCACCAGCACGATGTCGCCGACCACCAGATCCTCGACCGCGACCAGGGCGGTGCCGCCGTCGCCGCGCTTCACCCGCGCCTCGTCCGGCCGCAGCGCCATCAACGCGCGGATCGCCGAGGCGGTGCCGCGCCGGGCGCGGCCTTCGAGATATTTGCCCAGTGTGACCAGCGTGACGACCGCCGCCGAGGCCTCGAAATACAGATCGCCGGTCCCCGCCCCCGGCAGCAGCAGGTGATAGAGGCTCAGCCCATAGGCCGCGCTGGTGCCGATGGCGACCAGTTGGTCCATCGTGCCGGTGCGGGATTTCAGCGCCTTCCAGGCATTGGCGTAGAATCGCCCGCCGATCCAGACCTGCACCGGCGTCGCCAGCGCCAATTGCAGCCAGCCCGGCAGCATCCAATGCTGGCCGGCCGCCATGCCGAGCATCGGCAGCACCAGCGGCAGGGTCAGCGCGATGGCGGCGGCCAGGCGGATCGTTTCCCACCGTAAACTCGCCGCTTCCGCCACCGCATCCGGCTTATCGCCCGGCTGCAGCAGATGCGCGTGATAGCCGGCCTGCTCCACGGCTTGCACCAGGCTGGCGGGATCGAGCGGCCCGGCCAGGCGCACCCGCGCCCGCTCGGTCGCCAGATTGACCGCCGCCCGGTCGACCTGCGGCAGGGCCGCCAGCGCCTTCTCCACACGTCCCACGCAGGCCGCGCAGCTCATGCCCTCGATGGAAAGGTCATATGTCCGTTGCATGCTCATGGCGAATAGATGGTCCTTCCAGCATTGGGAAGGTCAAGAGGCCGATTTCACGAAACCCGCTCGCCCCTTCGAGACGCGCAAGGAACCACGCCACGCTTGCCTTTCCGGGCGAAAAGGGGCTTGCTATAACGCCTTGGGCAGCGCCCGCGCGCCCGCTTTAGACAAACCGGCTAAGTTACTGATATGTATATCCTGATCGATAATTACGACAGCTTCACCTATAATCTCTGGCACTTCCTGGGCGATCTGGGGGCCGAGGTGCTGGTGAAGCGCAACGACCAGATCACCGTCGATCAGGTGCTGGCGATGCGTCCCGAGGGCGTCATCATCTCCCCCGGCCCGTGCGATCCCGACCGCGCCGGCATCTGCCTGGAGCTGATCGAGAAGGCCAAGACCGTGCTGCCGATCTTCGGCGTGTGCCTGGGCCACCAGGCCATCGGCCAGGCCTTCGGCGGCAAGGTGGTGCGCGGCCCGGTACCGATGCACGGCAAGATGAGCGCGATTGCGCATCAGGGCAAAAGCGTTTTCAAGGGCCTGCCCTCGCCGCTGACGGCGACCCGCTACCACTCGCTGATCGTCGAGAAGGACAGCCTGCCGGACTGTTTCGAGGTCACGGCGGAGACCGAGGACGGCATCATCATGGGCATCGCCCACAAGACCCTGCCGATCCATGGCGTGCAGTTCCACCCGGAAAGCATCGCCACCGAGCATGGCCACGGGATGCTGCGCAACTTCCTCGACATCGCCGGCCGCCGCAACGCGGCTTGAGGATCAGATGACCCAGGATATGAAATCCCTGCTCGGGATCGCCGCGAGCGGCCGCCCCCTCACCCGTGCCGAGGCCGAGGCCGCCTTCGACATCATGATGAGCGGCGACGCCACCCCGGCGCAGATGGGCGGCTTCCTGATGGCGCTGCGGGTGCGCGGCGAGACGGTGGACGAGATCACGGCGGCCGCCAGCGTGATGCGCGCCAAGGCGGTGAAGATCGCCGCGCCGGCCGACGCCATCGACACCTGCGGCACCGGCGGCGATGCGTCCGGCACCTACAATATCTCCACCGCCGTGGCGCTGGTCTGCGCCGGGCTGGGCGTGACGGTCGCCAAGCACGGCAACCGCAGCCTGACCTCGAAATCCGGCGGGGCCGACGTGCTGGGCGCGCTGGGCGTGAATGTCGATTGCGAGATGGCGCTGATCGAGGAGGCGATGCGCGACGCGCATGTCGGCTTCCTGATGGCCCCACGCCATCACGGCGCCACCCGCCATGTCGCCGGCACCCGGATCGAGCTGGGCACCCGCACCATCTTCAATCTGCTGGGCCCGCTCTCCAGCCCGGCCGGGGTGAAGCGCCAGCTCATCGGCGTGTTCTCCAAGGATTTCCTGCTGCCGATGGCCGAGGCGCTGCGCAATCTGGGCTCGACCGACGCCTGGGTGGTGAACGGTTCCGACGGGCTGGACGAGATGACCACCACCGGCCCGACCCATGTGGTGGCGCTGAAGGACGGCGCGCTCAGCGAATTCCAGGTGACGCCGGGCGATGCCGGCCTGCCGATCGCGCGGCCGGCCGACATCAAGGGCGGCGACCCGGAGGTCAACGCCGCCGCGCTGACCCGCCTGCTGGAGGGCGAGGCCGGGGCCTATCGCGACATCGTGCTGCTGAACGCGGCCGCCGCGCTGATCGTCGCCGGCAAGGCCGCCGATCTGCGCGAAGGAGCGGCGCTGGCGGCCACCTCGCTGGACCAGGGCAAGGCCAAGGCGGCGCTGGCGCGGCTGGTCGCCATCACCAACCGGGATCAGGCGGCATGAGCGACGTTCTGGCGAAAATCTGCGCCGACAAGCGCGACCATATCGCGGCCTGCAAGGCGGCCCGGCCGCTGGCTGCGGTCGAGGCGGCGGCGCAACAGGCGACGGCGCCGCGCGGCTTCGTCACGGCGCTGCGCGCGGCCAATGCCGAGGGCCGCTACGGTCTGATCGCGGAGATCAAGAAGGCCTCGCCCAGCAAGGGGCTGATCCGCGCCGATTTCGACCCGCCGAGCCTGGCCCGGGCCTATCGCGAAGGCGGCGCATCCTGCCTGTCGGTGCTGACCGATACCCCTTATTTCCAGGGCACGGACGAATATCTGCTCGCCGCCCGCGCTGCGGTCGACCTGCCCTGCCTGCGCAAGGATTTCATGCTGGAGCCGTACCAGATCGTGGAATCGCGGGCGCTGGGGGCGGATTGCATCCTGCTGATCATGGCCGCCCTGTCCGACGCCCAGGCTGCGGAGCTGGAAGCCGCCGCTGTCGAGCTGGGCATGGATGTGCTGGTCGAGGTGCATGACGGCGAGGAATTGGACCGGGCGCTGAAACTGCAATCCCCACTTCTCGGCGTAAATAACCGCAATCTCAAGACCTTGAACGTCGATATTGCGACAACGGAGCAGCTTGCGGCGCGGGTGCCGGCAGACAAGATGCTGGTCGCCGAAAGCGGCCTCTATACCCCGGCCGACCTTGCCCGCATGGCCCGCGTCGGTGCGCACTGCTTCCTGATCGGCGAATCGCTGATGCGCCAGGCCGATGTCGCCGCCGCCACCAAGGCCCTGCTGGCGCGCGAGAGCGCGGCGGCCTGATGAGCGGCTTCACCCATTTCGACGCCGAGGGCAAGGCCGTGATGGTCGATGTCTCCGACAAGGCGGAGACGGAGCGCAAGGCAACCGCCACCGGCAGCATCTATATGCAGCCGGAAACCCTGGCGCTGATCCTGCAAGGCGGGGTGAAAAAGGGCGACGTGCTGTCTGTCGCCCGGCTGGCCGGCATCATGGGCGCGAAGCGCACGCCGGACCTGATCCCGCTGTGCCATCCGCTGGCCCTCACCTCGGTGAAAGTCGAGCTGACCGCCGATCCGGCGCGCAACGCCGTCGATATCGAGGCGACCTGCAAGCTGAACGGCCGCACCGGCGTGGAGATGGAGGCGCTGACCGCCGTCAGTGTCGCGGCGCTGACCGTCTACGACATGTGCAAGGCGGTGGATCGCGGCATGCGCATCGGCGATATCCGCCTGATCCATAAATCCGGCGGCAAATCCGGCACTTACGAGGCCCCAGGGGAGACTGGTTGATGATCCCCGTCGAAGACGCGCTCCAGCGTATCCTGGCCGGCCTGCAGCCGCTGGACGCGGAGGATGTGTCGCTCGACGCCGCCCTGGGCCGTGTCCTGGCGCAGGATGTCGCCGCCCGCGTGACCCAGCCGCCGAAGCCGGTCTCGGCGATGGATGGCTACGCGGTGAAGGCGGCCGATGTGGCCAGCGTGCCGGCAAGCCTGACGGTGATTGGGTCCGCCCCGGCCGGGCGCGGCTTCCTGGGCCTGCTGGAGAGCGGCCAGGCGGTGCGCATCTTCACCGGCGCGCCCTTGCCGGACGGCGCCGACAGCATCGTCATCCAGGAGGATACCGAGGCGGCAGGCGACCGGGTGACGGTGAAGGAGGCCCCTGCCCTCGGCAATTACGTCCGCGCCGCCGGGCTGGACTTCAAGCAGGGCGATATCGGCCTGACCGCCGGCACGCTGCTGACCGCGCGCGATATCGGGCTGGCGGCGGCGATGAACCATCCCTGGCTGCGCGTCATGCGCCGGCCGCGCATCGCCATCCTGGCGACCGGCGACGAGATCGTGCGGCCGGGCGACCCCATCGGGCGCGACCAGATCGTCAGCTCCAACGCGCTGGCGCTCGCCGCCTATGTGCGCGGGGCCGGCGGCGAGCCGGTGGTGCTGGGCATAGCGCCGGACGACATGGCCGGGCTGAAGCGCATGCTGGCCGGCGCGCGCGGCACCGACCTGCTGGTCACCACCGGCGGGGCCTCGGTTGGCGATCACGACCTGATCCAGACCGTGCTGGGCGAAACCGGCAAGCTGGATTTCTGGAAGATCGCCATGCGCCCCGGCAAGCCGCTGATGTTCGGCACCGTGGGCGACACGCCAGTGCTGGGCCTGCCGGGCAACCCGGTCTCCTCCATGGTCTGCGCGCTGCTGTTCCTGGGGCCGGCGATGCAGAAGCTGCTGGGCCGCAAGGCCGAAGCGCCGGCCACGCGCCCGGCCCGCCTGGGGCGCGACCTGAAACCGAACGACCGCCGGCAGGATTATCTGCGGGCCACGCTGACCGAGGATGCCGAGGGGCTGCCGGTGGCGACCCCCTTCGGCAAGCAGGACAGCTCGCAATTCTCCCTGCTGACCCAGGCGCAATGCCTGCTGGTGCGCCCACCGCACGACGCGGCGCGGCGAGAGGGCGATATCGTGCGGATCATCCCCTTCATCGACCGCTACTTCTAACGCGTTGACGCCTCGGCGAAGTCCAGCGTCCGGCTGCTCAGCGCCAGGGCCGGCGAGGCTTCCATCAGCGCCCGCGTATAGGGATGCCGCGGCCGGCCGAACACCGCCTCGGTCTCGCCCTGCTCCACGATCAGCCCTTCCTGCATGACGATGACGCGCGACGCGATCTGCCGCACCGCCGCCAGATCGTGCGAGATGAACAGGCAGGAAAAGCCGCGCTGGCGCTGCAACTGGCCCAGCAAATCCAGAATCTGCTTCTGGATCGTCATGTCGAGGGCGCTGATCGGCTCGTCGGCGATCACCAGCGCCGGTTCGCGGATCAAGGCGCGGGCGATGGCGACGCGCTGGCGCTGGCCGCCGGAAAGCTGGTGCGGGAATCGCCGCTCATAGCCCGACAGCCCCACCTCGGCCAGCGCATCGGTCACGCGCGCCTGCTTCTCCGCCGGCGACAGCGCGGGCAGCAGGCGCAGCGCCTCCTCCACGATGGCGCCGACGCGCATCCGCGGATCGAGCGAGGAATACGGGTCCTGCGAGATCAGCTGGCAGTTCATGCGGAAGCGATGCAGCGCCGCCCGATCGGCCGTCAGCAGCGGCTCGCCCCGGAATGCGATGCCGCCGCCGGACGGCTTCACCAATTGCAGGATGGTGCGCCCCAGCGTCGTCTTGCCCGAACCGCTGCCGCCGACGACAGCGACCGTCTCGCCCGGCCGCACCTCCAGGCTGACGCCCTTCAGCGCCTGCATCTGGCTGGACCGGCCGAACAGCCCGCCGCGCCGGGTGAAGCTGACCGCGATATTCTCGACCGCCAGGATCGGCGCGCCGGTCGCCTGGTCGCCGCCATGCGGCTCTGGCCGGGGAATCGCGTCGATCAGGCGCTGGGTATAGGGGTGCTGCGGGTTGCCGATGATCTGCGCGGTGGCGCCGGCTTCGACCAGCTTGCCCTTCTCCAGCACCACGCAGCGCTGGCTGTAGCGCGCCACCACGCCGAGATCGTGGGTGATCAGCAGCACGGCGGTGCCCATCTCGCGGGTGAGACCGACCATCAGGTCGAGCACTTCGCGCTGGGTCAGGCTGTCCAGCGCGGTGGTCGGCTCGTCGGCGATCAGCAGCTTCGGTCGGCAGGCCAGCGCCATGGCGATCATCACGCGCTGGCGCATGCCGCCGGAAAATTCGTGCGGGAAGGCCATCAGGCAGCGTTCGGCATCCTCGATGCCGACGCGGCGCAGCATGTCGGCGCAGAGGCAGCGGCGTTCCTCCCGGCCCATCTTCGGGCGGTGAATCGCCAGCCCCTCCTCCATCTGCCTGCCGATGCGGATGGCAGGGTTCAGCGACACCATGGGCTCCTGGAACACCATGCCGATCTCGCCGCCGCGCAGCGCCCGCATCCGCTTCCAGGGGGCAGCCTCGATGCTCTCGCCCTTGAAGCGGATAGCGCCCTCGCCGCGCACCAGCCCCGGCGGCAGCAGCCCCAGGATGGAGCGCGCGACCATCGTCTTGCCGCTGCCGCTTTCGCCGACCACGGCCACCACCTCGCCGGCCTGGACGGAGAGCGACACGTCATCGACCACCAGCGGCCCCTCAGGTACGCCGATCTTCAGGCCCGCAATATCGAGGATCGCGCTCATCAGCCGGCCATCCGGGGGTCGAGCTTGTCGCGCAGGGCGTCGCCCAGCAGATTGATTCCCAGCAGGGTGGCGGCGATGCACAATCCGGGCGTGATACCCAGCCAGGGCGCGCTTTCCAGATAGGGTCGGGCGGCGGCCAGCATGTTGCCCCAGGTCGGGGCTGGCGGCGGCACGCCGAGGCCGAGGAAGGAAAGCGCGCTTTCCGACAGGATCACCCAGCCGAACATGCTGGTCGCCAGCACGGCCAGCGGCGCGAAGGCGTTCGGCAGCACATGTCGCAGCATGGTGTAAATCTCGCCATTGCCGAGCACGCGCGAGGCCTCGACATATTCGCGCTCGCGGATCGACAGCACCGTTCCGCGCACCACGCGCACGACCGAGGGCGTGTAGGCGATGCCGAGGGCGAGCACAATGCCGTAGCGGTTCGGCCCGATCACCGCCATCAGCCCCAGCGCCAGCAGGATGCCGGGAAAGGCCAGCAGCGCGTCATTCACCATCATGATCGCCCGGTCGGTCCAGCCGCGCAGATAGCCGGTCACCAGGCCCAGCGCGGTGCCACAGATCACCGCGAAGGCGACGGTCAGCAGTGCCACGGAGGTGCTGGTCAGCGCCCCGGCCATCGCCCGGCTCAACACGTCGCGGCCGAATTCGTCGGCACCGAACGGCCGCAGCCAGGAGGGCGGCGCGTAGCGGGCGCGCAGATTGATGCCGAGCGGGTCGAACGGCGTCCACACCACAGCGATGGCGGCGGCGAACAGGATGACCGCCAGGAGCGCGCCGCCGATCACCGCATTGGCGCGCCGCCAGGAGAAACGCAGACCGGTCATTCCGCCATCACCCTTGGATCGAACAGCGGGTAGCACAGATCGACCAGCAGATTGACGATCACATAGAGGAAGGCGGTGAACAGCATGCAGCCCTGGATGATCGGATAATCGCGCGCGAAGATGGCGTCGACCAGCAGCCGCCCCAGCCCCGGCAGGGTGAACACCGTCTCCACCACGGCGATGCCGCCCAGCAGGTTGCCCAGCACGAGACCCAGCAGCGTCCAGGTCGGCGCGAAGGCGTTGGGCAGCGCGTGGCGCATCAGCACCGAGGCTTCGGAGACGCCCTTGGCGCGGGCGTGGGTGATATATTCCAGCCGCAGCACCTCGACCGTGCTGGCCCGCGCCATGCGGGTGACGACGCCGATCTCGATCAGGATCAGGGTGACGGTCGGCAGCAGGATGTAGGTCAGCGCGCCCTGCCAATTCTCGGCGAAGGAGACATAGCCGACCACCGGCACCCAGCCCAGCTTCAGGCCGAACAGCAGGAGCAGCAGCAACCCCAGCCAGAAGCTGGGCAGCGAGAGCAGCAGCGTGGCGCCGCCGACCACCAGAATGTCGGTCAGGCTGTTCTGCCGCCAGGCCGCGATCATGCCCAGCGGCACCGAGATGGAGGCCGCCACCAGCACCGCGATCAGCACGATGGAGGCGCTGACCTGGAACCGGTCCAGGATCAGCGGGGCGACCGCCGCGCCGTTCGAGATCGAATGGCCGAGATCGCCGGAAATCGCCTTCAAAAGCCAGAGGCCGAACTGCACATAGATCGGCTCCTCAAGGCCATAGGCCTCGCGAATGCCGCGCACCGTCTCGGCATCGGCGGCGTCGCCCAGCATCAGCACGATGGGATCGCCCGGCACCAGGCGAATCAGGACGAAGACCGAGAAGGAGACGAGCAGCAGCGTCGGTATCGTCGTCAGCAGCCTGCCGAGAAGATAGCGCCCCATGAACCCGTCCCCTGCCCCGTGCGGCCCGGCTAAGCTACTGCTTCAGCGTCACGCCCCAGAGGCGCGGCTGGCCGGCCATCCAGGCGTTGTAGCCCTCCAGCTTGTCCGAATAGGCGGCGATGTCGGCGCCGTTGTAGAGCACCAGCATCGGCATGTCCTGGCGGAACATGGATTCCAGTTTATTGAAGATTTCTTTCCGCTTTTCGGTATCGGAAATGGTCATCGACTGCTCGATCAGCGTCTGGGCCGCCGGATTGTCCCACACTTTGCGCGGCTGGGTGGCCTTCGGACCGGCGAACATGTCGAAGCTGAGGGACGGGTCGAGACGCGCCGAATAGAGGAACGACATCATCTGGTAGTCGCCCTTGGTGTACATATCGAGCTGCGTCGCCCACTCGATCACCTCCAGCTCGATATTGATGCCGGCCTCCTTCGCCATCGCCTGGATGAAGACGGCCGAATCGAACGAGGGCTGATAGCGCTTGTTGGTGATCATCTTGATCGGCTCGCCCTTGTAGCCGGCCTCGGCGGCGAGCTTCCTGGCCAGGGCGGGATCGTATTTGATCATCTCGCCCTGCGGCTTGCCGTAATAGGCGCTGACCGAGGGGATCGGCGAATTGTTCGGCTTCGCCGTGCCCAGCGTCACCGCGTCGACGATGGCCGCGGTGTCGACCGCATGGGCGATCGCCAGACGCATCTTCACATTCGACAGCAGCGGATCCTTGGTCTGCATCAGGATGCCGGACAGGCCCATCGTCTCGGCGATGTCGACCTTGATGCCCTTGCGCGCCTTGGTCTCCTTCAGATCGTTCACATCCAGGTCGGACAGCACCTCGATGGAGCCGCTATAGAGCGCCGCCTTGGCGGCCGAGCGGTCCGGGATGATGACGAAGCGCACCGTGTCGATGCTGGCCTTGCGCGCGCCGGCATAGCCATCGCGCTTTTCCGTGCGGGAGGCATAGCCGTCGAACTTCGCCAGCTCGACATATTCGCCCTTCTTCCAGTCCGCCAGCATATAGGGGCCGGTGCCGATGGGCTTCACGAAGCTGCCGTCGGCGGCGAAGCTGTCCTTGTGCAGGATGCCGGCGCTGCCGCAATCGATGCGCGCCAGCAGGCCCAGGAACAGGGCGCTGGGCTGCTTCAGCTTGAAGGCCACGGTGCGGTCGTCGACCTTGTCCAGCGAAACCACCTCGCTGTTGCCCTTGGAGAAATCCGAATGGCAGCGCCATTTCGTCTCCGGGTTCATGTATTTCGACCAGCTGAACAGCACGTCGTCGGCCGTCACCGGGGCGCCATTGTGGAATTTCAGCCCCTCGCGCAGGGTGAAGGTGTAGGTCAGGCCATCGGCCGAGGTCTCGATCTTCTCCGCCAGCATGGGGGCGACCGAGCTATCCTCCTTGAAGGCGACCAGCCCCTCGACGATGTGGTGGATCACGCCGTCGGTGTTGGAATCGCGGTTCACGCCCGGATAGGTGGAGCGGATATCGGCATTGATCGACACCCGCGCCATGCTTTGCGCCGAAGCGGCGGTTGCGCCGCCCAGCAGGGCCGCGCCGACGGCCAGCCCATACGCCCAGTTTGAAGCCTTCATGTTCCCTGCCTCCTGTTGAGAGTGCGACGACGCGGTTATTCGGCCGCGTTCAGTTCCGGCTGCGAGCGGCGTTCGGCCGTCTCCAGCGTGTAGGTGGTGAAAGTGCGGTTGCGCGCCGGCATCGGGGCGACTTCCATGATTCCGGCCGCCGGGCGCATCAGGATCATCGCCACGGTCGAGCTGATATTGCCGGCATGCGACGGGCGCGGCGGGCGGCAGACCGAATAGGGCGACAGGAAATCGTCGAAGAACGCCTCGCGCAGATCGTCCACGGTCAGCTTGCCCAGCTTTTTCTCCAGATGCTGGCGCACGCGCCAGTCGCGGTAATGGCTCTCCGGCGTGCTCAGCGTGCCGCAATCCTTCAGCTTGGACAGCGCCACCGGGCTGTTCCAATGGTTGGCGTGGGTGATCAGCCCGTTCTCCGGGCGGATGGTGAAGGCCTCGTCCGGCGCGCATTCGATGTCGATGGCGAAGCCTTCGCGGGCGCTGAGGATCATGTTGTTGGAGGCCGATTTCGGCGTGCAGGCGACGCAGCGAATGGCGTCGGCCAGATGCTCGCTTTCCAGCACCTTGCGGCGGATCAGCGGCAGCGGAATGCCTTCCTGGGTGTAGTCGCGGTCGGATTCCAGGTAATTCGCGGTGATCGCCACGCCGGTCGCGTTGAAGCCGGCGCGGGCCAGCGCGCCCGCCTCGGTGAAGGTCAGCAGGTCCGGCCCGTCCTCGCGGCGGATGCGCAAGACCACGGCGGTCTCCACGCATTCGGCCTTCCAGTCCCAGTTCTGGCCGTGGATCAGCTCGCCATTCAGGCTCGCCTCCGGCAGGATCACCGCCCCGGTGCAGCCATCCGGCTCGTCCAGCAGGCCGGCATGGCGGCGGGCGAGCTGCAATATCTCGGTGCGGCAATTCAAAAGCAGGATCGCCTCGACATCGATCTTCGCCCCCTCGGCGATGCCGGCCATCTCCTCGGCATAGGCGGGATCGAACTTCTCCACGGTCGGCAGGAAGGCGGCGATCAGCTTCGCCATGTCGGCCTGGGTCAGCCCCATCTTGCGAATCTGCTCGACATAATGCCCGGCACCTTTATGGATGCGTCCGGCCGCCTGCGCGCCATAGGATTGACCGCGCGCGCGGGGGCTGCCGGAAACTTCGATCAGCGGGAAAGCTTCATAGACCATCGGGACCATCCAAATGACGAATTTGTGTATTTTGTTTCTCCAAAAGACACTATTGTCCAGATGATTCTGATGAATGCCGGCATTACGAAATGAAATTATACAGCCGATCAATCAGCTCAGGACACCGAAATGGAGCAGGATCAAGCGCTTGACGCCCCCCGCAGCGATCTGCAGGCGGAGATTGTCGGCCGGCTGATCGCGATGCTGGATCAGGAGCGCCCCGCCATCGGCAGCCGCCTGCCGGAGCAGCGCGTGGCCCGGCAGCTCGGCGTGTCGCGCTCGCCGGTGCGCACGGCGATGAAATTCCTGGAGGCGCAGGGCTATCTGCTCTCCCAGCATGGCCGCGGCTTCATCGTGGCGCGGCTGCCGGAGAATGGCGCGCAACCGGTGGACCTGCCGGAATCGCGCGCCGACCTGGCGCATGACCGGTTGCTGCGCGACCGCGCCTCCGGCCATCTGGGCAGCGAGGTGACCGAGGCGGAGCTGGCGGAGCGCTACGGCATTTCCCGCGCTGTCCTGGCCCGCGTGCTGGCCCGCCTGACCGGCGAAGGGTTGATCGAGCGGCAGCGCGGCCATGGCTGGCGCTTCGTCGAGGCGCTGGAGAGCGACGCCGCCTACGAGGAATCCTACGAATTCCGCATCACCGTGGAATGCGCGGCGCTGCGCGCCCGCGGCTTCGTCGCCGATCCCGAAATCCTGGCCGGCCTGCGCCGGCGGCACGAGGCGATTCTGGCGGCCCCCTGCGACGTCACCCCGGCGCAATGGTTCGACACCAATTCGGCGTTTCACGAGGGGCTGGCCTCGCTGTCCGGCAACCGCTTCTACCTCCAGGCGATCCGCCGGCAGAACCATCTGCGCCGCATGCTGGAATATGCCGAGTTCAGCGCCCTCAGCAAGGCCCGGCTGGAGCAATCCTGCCGCGAGCATCTGGCCATCCTGGACGCCATCGCCAGCGGCGACCGCGCCTGGGCCGAGGCGCTGCTGCGCCGCCACCTGAGCCAGGCGCTGGATTACACCAGCCTGGAGGAGTGATTCCCCTCCTGCGTTGCCGATCCGGCCGGCAGGCTTTATAACCGCCGACGAGTGGTATTACCGGCTAACAAATAATCTGGAGGGAACCAATGCTGGATCTGACGCTCGAAGCCGCTTCGATCATCGCCGACGAGACGCTTCGCAAGGGCCGCGAGATGAAGTTCGCGCCGCTGACCGTGGTGGTGCTGGACGCCGGCGGCCATATGAAGGTGCTGAAGCGCGAGGATGGGTGCAGCCTGCTACGCCAGCAGGTGGCGATGGGCAAGGCGGCGGCGACGCTGGGCTTCGGTTTCGGCGGGCGCGAGCTGGCGCGCCGGGCGGCGAAGATGCCGGCTTTGTTCAACTCGCTGACCGCCATGTCGGACGGCAATTTCGTGCCGCTGCCCGGCGGCGTCATCATCAAGAACAAGGATGGCCGCATCCTGGGCGCGGTCGGCGTCACCGGCGACGTGTCGGAGAATGACGAGCTGTGCGCCCTCGCCGGCATCGAGAAGGCCGGCCTGGTCGCCGACACCGGCGGCGAGTAACGCGGGGTTCCGCGCAGGGCGGTGCGTGCCGATACAGCCACGCCGCTGCCCCGCTGCCCCCGAAGCATCGCCATTCTCTTTGCTGCCCCCCTACTCCCACCGTCACCCCCGGCC
>NZ_LPXN01000112.1 GCF_001618175.1 Oceanibaculum pacificum | reverse complement strand
GCGGCGTCTCGAAGGACACGGGGGACGGCTCATACAGGGGGAAGCGCTCAACGGCTATTCCGACGGTGCGGCCGCCGCGCGGTCATTGGCGACTGGGGCGGCGCCGGCATCGTCGCGGCTGGCGCGCTGTTCGGCCGGCCCGGCGGCCTGTAGCAGATTCTGCGCGGCGGTGATCAGCCCGATATGGGAGAAGGCCTGCGGGAAGTTGCCGAGCTGCCGTTTTGCCTTCGGGTCATATTGCTCGGCCAGCAATCCCAGATCGTTGGCGATCCCCAGCAGCCGCTCGAACAGCGCCGAGGCGTCGTCATAGCGTTTCAGCAGCACATAGGCGTTGACCAGCCAGAAGCTGCACAGCACGAAGCTGCCTTCCTCCCCGGCCAGGCCATCGTCGGTATCCTCGGGGCGGTAGCGCAGCACGAAGCCGTCTTCCATCAAATCCTGCTCGATGGCTTCCACCGTGCCGCGAAAGCGCGGGTCCGCCGGATCCAGGAAGCCGGTCTCCGCCATCAGCAGCAGCGAGGCGTCCAGACTGTGCGATCCGTAAGATTGCACGAAGCAGTTGCGCTTGGCATCGTAGGCCTTCTCCTCGATATCGGCCCTGATCTCCGCCCGCACCGCGCGCCACCGGGCCACCGGCCCATCCAGCCTGTATTGCTCGACCGCCTGGATGCCGCGGTCGAAGGCGACCCACGCCATCATCTTCGAATAGGTGAAATGCCGGGCAGCGCCGCGCACCTCCCAGATGCCGGCATCGGGCTTGCGCCACAGCTTCTCCAGCGCCGTCAGCAGGGTGCATTGAAACTGCCAGGCGGCCTGAAAGCTGCCCAGATGCGACTGCCGGGCGGCGTGCAGAGCGTCGATCAGCTCGCCATAGACATCGAGTTGAAGCTGCTCGTGCGCGCCATTGCCGATGCGCACCGGGCGGCTGTTCTCATAGCCGGGCAGCCAGGTAATCTCCGATTCGGTCAGCCGCCGTTCGCCGCCCAGCCCATACATGATCTGCATCTGCGCCGGATCGCCGGCGGCGGCGCGCATCAACCACAGGCGAAAGGCGTCGGCCTCCTCGAAATGGCCGGAATTGACCAGCGCATAGACCGTCAGCGTGGCATCCCTGATCCAGCAGAAGCGGTAATCCCAGTTGCGCACCCCGCCGATATGCTCGGGCAGCGAGGTGGTGGGAGCCGCGACGATACCGCCGGACGGGTGATAGGTCATCGCCTTCAAGGTAATCAGGGAGCGGATCAGCGCATCGCGCCATTCCTCCTTCCCGCCCTCCGGCAGGGTCGAGCGGCCAACCCAGTCGCGCCACCAGCGGACGGTGCGATCGAGCACGATGGAGCGGTCCTCGATGAAGCGCGGTTCGCTCTGCGACGGGTAATAGGCCATGGTGAAAGGGGCCGATTCGCCCTTGCCCACGGTGAAGCGGGCGACCGTCATCATGTCCTTGCCCTGCAGCGGCACCGGGGTCACCAGATCGCAGGCATCCGGCCCGGCGACGGCGCACAGGCCGTAATCGCGCCGACGCACCCAGGGCACCGTGCGGCCATAGCCGAAGCGCAGCGCGAATTCCATGCCCATCTCGACCCGGCCGGACAGGCCGCGCACGATGCGGATAAGCTCGCCGCGATGCTCGGTGGCGTTGGGCGGCATGAAATCGATCAGCGCGACCGCCCCGTCGTCGGTCTCGAACACCGTCTCCAGCACCGCCGTGCCCGGCAGGTAGCGCCGTCGCGTGCGCCGCACCGGCGCCGTTGGATAGAGACGCCAGCGTCCATTTTCCGGCGTGCCCAGCAGGGCGGCGAAACAGGCGTCGGAATCGAAGCGCGGCACGCACAGCCAGTCGATGGACCCGTCCCGCCCGACCAGGGCCGAGGTGACCATGTTGCCGATCAGCCCGTAATCCTCGATCAACCGGCTCATCCCGCCCCCCGGAACGACGGATAGAGCGACATGCCGCCATCGACGAACAGCGTCTCCCCGGTCATATAGTCGGACAGGTCGGAGGCGAGCCACAGCACCGCATTGGCGATGTCCGATGTCTCGCCGATCCTGCCATAAGGCATCAGCGTCAGCAGCTCTTGCATGGCGGCGTCGGTCTCCCAGGCCTTACGGTTGATCGGGGTGCGGATGGCGCCCGGCGCGATGGCGTTCACCCGGATGCGGCTGGGCGCGAATTCCTGCGCCAGGGACTGCATCAGCAGTGCCACCCCGCCCTTCGAGGCCGCGTAATTGGCGGCGAAGGCCCAGGGGATGCGCTGATGCACGGAACTCATGCAGACGATCTTGCCAAGCGCGTGGGAGATATCCGGCTGCATGCCGCGCCTCAGGAACTCGCGGATCGCCGCGCGGGTGCACAGGAATTGGCCGGTCAGGTTAACGTCGATCACCATGCGCCAATCCTCCAGGCTCATATCCTGGAAGGGCGCGGGTCGCTCCAGCCCGGCATTGGCGACAAGGATATGCAGCGTGCCGAAATGCGCGACCGTCTCGGCGACCATGGAATCGACCTGGGCTTCCTCGCGCACATCGGCATGGACCGGCATGGCGGTGCCGCCCGCCGCCGCGATGTCGGCACAGACCGCCTCGGCATCCTGCCTGGAGCCATCGCGATAATTGACCGCCACCGCAGCACCCGCGCCGGCCAGCGCGATGGCCGTCTGCCGCCCGATGCCGGATGTGGCGCCGGTGACCAGCGCCACCTGTCCTGAAAGCCCGTATGGATTGCTGTCTACGCCGCCCGACAATGGCTCGCCCCGTTATGCGTATCGTCCTTTAGGTAACCCCCCGCCGGGCGAAAGGTTGCAGACGATGGAACGGGCCTGCTATGCGGCGAACCACCCGGCGATGCGGGAGAAGATCGCCGGCCACCCGCCGGAAGAGGCGGCGGCGAAGCCGATGCCGGCGGCGAAGCCCAGCGCCACCGCGACCCAGGTGAACGCCATGTAGAAGAAGAAGGATCGCCGCATCCGCGCTTCCAGCAGCGTCATATCCTGGTCGGTCAGCATGCGGTTGCCGGTCTCGTCCAGCCGCAGCAGCGCGCCGTCATGCGCCCGGATATCGCGGCTCAACCGCTCCAGCTCCGCCGTCACGTCCGACAGCTTGCCATCCGGGGTCGTCGAGGCGCGGGTGCTACCGGCGACTTTCACGATGGCCTTTTCAAGCTGGATAAGACGTTCGAACAGATTGACGATATTGGTGGCGGAGGCCGCCTGGCCGATGATCGGCAGGCCTTCCGTCGTGCCTTCCGGCAACACCGACAGCGTGCGGCCGAGCAGCGGCTTGCCCGTCGGATCGCGATACTCGAAGGCGTGGCTGCCATCGCCGATATTATGCTGCAGCAGGTCGGCGCGCGACTGGTCTGCCGTCAGCCGGGCCGCTTCCTTGCCGTCGAGCAGAATACGCAGCGACACGCGATGCTCCGCCCGGTCGGGCATCCAGGCCCAGCCGAACAGCCGGTCGCCATCAATGGCATCGACGCAGCCCAGCACCGTCGGTTCTGTGTTGCCGGAGGCCGTGCCGTTAGCGGCGGGCAGGTCGGCGGGCAAGTCGGCGGAACGGGGCATCGGCATCGTCCTAGGCTGCTTCCAGAAGGCAAATATCCTGGAAGCTTTCGCCCGGCGCCGCACCGGGCCAGCTACCGGGCAGGATGGGGGCGGCCAGGCGTAAGCCGGCGGCGGCGGCGGCGGCTTCGAACCAGGCCGGATCGACGGCGGTGGCCGCGCCGGGATAGTCCGGATAGGCCTCCTGCCACTGGCCGGTATCGGCGGCGCGGAACGGCAGCGGCCCCTCCCCCGCCTCAAGCTGGCGGCGCGCCGCCGGCGTTAGCAGGAAGGCGGTGCAGAAGAACCGCCCGCCGGCGGCAAGCACGCGCCGCACTTCGCACAGATAATGCTGGATCACCGGCGGCGGCAGATGGGTGAAGACAGAGATCGCCGCCGCCACGTCGACGCTGCCATCCTCGGCCGGAAAATCCGTCGTCGCCGGATCGACCGCGCCGGAAGGGTTATAGAGCGGATGGCGCAAATCGAGGCGGGAGAAGCTGAAGCCGGGGCAGGCGGCGCCGATGGTCGCCGCGCACCAGGCGATGGCCGGCGCCGACACGTCGAAGCCGCGATAGGCCAGCGGGCCGGGCGCCAGATAGGCGGTCAGCGGCAGCGCCAGACGGCCGACGCCGCAGCCGATATCGAGCACCCGATCCCGCGGCCGCAACCCGGCGCGATGCACCAGATGCCAGACGAATTCCCGGCCGATGCTGTCGAAATCGCCATCGCCGACATTGTGCAGACTGTCCGGCGGGCGCGGCAGATCGACCGTGGCGCACAGCGCCTCGATAGCCTCCCGGGTCGGGCTGGCGGCCGGTGGCGAGGGTTGCGCGTTCATCGCCTCACGCCGCCGCCGCAGCGGAAACCGCCCGCAACCGCAGCCGCATCAGATCGGCCAGGGCGGCGGGGTTGCGCGCGGCGAATGGCAGGCCGCCGCTCTGTGCGCCAGCCTCGGCCAGCCCGCCGAGATCGGCATAGAGCACCGGCCGGCCGGCGGCGGCGGCCTGGCGCACGATCAGCGGATCGTTCTCCCACCAGACCGAGGGCACCACCACATCGTCCACATCGGCCAGCAGCCTGTATAATTCCTCCGGCCGATAAGCGCCGAAACGGGTGCAGAGCGGCCCGAGCTGCTTGGCCAGCCCGTCCAGCCGGGTGCGATAAGCTTCCGGCGCGTGACGGTCGCCGCCATACACGGCGATGCGGAACCCGGTCTCCCCCGTCTCCTTCAGCAGCAGGGCGGCTTCCAGCAGCAGATGCACCCCCTTATGCGGCATGACGTTGCCGAAGAAGCCGAACACCACCGGCATGCCCTCCGCGCGCGGGCGCGCGGGCAAGGGTGCTATTTCGGCCCAGCCCTCCGGCAGGGCGTTCGGGCGGTGGACGATCTTCGCCGCCGGCAACCCCCAATCGACATAGCGGTCGCGCAGGAACCGGCTGGGCGCGACAAACTCGTCGATCAGCCCGAAGGCCTGCTTGATGGTGGCCTCGCGCAGCGCGAACTTGTCCAGCCCGACCGCCCCGCCATAGCGCCGCCGGGCGGAGACGCGATCGGTCCGCAGATCGGGCGTGCCGTCCGCCTTGTCGGTCATCACGCCGTCCTGCGGGCAGATCGGATAGTAATCGTGCAGCGTCATGCGCAGCCGGGCCTTGGGCAACGCGCGCCGGGCGATGGCGACGCCCTCGACGCCGAGATAGAGCAGATGGTGGAAATGCACCTCGTCCGGCGCGTAATCCACCAGGAAGCTGCGGAAGGCATCGAGCACGCCGAAGGAATCCGGCTGCGACAGATAAAACTGGTCGAAATGCGCAACCGCGATGCCGGTTTCGTGCGCCCGGCCGGTCGGCGACAGAAAGGCGGTTCCCGGCGCCGCCGGCAATTGCCAGGCCGGCACGCAAGCCAGAAGGTGCGACTGAGTGTTCTTGCGCCGGTTCAGCGCCAGATTCAGGCTGCGGGCGCACAATTCGGTGCCGCCGGCCTGCAAGTCAGGGAAGGAGGGGGCAATCTGCAGGATACGCATCACGCCACCTCGCGACGGGGCAGATCGACCGTTTTCGGCCTCGCCTTGCGTTTCGCCCGGGCCGGCTTGGCGGGACGATCGAAGCTGTCCTGCACGGCGGCGATGGCATCGCCCCAGCGATGCGTCTGCTGCCAGCCATTCACCGCATCACAGGGCGTTTTGGCGTAGATTTCGTGCCCCTCGATGGAAGCGCGCTCGACATGCATCAGCGCCACATCGGCCTGATACCAGCTTGACCAGCCCTGCGCATGGCAGCGCAGGGCCAGGTCGGAATCCTCGAAATCGCCGACGATGTAGTTCTCCGCAATACCACCGACCGCCTCATATTTATCCCGCGCAATCATCATGCAGGCCCCGGTGACGCCCGGCACGGCGCGGCTGACCTGCGCCGCCGGCCAATCGGCGGCATAACCCTTGTGATAGACCGCGTTCACCCACCAGGGCATCAGGTCGCGGCGGAAATACAGGCCGGCATGCTGCAGGCTGCCATCGGGGAACAGCAGCTTCGGGCCCAGCAGGCCGATATCCGGCGTGGCGTCGTAGAAAGCCGTCATCCGGGCGAGCCAGCCGGGCTCGGTCGGCACCACGTCGGAATTCAGGAACAGGATTTTCTTCGCCGTGCCGAGCGCAGCGCCCAGATTGCTGGCGCCGGCATAGCCGTAATTCTCCGCATTGATCGCCAGGCGGCAGGGCACCCCGAAGGTGAGGTGCAGACCCTTTATCAATGGCTCCACCTTCGGCGCATCCTCCGGCTTGTCGAGCACATAGATCAGCTCCGCCGCCGCCATCGCCGTATCGAAGGCGAAGGCCAGCATCTGCGCGCGGATGAACTCGTAGCGGCCATAGAGCGGCACCACCACGCTGACGGCCGGCTTGGCCGGCTGAACGCCATAGCTTTCCACCCGCTCGACCCGCTTGCCGGCCAGGCAAGCCTGTTGCAAGGGTGCAAGCGTCGGATAAAACACATTTTCCAGCACAGCCGGCGTCAGCGCCGCGCGTGGCACCAAGCGCAGGATCACGTCACGCGCCTGGCGAGGGCTAAGCTGGTTCACCGGGCTCAGCAGATCGGTCGAAACCCCGCCATGGAAATCCAGCTCGGCGCGGAATTGCAGGCAATCCGCCGCCCCCTTCTTCAACGGCACGAAGCAGGCAAAACCCGGCTCTCGTACGAGCGATGGCAGACCGTTCACCTGAAAATGCTTGGCGACCTTGTCGGCCTTCACGCGCAGCGCATCGGTATCGACCGGCGCACGCTCCCCACGCGGGCTGATCAACTCGAAGCGCCGCAGGCTGTCGGCCGGATCCCACAGCCAGCCATTCACGAACACGCCGTCATTGCCGCACGGTATCGCCAGGTCGATACCGCCGCCGAACGGCGCGCGCTGCACCGCGCTGGTCTGGGCCGGGCGAGCCTCCAGGCGCTGCACCCAGGCGAAGGATGGACCGAACGCATCGCCCGGCGGGGTCAGAGCGCCCAGCCGCTCGCGCAATTGCAGGCGCACGGCGGGCGTATAATCGCCGCAATGCCGCAGGAAGGCGCGCAAGCTCGTCCCGCGCAGAATGGGGGAGCCGATCAGCGAGACCTGATCGCCTTGCTGCACCACGACGATCTCGTCCTTGGCCGGCGCTGTCTCGGCGGCGTTCAGGAACACGCCCATCCGCGTCGCGCCATCCCGCTCGCGCGCCACCGCAATCGGCCGTGACTTGGTGAGGCGCGCGCCGTTCGCGCCGATGGACACCGCCGTCAGCGGCCGTTCATCGGGCATCTCCAGGCTATATTCGACATAATGCTTCCCCTGCCCCAGATCGGCGTGATAGCCAACCGGCAACCGCACCGTCGCGACCGCTTGCAGCAGATCGCGCAATGCAGCGCAGCCGCTGCCGCGGACCAAAAGGCCGAATCCGGGACCGCCATCGCGCAGCAGGAAGGCGATCAGATTGTGCAGGTCGCTGCCGCGCAGGACGCGCGCGGCCGCCGCCAGCGGCAGGGCCGGCCCGGTCGGCAGCAAGATCAGGCTGGCCGCGCCGGCGCTCACGGTGAGCCGCTCGACCGCCGCATCCCCCTTGGTCTGGAACAGCAGATAGCCGCGCCGCTTGTTGCCGCCGCGCGCATCGACGATTGTGCGCACCAGGCTGCGCAACGCCGGCTGCTTCTTGTTTACCGCGACCGTAACGCCGGCCGGCAGGCTGGGCGCTTCGGCAAGCACCCCCAGATAGACGCCCGCGCCCAGCGTAAAGAGCAGGACAGGCAATTCCCGACTCATCGATATCCCCCGCTATTCCCTGCCGCCATCTTGACCGCAGCATACCGGAAAATCCACGTCGATCAGGCAGGATTTTCAGCAAATATAGAGGCTTAAAACAAAAGACGCCCGCTATTCTGCGGGCGTCTTCCGGGATGGGGTAACTAGGGTAATCTAACGAAACGCCAGTAGGGCTTACAGGAAGAAGTCACCGGTCACATCGGCCGCGTCGACGCCCGCCAGGGTAATGGTGGTGCCGTCCGGCAGGGTGACGACCGCGTCGCCATTGTCGTTATTGGCCACGCTGACATCCTCGAAGGCATAGCCTTCCAGCGAGATACGGTCGTTGCCGGCCGTGAAGTCGGTGATGGTGTTGTCGCCGTCGCCATCCTTGAAGGAGAACACGTCGTCGCCATCGCCACCGGTGAGCTGGTCGACGCCCTGGCCGGCATAGAGCGTATCGTCGCCGGCGCCGCCGATCAGGATGTCGCTGTCCTTGCCGCCGCGCAGCTCGGTATTGCCGGCGCCCGCCGTGATGCTGTCCTCGCCGGCATTGCCCTGCAGCGTATCGCTGCCGGTGCCGCCCAGGATGGTATCGTTGTCGTTGCCGCCGAACACCGAATTATCGCCGGCCGTCGCCTCGATGGAGTCGGCGCCCTTGCCGCCGCGCAGCGTGTCGTTGCCCAGCCCGCCGACCAGGATGTCGTCGCCGACATTGCCTTCCAGATCGACATTGCCGTCGCCGTCCGCCGCGGGATCGAGTTCTCTGCCGAAGACAACGTCGTTGCCAGCGCCGCCATAGAGAACATCGTCACCCGCGCCGCCGCGAATTTGATCGTCACCGCCGCCGCCGGTGATGGAGTCCGATCCCGCGCCACCCAGCACGCTGTCGCTGCCCGCGCTGCCCGCGATGCTGGCATTGCCCGAGCCTGTCACGATCAGCGTCTTGCCCGTGGTGCCGCTCAGCACAACGTTCACCGTTTGGCCGGTGCCAACGCTAAAGGTACTCGTCGGCGTCGTATCGTCGATCGTGTTGGTGCCGGTCGTGCTGACGGTTACCTGGGTGATGCTGCTCTCGGAAATCCCGAGGGACTCAAGAAAGCTGGAGATAAGAACGCCCTGACTTGCGTCGACATTCGGATTGGTGCTGGTGTCGAAAAGACCGCCTGGTACCGTTGCCACATTACCCTCCCCTAAACCCAAAAGCCCTACTACTTTCGAGGTATATAAGACGCTGAACCAAAGCTCAGGGTCAATGAAAATATGGTTACGATAGCACTGATTTATCCAACCAGGGCGAGCGCCAACCCGGCAACGCAGCAGGCCGCGCCGGATGCCCGCGCCAGGGTCGGCCGCCCCTGCCGCGCGCCGATGAGCGCAATGCCGATGCCAGCCAGATGCAGCAGCGCCGTGGCCACGGCGAAACCGGCGAAATAGGCGGCCCCGCCGCCATCGGCCGGCATCTCCAGCCCATGCGCCATGCCGTGCGAGACGGCGAAGGCGGCAAGGATGGCGACGCCTGCCAAACGCGGCAGGATGACGCCGAACAGCGTCAGCCCGCCCAGTACGATCACCGAGCCCAGGATCATCAGCTCCATGCCCGGTATCTCGACGCCGGCCAGGCCCAGCAGTCCGCCGACCAACAGGGCCCCCACGAAAGCGGCAGGCCACAACCATACCGTGCGACCGCTCTGCTGGCCCGACCACAGCCCAACGGCGATCATCGCCAGAAGATGATCCGGGCCGGTCAAAGGATGCAGGAAACCATGTTCCAGCCCGTGCACCGCGCCGATCCCGGTATGCGCCAGCGCCGGTGTGGCCGCGAGCGTAAGCGATGCTGCGAGAAGAATATGCTTCTTGTTCATGCGGAATCCCCCTGTGAAGCCGGCGTCAGCCCGCCGGCGCGTTCGATGAAGGCAGTGACGACCGGCAGGCCGACCCCCTGTTTGAGATTGGTGAAGACATACGGCCTGTCGCCGCGCATGCGCTTGGTGTCCGCGTCCATGACGTCGAGATTGGCCCCGACATGCGGGGCGAGGTCGATCTTGTTGATCACCAGCAGGTCGGAGCGGGTGATGCCCGGCCCGCCCTTGCGCGGAATCTTCTCCCCGCCGGCCACGTCGATGACGTAGATCGTGATATCCGCCAGCTCCGGGCTGAAGGTGGCGGCGAGATTGTCGCCGCCGGATTCGATCAGGATCAGGTCGAGGGCCGGGAATTGCGCGTTCATGTCGGCCACGGCGGCCAGGTTGATCGAGGCGTCCTCGCGGATCGCGGTGTGCGGGCAGCCGCCGGTCTCCACCCCCAGGATCCGCTCGGTCGGCAGCGCGCCGGCCCGGTTCAGGATCAGCGCGTCCTCCTTGGTGTAGATGTCGTTGGTGATGGCGCAGATGTCGTAGACGCTGCGGAAGCTTTTGCACAGCGCCTCCATCAGCGCCGTCTTGCCGGAGCCGACCGGCCCGCCGATGCCGACGCGCAGGGGTCCGTTGGGGGATCGGGTCATGAGCGGAACAGCCTCGTATATTGGGTTTCGTGTTTCATCGAGCCGATATCGGCGCGGAACATCGCCGCGCCCAGATCGTCCAGATCGCCGACGATGGCCTCCCGGGCGGCACGCGCCACCGCATCCTCCAGCGCCACCAATGCCCGCTGGCCATCGGTCTGACCCAGCGGCACCAGCCGCACGCCGGCGGAGACCAGGTTGGCGATGAAGCCATGCAGATAGGCGGCCAATGTTGAGTCCAGTGGAAGGCCATGGCCGGCCGCGGCCGCCCCGACCGCGACCGGATAGGCAATCGCCGTGTCCGCCCGTTCGCGCAGCCTGTCGATGGCCGCGCACGGCCAGGAGGCGGCGATGGCGGAAGCGAAGCTGCGGCCCTGCATGACGGTTTCCAGATGACGCTCCTGCGAGGGCGACAGCGCCAGCCCCAATGCGCACGCCTCGGCCAGCCGGTCCCAGTCGCCGGCGCTGGCCGCGCGCCAGGCCTCGGCCAGCAGGATCGCATCGTTGCGGCCGCTGCCCTGGGCCAGCAGGTCCGCCAGCCAGCCGGTCAGGCTGTCGAGGTCGCGTATGTCGCCGGCCTCCACCGCCCATTCCAGACCGTGGCTGTAGGAAAACGCGCCGACCGGGAAGGACGGCGTCAGCCAGGTCATCAGCCGGTAGAGCGCCGCCTCAGTGGTGGTGGTGGCCATGGCCATGTCCATGCGAATGGCCGTGCGAGTGCCCGCCGCCGGTCGGCACGTCGGCATAGGCCCCGCCTTCCGGGTCGAACGGCTTTTCCACGCTGGTCACCGCCGCCCCCAGCCGCTCGGCCATGTCGGCCAGCACATGGTCGGCCCGGATCAGGATGGCATCGCCGCTCAGCGCCGCCGGGATATGCCGGTTGCCGATATGCCAGGCCAGCCGGATCAGCGCATGCGTATCGGCACAGCGCAGCTCCAGCAGTTCCTCGGGGGCCGCCAGCACCTCGACCACGCCATCCTTCAGGGCGAGGCCGTCGCCCTGGCGCAGATGCCGTGGCTCCGACAGGTCCAGCAGGAAATCCATGCCCTCGTCGGTGGTCAGCGCGATGCGCCGGCGGCTGCGCCGGTCGAAATCCAGCGTCACCCCGCCCAGCCGCTTCTCCGGATTCCATTCGCCGGCCGGCAGCACCAGGGTCGCGCGCTTGATCGGGTCCATCACATCCTCAGAACAGGAAATAGCGCTGCGCCATCGGCAGCAAGGTCGCGGGTTCGCAGGTGACGATATCGCCATCCACCCGCACCTCATAGGTTTCCGGATCGACCTCGATCCTCGGCAGATAGTCGTTATGGATCATCGAGGCCTTGGAGATGCCGCCACGGGTATTCTCCACCGCCAGCAGCGTCTTCGACAGGCCCAGCCGCTCGGCGATGCCGTCCTCCAGCGCCGCCTTGGAGACGAAGGTGACGGAACTCTCGGTCAGCGACTTTCCATAGGAGGCGAACATCGGCCGGTAATGCACCGGCTGCGGCGTCGGGATAGAGGCGTTGGGATCGCCCATCGGGGCGGCGGCGATGCTGCCCATCTTCAGCACCAGATCGGGCTTCACGCCGAAGAAGGCCGGGTTCCACAGCACCAGATCGGCCAGCTTGCCGACCTCGACGGAACCGATATGCGCGCTCATGCCATGCGCGATGGCGGCGTTGATGGTGACCTTGGCGATGTAGCGCTTCACCCGGAAATTGTCGTTCTCGCCGGTCTCCTGCGCCAGCCTTCCGCGCTGCACCCGCATCTTGTGCGCGGTCTGGAAGGTGCGGATCAACACCTCGCCCACCCGGCCCATCGCCTGGCTGTCCGAGGCGATGATGGAGAGCGCGCCCATATCGTGCAGGATATCCTCCGCCGCGATGGTCTCGCGCCGGATGCGGCTTTCCGCGAAGGCGACATCCTCGGGGATGCTGGGATCCAGATGATGGCACACCATCAGCATGTCGAGATGCTCATCCAGCGTATTGACGGTGTAGGGCCGCGTCGGGTTGGTCGAGGACGGGATGACGTTCGGCAGGCCGCAGACCGTCAGAATGTCCGGCGCATGGCCACCGCCCGCCCCCTCGGTGTGGAAGGCGTGGATGGTACGGCCCTTGAAGGCCCCCACCGTATCCTCGACGAAGCCGGATTCGTTCAGCGTGTCGGTGTGGATCATCACCTGCACGTCGAGCGCGTCGGCGACCGACAGGCAGCAATCGATGGCGGCGGGCGTGGTGCCCCAATCCTCGTGCAGCTTCAGCGCCATAGCGCCGGCCTTCACCTGCTCCACCAGCGCCGCGGGCAGGGCTGCGTTGCCCTTGCCGGCGAAGGCCAGGTTCATCGGGAAGGCCTCGGCGGCTTGCAGCATGCGCGCCATGTGCCAGGCGCCCGGCGTGCAGGTCGTCGCGTTGGTGCCGGTGGACGGGCCGGTGCCGCCGCCGATCATGGTGGTGACGCCGCTCATCAGCGCCTCCTCGATCTGCTGCGGGCAGATGAAGTGGATATGGCTGTCGATGCCGCCGGCGGTCAGGATCTTGCCCTCGCCGGCGATCACGTCCGTGGTCGGGCCGACGATGATGGTCACGCCCGGCTGGATATCCGGGTTGCCGGCCTTGCCGATGCCGGCGATGCGCCCGTCGCGCAAACCCACATCGGCTTTCACGATGCCCCAATGGTCGATGATCAGCGCGTTGGTGATGACGGTATCGACGGCACCGCCCTCGCGCGTCACCTGCGACTGGCCCATGCCGTCGCGGATCACCTTGCCGCCGCCGAACTTCACCTCCTCGCCGTAGATGGTGAAATCCTTCTCCACCTCGACGATCAGGTCGGTATCGGCCAGCCGCACCTTGTCGCCTACGGTGGGGCCGAACATATCGGCATAGGCGCCGCGCGAAATCCTAGCCGGCATGACCTGTCCCCTTCATCGCGGTCCCCTTCAGCTTGCCCATGACCTTCTGGTTGAAGCCGTAGATCGTCTCGCCGCCGGCCACCGGCACCAGCGCCACCTCGCGGCTCTGCCCCGGCTCGAAGCGCACCGCCGTGCCGGCCGGAATGTCCAGCCGCTTGCCGTAGGCCGCCGGCCGGTCGAAGGACAGGGCGGCGTTGGTCTCGAAGAAATGATAATGGCTGCCGACCTGCACCGGCCGGTCGCCGGTATTGGCGACGGTCACCAGCGTCACCGGCCGGCCGGCATTCACCTCGATCTCGCCGGCGGCGGGAAAGATTTCGCCTGGGATCATCTTCGGCCCTCCTCAGCGGATCGGTTCATGGACGGTCACCAGCTTGGTGCCGTCCGGGAAGGTGGCTTCCACCTGCACGTCGTGGATCATCTCCGCCACGCCCTCCATCACCTGGGCGCGGCTGACGACATGCGCGCCGGCCTCCATCAGCTCGGCCACGGAACGGCCGTCGCGCGCGCCCTCGACCACGAAGTCGGTGACCAGGGCGATGGCCTCCGGATAATTCAGCTTCACGCCGCGCTCCAGCCGCTTGCGGGCCACGATGGCCGCCATGGCGATCAGCAGCTTGTCCTTTTCCCTGGGCGTCAGATTCATCGTTTCCCCCCTCAGCACATCCAGGCGCGGGGCATTGGCCGCCCGCGCAAAATTTGCAGCAGATCGACCAGTGCGGCGCGCAGCGCGAAGCCGGTGCGCGACACCAGGCGCAGATGCAGAAACCCGTTCCAGGCGCTGGCCCCGCCCTCGACCTGCGGATGCCGCGCGATGGCGTCCCGCATCTCGTCGAGGCGGGCATGCGAATCGGCGGCGACGTAGAGCAGCGCTGCGATGGCCTTGCCGCCGCCGCCCAGCGCCGGCCGGTCGAGCAGCGCGTCGATATCGCCGTCCAGCCGGATCGCGTCGGCGAAGATCAGCCGTCCGGCGCGGCGGATGCGCCAGCGGTCGGCGAAGCCGCCCTCGGTTACCCGTTCCCCGCGCGCGGTGCGGCCAAAGACGATGGATTCGGCAATCAGCAACGTGCCGTCGGCGGCGATATCCGCCTCCAGCCGGCGACCGAAGCGCCCGCCCTGGAACAGGATGGTCTCCTGCGGCAGCCAGTCGAGCCGGGCGGCGGCCCCCACCTCCAGCCGGGTTTCCATCAACGCCGCGCCCTGCACCGCGCGGTAAATCTTCTCCGCCGCCTGGCTGGTGGCGACGACGCTTGTCCCATCCCCCGCGCCGACGCGCATATGCAGCCGGTCGCCGCCGGTCATGCCGCCGCCGGTATTGATCAGGATCGCCTCCAGATGATCGCTTTCGGTGCGCGGCAGCCGGGCCTTGGCGGAGCCTTCCTGGTACAGCCGGTCGATCCGGCTGCGCCCGGCCTCTCGCTTCACGGTCAGCTCGACCCGGCCCCGTAGACGCTGGAGCGTAGAGGCCGGATCAGACCGTAAGAAACCGTCGAACATCGCTTTCCACCATGTCGACCTTGCGGCCGGCCAGGACGATCTCGCCGCGATCCATCACCGCGAAATCGTCGGCAAGGTCGCGGGCGAAGTCGAAATATTGCTCGACCAGCAGGATCGCCATGTCGCCGCGATCGCGCAAGAAAAGGATGGCCCGGCCGATATCCTTGATGATGGAGGGCTGGATGCCTTCCGTCGGCTCGTCCAGCACCAGCAGCGAGGGGCGCATGACCAGCGCCCGGGCGATGGCGACGCGCTGCTGCTGGCCGCCCGACAGATCGCCGCCGCGCCGGCCCAGCATGTTTTTGAGCACCGGAAACAGCTCGTAGATATAATCCGGGATGGTCTGCTCCTTGCGCGGAAGGGGGGCGTAGCCGGTCTCCAGATTCTCCTTCACGGTCAGCAGCGGAAAGATTTCGCGCCCCTGCGGCACATAGCCGATGCCGCGCCGCGCCCGGTCGAACGGGCGCAGGCCGGCCAGCGGCGCGCCGTTCCAGGCGATAGTCCCGTTGCTGATCGGCTGATGCCCGGCAATCGCCCGCAACAGGCTGGTCTTGCCGACGCCGTTGCGGCCCATCAGGCAGGTGATGCGCCCGATTTCCGCCGTCAGCGAAACGCCGCGCAGCGCCTGGGCGGCGCCGTAATGCAGATCGACTTTCTGAACGTCCAGCATGCTCAGCGCCCCAGATAGACTTCGACGACGCGCGGGTCGGCGCTGACATGGTCGAGCGAGCCTTCGGCCAGCACGGAGCCTTCGTGCAGCACCGTTACCTTCACCCCCAGATCGCGCACGAAGGTCATGTCATGCTCGACCACCACGACGGAATGGGTCCGGGCGATCTCACGCAGCAGGTCGGCGGTCTCCGCCGTCTCGGCGTCGGTCATGCCCGCCACCGGCTCGTCGACCAGCAGCAGCTTCGGGTTCTGCGCCAGCAGCATGCCGATCTCCAGCCATTGCTTCTGGCCGTGTGACAGCGCGCCCGCCAACTCGTACCGGCGTTCGCGCAGCCGCACGATGCCGAGGATTTCCTCGATCCGGTCGCGCTCCTCCCCCTCCATGTGGAACAGGGTGGAAGCGGGATCGCGCGCGCCCTCGATGGCGAGGTCCAGATTGTCCCAGACCGTATGGCTCTCGAACACGGTCGGCTTCTGGAACTTGCGGCCGATGCCCAGGGAGGCGATGGCGGCCTCGTCCTGCTTGGTTAAGTCCACCTTGCCGTCGAAGATGACATGACCGGCATCGGGCCGGGTCTTGCCGGTGACGACATCCATCATCGTCGTCTTGCCGGCGCCGTTCGGGCCGATGATCGCCCGCATCTCGCCGGGCAGGATGGTGAAGGACAGATTGTTCAGCGCCCGGAAGCCGTCGAAGCTGACGCTCACCCCATCGAGATAGAGCAGCGTGCGGGTCATCAGATCGGGATTCATGCCACCTACTCCGCCGGCTTCGGGGCGACCGGGTCGGGTCGCGACGGGGTCTTGCGATAGCGCTTCGTCCAGTCCGTCACCGCGCCGACAATGCCCTTGGGCAGGAACAGCGTGACGGCGATGAACAGCCCGCCCAGCGCGAAAAGCCAGAAATCCGGGATCGCGGCGGTGAAGTAGGTCTTGCCGAAATTCACCAGGATCGCCCCGATCACCGGGCCGATCAGCGTGCCGCGGCCGCCCACGGCGACCCAGATCACCATCTCGATGGACTGCGCCGGGCTGAATTCGCTGGGGTTGATGATGCCGACCTGCGGCACGTAGAGCGCGCCGGCCACGCCGGCCATGCAGGCCGACAGGGTGAAGACGAACAGCTTGTAATGCTCCACCCGGTAGCCCAGGAACCGCGTCCGGCTCTCGGCGTCGCGGATGGCGATCAGCACCTTGCCCAGCTTCGAGCGGATGATCGCCCGACACAACAGGAAGCCCAGCGCCAGCGCCAGTGCCGAGGCGAAGAACAGCGTCGCCCGCGTACCAGCCGCCTGCACCGGATAGCCGAGGATATCCTTGAAATCGGTCAGGCCGTTATTGCCGCCGAAACCCATATCGTTGCGGAAGAAGGCCAGCAGCAGCGCGAAGGTCATGGCCTGGGTGATGATCGACAGATACACCCCCGTCACCCGCGAGCGGAAGGCGAACCAGCCCAGCAGGAAGGCCAGCGCCCCCGGCACCGCGATCACCATGATGGCGGCGAACCAGAACTGGTCGAAGCCGTACCAGTACCAGGGCAGTTCCTTCCAGTTCAGGAACACCATGAAGTCCGGCAGCTCGGGATTGGCGTAGACGCCGCGCGCGCCGATCTGGCGCATCAGATACATGCCCATCGCGTAGCCGCCCAGCGCGAAGAACGCGCCGTGGCCCAGCGAGAGAATGCCGCAATAGCCCCAGACCAGATCGATCGACAGCGCCAGCAGCGCAAAGCACAAATACTTGCCGACCAGCGACACCGCGTAGCCCGGCACATGGAACGGATTGCCCGGCGGCACCAGCAGGTTCAAGGCCGGCACCAGGATGCCCACCCCCAGCACGATGGCCAGGAAGATCAGGCCGCCGCGGTCGAGGCCGCGCAGCAGGAAGCCGCCCTTCATTGCTCCCCTGCTCATTGCTCCACCGCCCGGCCCTTGAGGGCGAACAGCCCGCGCGGACGCACCTGGATGAACAGGATGATGAAGACCAGCACGAATATCTTGCCCAGCACAGCACCCGCATAAGGCTCCAGGAACTTGTTCACCACGCCCAGCGTGAAGGCCCCGACCAGCGTGCCCCACAAATTCCCCACCCCGCCGAAGATGACGATCATGAAGCTGTCGATGATGTAGCCCTGGCCCAGATTCGGGCTGACATTGTCGATCTGCGACAGCGCCACGCCGGCCAGCCCGGCCACGCCGGAGCCCAGCCCGAAGGTCATGGCGTCGACCCAGGGCGTGCGGATGCCCATGGAGGCGGCCATGCGCCGGTTCTGCGTCACCGCGCGCATCTGCAGGCCCAGCGGCGTCCGGCGCAGCATCAGCATCAGCGCGGCGAAGACAATGAGGCCGAAGACGACGATCCACAGCCGGCCATAGGTCAGCGATATCTGGCCGATATCGAATGCCCCCGACATCCAGGAGGGGTTGCCGACCTCCCGGTTGGTCGGCCCGAAGATGGTGCGCACCGCCTGTTGCAGGATCAGCGACAGGCCCCAGGTCGCCAGCAGCGTCTCCAGCGGCCGGCCATAGAGAAAGCGGATGATGCCGCGCTCGATGGCCACGCCGACCGCGCCGGCGACCAGGAAAGCCAGCGGCAGGGCGATCAGGATCGACACGTCGAACAGCGCGGGAAAGGAGGTGCGGATCACCTCCTGCACCATGAAGGTCGTGTAGGCGCCGATCATCACCATCTCGCCATGCGCCATGTTGATGACGCCCATCACGCCGAAGGTGATGGCCAGCCCGATGGCCGCCAGCAGCAGCACGGAGCCAAGCGAGATGCCGTAGGTGATGTTCTGCAGGATCGCCCACCATTGCAGCTCGGCCTGGATTTTCTTCACCGCCGCCTGCGCCGCTTCTGCCACCGCCGGGCTGGCATTGGCCGAAACCTGGCCCAGTAGCGCCAGCGATTCACGGCCGCCGCGCTTCTCGATGATCTCCAGCGCCGCCAGCTTGGTCGCATCGTCTGCCTCGCCGGCCAGTTGAATAGCGGCCTTAGCCTCGATCATCGCGACGCGGACCGAGGCGACGCTCTCCTTCGCCAGCGCTTCTTCCAGAATCTCCAGCGCGCCGGCATCGCGGTTCTTGTAGACCGCCTCGGCGGCGGCCTGGCGCACATCCGGCTTCGGGCTCAACAGGGTCAGCGCGCCGATGGCGCCACGCAGCGCCCGCCGCAGCCGGTTGTTCACGCGGATTCGCTCGTAGCCGCCGGCGGGCTCGGTGCCCGCGCTTTCGCCGGTCAGCGGATCGGTCAGGGCCAGATCGGCCCCGCGCTCGACGCCGATCAGCACCGCGCCGCCGAGCTTTTTGGTATAGAGGGCGCCGGCGCTCAAGGCCTCCAGGGCGGGCACCGCGGCGCTATCGCCGGTCGCGGCCAAGGCGTCGACCGCCTGTTCCAGCTCGGTGTAGTTCTTAGCCTCGCCCAGCGCCTGGATCAGGCTTGCCGTGTCGGCCTGGGCGATAGCGGGCTGTACCGGGGCGAGCAGCGCGCACGCCAGGGCCAGCGCGTACAGAAGACGACGCAACACCATGCCTCCCGGTCCTTATTCTTGGTCTTGTGGGGGAGATAAAGGCCGGCGGCCAAAGCCGCCGGCCCTGTCCGTTTCCGTCCTAGCGCGTCAGCTCTTGCCGCCGCACTTGCCGGTCTTCACGTTGAAGTTGCCGCACGACATCGGCTTGCGCCAGTCGGAGATCAGGTCCTTGCTGTCCGGCAGGAAGTCCGACCATTCGTCGCCGACCACCAGGCCCGGGGTCGACCAGACAGTGTCGAACTGGCCGTCGGCCTGCACTTCGCCGATCAGCACCGGCTTGGTGATGTGATGGTTCGGCATCATCGCCGACATGCCGCCGGTCAGGTTCGGCACGGCGACGCCGACCAGGGAGTCGATCACCGCGTCCGGGGCGATGGTGCCGGCCTTCTCGACCGCCTTAACCCACATGTTGAATCCGATATAATGCGCCTCCATCGGGTCGTTGGTCACGCGCTTCGGATTCTTGATGAAGGTCTGCCACTGCTTGATGAACTCCTTGTTCACCGCGGTCTCGTTCGACATGAAGTAGTTCCACGCCGCCAGATGGCCGACCAGCGGGGCGGTGTCGATGCCGGCCAGCTCTTCCTCGCCGACCGAGAAGGCGACGACGGGGATGTCCTCGGCCTTGATGCCCTGATTCGCCAGTTCCTTGTAGAACGGCACGTTGGCGTCGCCATTGATGGTGGAAACGACGGCGGTCTTCTTGCCGGCCGAGCCGAACTTCTTGATCTCGGCGACGATCGACTGCCAGTCGGAATGACCGAACGGCGTGTAGTTGATCATGATGTCGGCGGCCGCGACGCCCTTATCCTTGAGGTAGGTCTCCAGGATCTTGTTCGTGGTGCGCGGATAGACATAGTCGGTGCCCGCCAGCACCCAGCGCTGCACGCCCTCTTCCTTCGCCAGGTAATCCACCGCTGGGATCGCCTGCTGGTTCGGGGCCGCACCGGTATAGAACACGTTGCGCGAGGATTCCTCGCCCTCGTACTGCACCGGGTAGAAGAGGATGCTGTTCAGCTCCTCGAACACCGGCAGCACGGATTTGCGCGACACGCTGGTCCAGCAGCCGAAGGTGGCCGCGACCTTGTGCACGCTGATCAGTTCACGCGCCTTTTCGGCGAACAGCGGCCAGTCGGAGGCCGGATCGACGACCACCGCTTCCAGCTTCTTGCCGAGCAGGCCGCCCTTCTTGTTCTGCTCCTCGATCAGCATCAGCATGACGTCCTTCAGGGTCGTCTCGCTGATCGCCATCGTGCCCGACAGCGAATGCAGGATGCCGACCTTGATGGTGTCCTGCGCCCTGGCCTCGCCGACCGCCACACCCGCCAGCATCGATGCGCCGACCAGTAGCCCGGTCAGAAATTTGGCCCCCGTGTTCCCAGCCATTCTCGTCTCCCTTGGTTTTTAGCGGCGTGATACCGCAGCGCAACAAGACGCAAGGGACGTGCCACGGTTGTAAGGCCGGATTCAGCGCCCGTTTCATTGAGTTTTAATCTATTTGCGGCCGTGTGCGCCTAGCGCCGCCTAAATTTTCATCAGCCGCCATCTTATTTTTGCCAAAAAGTCAGGCAGCCGATCCGCACTTGCTAATGCACCTCGAAAACGGCGCGCTTGCGCGCCCGTTATTAAGAACGATTGTCATTTTCATTGACAATCGCGGGTGATCAATGCCACTCAGCGACATTGTTGAGACGCATTCGCAAAGCTGCGTCCCTGCGAATTGGGGCATATCAGGAGGGGTACGATGAACGGGGCAGTGATCGCGACGGACCGTCGCGGGCGGCGGGCTGGGGTTTCCCGCGCGCTGATGATGAGCACGGTGCTGGCGACGGGTATGCTCGCCCCGCCGGCCCTGGCGCAGACCAGCGGCGGCGGCACCATCGAGCTGGCGCCGGTGACGGTCGAGGGCGAGGCCATCGCCAACCCGAAATCCTCCGTGGGCGCCCCGCCTCCCGCCTATGCCGGCGGCCAGGTTTCGCGTGGCGCGCGCACCGGCGCGCTGGGCAATCGCGACATCATGGACACGCCGTTCAGCGTGACCAGCTATACCGACACGCTGATCGAGAACCAGCAGGCTGAAACGCTAGGCGATGTGCTGCTGAACGATCCGGGCGTGCGCGTCAGCCGCAGCTTCGGCAATTCCGGCGAGCAGTTCGTCATTCGCGGCCTGCCGCTGAACGGCGAGGATCTGCTGATAGACGGGCTGGCCGGCACAGCGCCGCGCCAGATCACCGCCGTCGAGATGTTCGAGCGCATCGAAGTGCTGCGCGGCCCCAGCGCCTTCCTGAACGGCATCGGCCCATCCAGCAGCGGCATCGGCGGCAGCATCAATCTGGTGCCCAAGCGCGCCGGAGACGCGCCGCTGACCCGCTTCACCGCCACCTACGGCATGGATGAGGAGCTGGGCGGCCATCTCGATATCGGCCGCCGGTTCGGGCCGGAGGGCGAGTTCGGCATTCGGGCCAATATCGTCGGGCGCGGCGGTGACACCGCCGTGCAGGGCGAGGAGGAATCGCTGATGCTGGGCTCGCTCGGCATGGATTATCGCGGCGACCGGTTCCGCGCCTCGCTGGATATCGGCCATCAGAAGCTGCGCATCGACGGCCCGCGCCCGAACGTGCAGCTTACCGGCGACGGCATCCCCGCCGTGCCCGACGCCGACGCCGATTATTCGCAGGCCTTCAGCTATACGGAGCTGCGCGAGACCTTCGCCCAGACCCGCCTGGAATATGATTTCACGCCGAACGTCATGGGCTACGCCGCCTTCGGCGTCCGCGACATGCGCGAGGACGGCTCCTATTCCAACCCGACGGTGAATGCGGCCGGCATCGGCACCATCGGCCGGCTCGACGTGCCGCGCGAGGATACTGCCGTCAGCGGCATGGCCGGCATGCGGGCGGACGCCCAGACCGGCTTCGTCGGCCACCGGCTCGACGCCGGTTTCTCCGCCCTGCGCACGGTGAACAAGAATGCCTACGAGTTCGGCACCAGCGCGCCGTTCGATTTGAACAACCCGATCGACTACCCGAAATTCCCGACCTCCTTCGCCGGGGGCGATTTCGAGGATCTGCCGAAGGTCAGCGAGGTCAATCTGAAGAGCGTCTTCGTGTCCGATACGCTGTCGGTGCTGGACGACCGCGTCCAGCTCACCCTGGGCGCGCGCCACCAATGGCTGCAGGTGGAAGGCTTCGACCGCGCCAGCGGCTCGCGCACCGATAATTACGACGAATCCGCCACCAGCCCAGTGGTCGGTATCGTGGTGAAGCCGACCGACTATCTCTCGCTCTACGCCAACCGCATCGAGGGCCTGGCGCAGGGCCCCAGCGCGCCGTCCAACGCACTTAATTTCGGCCAGATTTTCGCGCCCTATGAGGCGGTGCAGTACGAAGTCGGCGCGAAGTTCGATTTCGGCCGCTTCGGCGCGTCGGTGGCCCTGTTCGAGCTGGAGAAGCCGAACGGCGTGCTCGATCCCACCACGCAGATTTACGGCATTTCCGGCGAGCAGCAGAATCGCGGCATCGAATTGATGATGTTCGGCGAGCCGGTCACCGGCATCCGGCTGCTCGGCGGCGTCACCTTCATCGATCCGGAGCTGAACGGCACGGCCGGCGGCGCGAATGACGGCAACGACGCCATCGGCGTGCCGAACTTCCAGGCCAATTTCGGCGCGGAATGGGATCCCGCCTTCCTGCGCGGCGTCACGCTGGCCAGCCGGGTGATCCATACCGGCTCGCAATACGCCAACGACGCCAACACGCTGAAGCTGGATAGCTGGACCCGCCTGGATATCGGCGCGCGCTACACGACGGAGATCGACAATCGCGCGGTCACCTTCCGCGCCAATATCGAGAACGTCACCAACGAAGCCTATTGGGCGTCGGCCAATGGCGGCTATCTGGTCCAGGGTGATCCGCTGACCCTGAAAATCTCCGCCGGCATCGACTTCTAGTCGGCCATCAGCTGAACGGTCGCGTCGCGCACGCCGTAATCCGCGACGCGGCCGTAGGCTTCTATCAACGCCGTCCGAAACCGCGGATCGCGGGCCAAGGGTTCGTCGAACATCGCGCGCACCGACAGCAAGGCGTCGATACGGGCCGATGAACTCGTGCCGGCGCCGTCCAGCGCCCGGCGCAGCGCCGTCGCCAGCGGGTCGCGCACATCGATGGCGCTGCCCGCTTCGTCCACCCCGCCGACATAGCGCGCCCAGGCGGCCAGCACATGGGCAATGGCAGTAATCGGCTTGCCCGCCGCCAACCTCTCACGCGCCGGGGCCAGCAGCCTTTGCGGCAATTTCTGCGACCCATCCATCGCCACCTGCCAGGTACGGTGGCGAATGGCCGGATTGTCGAAGCGCCGCATGAGGGTTTGCGTATAATCATTCAGGTCAATGCCCGGCGGCCGCTTCAGCGTCGGCAACACCTCGCCCCACAGCCTCTGCACGAAGGCGCGGAATACCGGCACGGCCACCGCGTCGCCGATGGTCTCGCACCCCACCAGATAGCCCAGATAGGCCAGCGCCGAATGCGCGCCGTTCAGCAGCCGCAGTTTCATCTGCTCGAACGGCTCGACATCTTTGACCAGCTGCGCGTCGGTATGTTCCAGCGGCGGGCGGCCATCCCTGGGGAAGCGATCCTCGATCACCCACTGGCGAAACGGTTCGTGCACCACGGGGGCCGCATCCTGCCGCCCGATCAACGCCGCCACAGCCGCGATATCGGCGTCGCTCACGGCCGGGGCGATGCGGTCGACCATGCTGGAGGGGAAAGCCACGCTGCGCTCGATCCAGGCGGCCAGCTTGTCGTCCAGCCCGGCGGCGAAATCGCGCGCCAACCCGGCCACCAGCCGGCCATTGCCGGGCAGATTATCGCAAGGCAGCACAGCGAAGGGCGCGATATTGGCGTCGCGTCGGCGGCGTAGCGCCTCAACCAGATAGCCGATGGCCGTCACCGGCTCCAGCGGCGTGCGCCAATCCTGCATGATCTCCGGATGCTGGGCGTCGAGCCTGCCCTCGGCGTCGCGGCAATAGCCCTTCTCCGTCACCGTCAGGCTGACGATGCGGGTCATCGGATCAGCCATGCGCGCCAGCAGCGCCCCCGGATTCTCCGGCGCGACGAGCACTTGCGTCAGACAGCCGACGATGCGCGCGCTATCGCCCTCCGGACCGCGTTGCAGGGCGGTATAGAGGCAGCCCTGCGGCGCCAGCCGGTCGCGCTGGTCCGGATGGCGCAGGCTGGCGCCGATGACGCCCCAGCGCGGATCGCCGCCGGCCTGCATCGCGTCGTCCAGATAGGTGGCGACATGAGCGCGGAAGAAGGCCCCCACGCCCAGATGCACAATGCCCGGACGCAACTCGCGCCGGTCATAGCCGAACCGCACGACGCCGTCAGGCAGCGCGCCGGGCCCCAGCCTTTGCATTCAGCGTCCCCCGAAAATCGCGTTCGGCACCAACAGCACCAATTCCGGCACGAAAACCAGGAACAGCGCAACCACCGAGACGGCGATCAGGAACGGTATCGATTCGCGGGTATAATCGCCGATGGGACAGCGCAGGATGGAGCACACGGCATACATGGCCGCGCCCACGGGCGGGGTGAAATTGCCGATGGTCGCCGCCAGGATGAAAACCAGGCCGAAATGCACCGGATCGCCATACAGATCGCGGATCAGCGGCAGAAAGATCGGCGTCAGCATGATGATCAGCACGGTGCCGTCGATGAACAGCCCGGCCACCAGCACGAAGGCCAGGATCATGATCATGATGACGTTCAGGTTCTCGCTGACTCCCAGCATGCCCTCGGCGATCACCTCGGGCACGCGCTCCAGCACGATGCCGTAGCTGAAGATGGCCGACAGCGCGATCAGGAACATAACCGAGCCGACATCGCTCAGGCTGCCCTCCATCGCCTCGATGAAATTGCCGCGATTGAGCTTGCGGTAGATCAGCAACCCGATGGCCACCGCATAGATCACCGCGAACGCGCCGATCTCCGACGGGGTGAACACCCCCATGCGCAACCCCACCAGCAGGAAGACCGGGAACAGAATCGCCCAGACGCCGCCGCGCAGCGCGCCCCCCACCTCGCCCAGCGAGGGCCGCGTGGTACGCTCCGGCGCGTAGCCCCGCTTGCGCGCGGTATAGCTGATGGCGAAGCTGAGCGCCGCCCACAGCAGCAGCGCCGGCACGAAGCCGGCGGCGAACAGCCGGCCGATGGAAACCTGGCCGATGGTGCCGTAAATGATGAAGCCGATGCCCGGCGGGATGATCGGCGTCAGCACCGAGCTGAAGGACAGCACGCCCGCGGTGAAGCCCTTGGTGAAGCCGCGCTTCATCATCGCCTCGCCCAGCATGCGCGACTGCATGGCGGCATCCGCGATGGCCGAGCCCGACACCCCGCCCATCAGCCCGGACAGCACCAGCGACACCTGCGCCAGCCCGCCCTTCAGCCGTCCCGCCAGCACCGCGGCCAAGTTCAGCAGCTCGTCGGTGATGCCCGACTTGTTCATCAGATTGCCGGCCAGGATGAACAACGGAATCGCCAGCAGCGCGAAATTCTGCGTCTGCGATACCGTGTTCTGGATCGGGATGGTGAAGGGCAGCTCCGGATGCATGACGAAGAACAGCGCCCCGGATATGCCGATGGCGAAGGCGACCGGCATGCCGATCACCAGCAGCACGACGAACGCGATGGCGACCAGAAGCATCGCGCGCTTACCCCGGAATCCGGGCGGAGGAAGCCCTGCCATCCAGCAGGGTCTGGCGGAATTTCAGCGCCGTGGTGATCAGCAGCAGAACCGCGCCGACCGGCAGGCTCATGGTCACCCAGGAATAGCTGATCTCCGGAATGCCCTGAAAGCTGCGCGACCGGCTGATCCAGGACAGCCACGCGCCGGCCCCGGCCAGATACACCAGAAAGCCGGCGATGATCAGATAGTTGCAATAGAGCAGCGCGCGCTGCGCCGGTTCCGGCAGACGGGCAGTGAACAGGTCGATCGACATCAGGCCGCCCTTGCGCCAGGCAATGTCGGCGCACAGGAAGCACGCCCAGGCGAACAGGCAGGTGGCGAAGTCGATGGTCCAGTTCATCGGTTCGCGCATCAGCCGGGCGATGCCGCCCAGGAAGATCAGCACCACCATGGCGATCAGGCAGGCGCCAGCCACGACGGCCTCCACCCTGCACAGCAGATCGTAGAATCGACGCATATGCCGGCCCCTGCCCTCGCCCGCCTTACTGCTTGCCGATTTCCTTATGCAGCGCCCGCTTCGCGTCGCCGATGTTCAACACATCGTAGGCCGCGTCGCCGGCCTTGCGGAACGCCGCCTTATCGACATTGTCGGTGACGGTCATGCCGCGCTTGATCAAATCGGCCTTCACCTTCTGCTCAAGCGCCATGATCTGCTCGGAAGTGGCGCGCCCGGCCTTCTGGCACTCCTCCACCAGCGCGGTCTGATATTCCTTCGGCAGCGAATCGTAGAATTTCGAGCTGATCACCTGGAAGTTCACCAGCATGATGTGCGCCGTCTCGCTGACGTGGCTCAGCACCTCGTAGAACCGCCCGCCGGGGATGTTGTTGTAGACCAGCTCCACCCCGTCGATGGCCTTCTGCTGCAAGCCGGGATACATCTCGCCGAACGCCATCGCCACCGGGGCGGCCCCCAGCGCCTTGATCGATTGCTGCCAGATCGGCGCCGGCGGGGTGCGGATGCGCAGGCCCGCCAGATCCTGGGGATTACGTACAGGCTTGTTGGTGAAGAAATGCCGGTAGCCCTGCACCCAGTCGAAGCACACCACCTTGAGGCCGTGCTTGGCGGCCAGCTCATCCTGCCACTTCACCATGGTCGGGGCCTTGGCGATGGCCGCCACCTCGTCCAGCGTCTCGACGAAATACGGTCCGTTCACCACCGCGATACCGGGCACGTAATTCCCCAGACGCGCGGAATCCGTGTTCTGGCCGATATTGGCGCCCTGGCGAATCTGCTCGATAATATCCTCCTCGACGCCGAGCTGGGCGCTATGGAACACATCCATCTTCAAGCCGCCCTTGGTGCGCGCCTCAACCGCCTTGGCCCACTCCACGAAACCCTGGTGAAAGGGCTCCTTCGGCCCCAGCACATGGTTGAAGCGCAGCGTGAATTTCTCCTGCGCCTGGGCGGCGGAAGCGCCCAGCGCGACGCCGATGGCGGCACAGATCGACAGCCAGTTCCTGCTAAAGCCAGTCATTGAACCCTCCCTTTTCGGTCGTTTCCTTCCCCCCTGAATGCGTGCGTCCTGAAAACGAACGCCCGCGCGCCGGCACGACGGCCGGTGCGCGGGCGCACGCCAGAGACCCAAACCCTCTCGGAGACAGTGTCGCGATACGAGCGATCGCGTTTCGACATGTCATTTCCTCCCGAATTCCCAGCCGCCCGCGCCCCTCCGACGCAAACGATGGGAAAGCCGACGTTGCGGCCAGTCAGCGGCTCTTGCCGAGCCAACTGGCATCTTATATATCAGATGGAAGATTACGGGCACAAGCCGAGATCAGAATGAAAATCGCACGGCCGAAATCGCTGAAAGATCTGGTGGTGGAGGAACTGCGCAACCGCATTATCGACGGCCGCCTGCAACTCGGCGCCGCCTTGTCGGAGAACACGCTGGCGGCCGAGCTGGGCATCTCCAAGACGCCGGTGCGCGAGGCGCTGCTGCAATTGAAGATCGAGGGGCTGGTGGAAGTGCTGCCGCAGCGCGGCACCTATGTGTTCCGCATGGCCGGCGACCATGTGGTGCTGATCAGCGAGCTGCGCGAGATACTGGAACTGGCGGCGGTCGAATCCGCGCTCACCCGCAATTACTCAGCCTTCGAGCGGGAGATGAGCAGCGTATTCGAGGCGATGAAGGCGGCCTACGAGGCCGGCGACACCATCGCCTACCACACGCTGGACGGGCAGTTCCACAAGGTGATGATCGATTTGTGCGGCAACCCCTATATCGCCGATGCCTACAGCCAGATCGGCTTCCGCATCCAGGCGCTGCGCTCGCGCCTGTCGACCGAGGCGGCGCTGAACGACCGCTCCTTTGCCGACCATGCCGAGATGCTGGCGCTGATCCGAACCCGCGACAGGGAACGGCTGCGCACGCTGCTCAGCCAGCATATCCACCAGACCAAATCCTCCTACCTCGACGTGCTGAAGCATCGGGAACTGGCGGCGGAAGCGTGAGCCCTCGCCCCTGCCGGAGCGAGGGCGGTTTATTTACATCACCACTTCGATCAGGTGCGGGCCCTTGGCCTTCAGACAGGCCTTGAACTTGTCGGCCAACTCCTCGGCCGTTTCGGCGCGCATGGCTTCGACGCCCAGGCCGCGCGCCAGATTGACCCAGCCGATATCCGGGTCGGCCAGGCTCAGCATGTTCAACGCCTTCGGGCCGGGATTGTTCGCGCCGACATTGGCCAGCTCGCCGCGCAGGATGTTGTAGCTGCGGTTGGAGAAGATCAGCGTCACCACGTCCAGCTTCTCTCGCGCCTGGGTCCACAGGCCCTGCACCGTGTACATGGCGCTGCCATCGGCCTGCAGCGAGACAACCTTGCGGTCCGGGCAGGCGACCGCCGCCCCGGTCGCCATCGGAATGCCGACGCCAATCGCCCCGCCCGAAAGCTGCAGCCAGTCCATCGGGCCGGCGGCGTGGGTCAGCGGGAAGAATTTGCGCCCCGTCGTCACGCCTTCGTCGCAGACGATGGCGTTTTCCGGCAGCAGCGCGCCGATCACCGCGCCGATGGTCTCCGGCGTCAGCGCGCCGGTCGGCAAGCCGGGCCGCTCGCGGCCGGGGATCGTCAGCGTCCGGTTCGCACCCACCGCCTGGGCCAGACGCTCCAGCGCCTCGCCCTGGTCGTCCGCCGGGGTTGCCAGGGTGACGATGTTGCAGCCTTCCGGGGCGATACGGCTGGGCTTGCCCGGATAGGCGAAGAAGGCGACCGGATCGCGCGAGCCGATCAGGATCAGATGCTTCACATCGGCCAGCACCGCCAGCGCCTGGTCGACCGGATAGGGCAGCCGCTCGATGGCGACACGCCCAGCGCCGCGCTCCATGCGGGCGTTGCTGGTCTCGCCCAGGATGCGTGCGCCGGTCTTCTCGGCGATGCGGGCGGCGGCCTCCAGCGGGGCGGCGCGGACCGCCTTGTCGCCCAGCAGGATGACGGCGGTCTCGCCGGATTTGAGGATCCTGGCGACCTCGGCAATGGCCTTGTCGTCGACCTTGGCGCGCTCCGGTATGGCGGGCGTCTCGGCGATGCCGGCCCCCTCCTCCCAGGTCGTGTCGGCGGGCGCGATCAGCGTGGCGATGCCGCCCGGCGCGGTGCGCGCGGCGACGATGGCCTCCACCGTGTCGTCGGCGATGCCGGCGGCCGTCTTGGCGGTCTTCACCCAGTTAGAATAGGGCCGCGCGGTGCCTTCGATATCGGCGGTCAGCGGCGCGTCGTACTTCACATGATATGTGGCATGCTCGCCGACGATGTTCACCATCGGGCTGCGCGCCTTCTTGGCGTTGTGCAGATTGGCGATGCCGTTGCCCAGCCCCGGGCCGAGATGCAGCAGCGTCGAGGCCGGCTTGTCGGCCATGCGGGCATAGCCGTCGGCGGCGCCGGTCGCCACCCCCTCGAACAGGCACAGCACGCAGCGCACGCCATCCACCCGGTCGAGTGCGGCGACGAAATGCATCTCCGACGTGCCGGGGTTGGTGAAGCAGACATCGACCCCGCCCGCCTTCAGGGTCCGGACCAGGCTTTCGGCACCGTTCATCGATCAGCATCCATGGTTGGGAGAAAAATCAGGTTCAATCGGGGTAGTGGCTCCCCGGTCGGAGGTCAAGCGTCAAGTTGTAAGCAGGGCTGACCGCCGGCCCAGCCGCAGCAACAGCCAGAAGGCGATGGCGACATTCAGCAGATTCCAGGCAAAGCCGTTGAGGAACGCGGCCTCGTAGGACAGCGTCAGATCGTAGATCGCGCCCGACATCCAACCGCCGATGGCCATGCCGACCAGCGTCGCCGACAGCACCAGCCCGATGCGCGCGCCGGCCTGGCCGGGCGGGAAGAAATCGCGCACCACCATGGCGTAGGTCGGCACGATGCCGCCCTGCGCCAGCCCGAACAGGGCGGAGACGACGAACAGCGACACCATGCCGTCGAACGGCAGGAACAGCAGCAGGGAGAGCGCCTGCAAGCCGCTGCTGATCAGCAGCGTTGGCAGCGAGCCCAGCCGGTCGACCAGCCAGCCGAAGGCGAGTCGGCTGACGATGCCGGTCGCCAGCATCAGGGAGAGCATCTGCGCGCCGCGCGCCGAGCCGAACCCCAGATCGGCGCACAGCGCCACGATATGCACCTGCGGCATCGCCATCGCGACGCAGCAGGTGATGCCGGCGATCACCAGCAGCCCTTGCAGGAAATTGGGCGACAGGCCCTTCAGGCTCTTCGGCGCGGCGGCCGGCTGGCCCTGCGGCCCGGCCTGCGCCACCGGCGGCCGCCGGCGCAGCAGCACCGACAGCGGCAGGATGGTGACGAGGCAGAACAGGCCGATGCCCATATGGGTCTGCCGCCAGCCCACATTCTCGATAAAGCCCTGCACCACCGGCGGCCACACCGTGCCGGCAAGGTAGCTGCCGCAGGCGCAGATCGACACCGCCATGCCACGATGCCGCACGAACCAGCGCGACACGTCGGCGATCATCGGCCCGAAGGTGGCGGAACTGCCGAACAGACCGATCAGCACGCCATGCGCCAGCGCGAACTGCCACAGCGTCTCGGCCTGGCCGGCCAGGATATAGCCGGCGGCGATCGACAGCGTGCCGCCGACCACCGGCGGCAGGATGCCGAACCGGTCGGCCAGCCGGCCCATCATCACCCCGCCGATGGCGAAGCCCACCATCAGCAGCGTGTAGGGCAAGGCGGCCTCGGCCCGGGCGACGCCGAATTCGGCCTCGACCACCGGCAGCACGACCACCACCGACCACAGCCCCACACCGCCGATGGTCGTCACCAGCAGCGACACCAGCAGCCGCAGCCAGGCATAGGGGCTGTCCGGCCCCCGCTCCGTTTCTTCAGAAAGCACGCCGGCTTTCCTCCCGTTTTCTTCCGTCCCCTTCTTGGCCTGTCGCGGAACCAGGCGCGGGAAACGATTTTTATTGTGCCGTCTTATGCTTCGAGACGCCCTCTTGGGAGGGCTCCTCAGCATGAGGTCATCCTGGGACACTCTGCCGGCGCCCCTTGGTGACCTCATGCTGAGG
>NZ_LPXN01000111.1 GCF_001618175.1 Oceanibaculum pacificum | reverse complement strand
AGGGGCGTCTCGAAGGACACGGCGGCCCGAAGAACCGCCCGCCTGCCTCAGCCCCGCTCGCGCGCCAGAACGCCGGTCAGGCAGCCGAAGCCGCCGGCGGCCTTCACCAGCTCCTTGGCGGGCACGGTGACGCAGTCGACGCCGTGGCTCTCGTAGAAGCGCTGGATGGCGTCGTAGCCGGCCTCCAGCAGGATCTTGCGCGGGCCGAGGGTGACGAAATTCATCGCCCGGTTCATCTCGTACTCGGAATCCTCCGGCAGGAAGATCACCTCATAGCCGCGCTCGCGCAGCGCCAGCACCAGCGCGTGCGGGGTGCGGCGCGGCCAGGCGACGGCGAGGTCCTTGTCGGCGAAGCGCAGCATGCCCATCAGATGCATGGTGCCGTAGGGCATGTCGACGATCAGCGTCTCGACATCCATCTCGGCCAGCGTGACCGCCACCTGCTCCGCCCCGTCGCGGTTGGTGCGCATGCCGTTGCCGACCACCACCGTGTCGGCATCGAGCCACATGGCGTCCGCGCCCTCGAAAGTGCCGTGGCCTTGCAGATACTTCACGATGGGGATGCCGATATCGGCCAGCCGGCGGGCGACCTGCCGTTCCTCCCCGGCGCGCACGGTGGAGGCGGGACGGGCCAGGATAGCCCCCTCCGGCGTCAGGAACATCAGGTCGGCGCAGAACATCTGGTTCGGCCGGGCCGGGCCGGCGGGATCGACGTAATGCACGACGACGCCATTGTCGCGGAAAGCCTGGGCCAGCGCGTCATGCTCGTCCTGCGCCTTCGGCACGTCGATCACGTCGAGCATCTGCACGGCATTGGGGTCCCTGGAGGCATCCAGCTCCGCGCCGGGCCGGTGCAGCATCACCGTCGTCAGCCGCCGCCACTCGCTGTCAATGCCGGCTTCAGCCCAGACCGTGCCCAGCTCCGCGCGCAGGCTGTCCGTGCGGGGCGACCACCCCGCCCCGCCATAGGCCGAGGTGCCGAAAGTGCTCTTGCGGATCGACATTCATTCCTCCCGCTGTCGATTTTTGAGTTGTCCACTATGTAAACAACTTCCGCATCGCACGCCAGCGGGCACGCCTCAGCGCAGCGCGCCGATCGTCCATTCCACCTTCGGGGCGTAGCGCCGGCCGAGGAACTGGTAGGTCTTGCGGATCAGCCGGATGCCGATTTCGTCGGGCGTGGGGTCGGCGGCGTCCCACAGCAGCATCATCTCCTCCCAATCCATCGACAGGCCATGCAGCCGGTCGCGCCGCTCGCGGATGAAGGGGATGCTGTTATCGTAATTCAGCACCAGGCTGCGGATTTCCGAGGTCTGGGCGTCGACATCGTCGAACTGGCTGCGCACCTCGCCATGGGGATTGGTGAACAGGCTGCGCACGCGCGCCACCTCCTCCCCCACCACGCGGCTGTTGGCGAACAGCTTGGCGAAGCGCTCCAGCTTGTCCTGGATGGTCTTCATGGATTTGAAGCGGTCGCGCAGCGCCTCGATATAGGTCAATTCGCGCACCAGGGATTCGACGCGCTCCTTCACGATGGCCACGCCAAAGGCTTCCGACTCGCTGGGAGCAACTTCCCAGCCCAGCCGCTTCATCGCCTTTTCCAGCTTGTCGTTGGTCTGCGGGTCCTCGGCGATCTGCTCCAGCATGTCGGCGTCGGTGACCACCTGTTCGTCGCCCGACACCCAGGAGGCGAGCTGCACCTGAAGCCGCCAGCGGGCGATGTATTCATGGCGCTCCTCGACGGTCCAGGAGGCAGTACCGTCCAGCAGCTCCTTGGGGATCGAATCGCCGGGATGGATGCGCCTGACATAGTCCAGCCCGCGCACGGCGGTGTCGATCATCGCGCTGTCCGGCGAATCGGACGCAATGCCGAATTCCCGCATCAGCGCGGCCACCGGCACCACCGCGTCGACGCCTTCGCACGGGATGCTGTAGACCACCCCCTCGCCGGTATCCGAACGACGGAAATGCGCGCCGGGGATGGCGAATATCCGGTGCTTGAACTCGAAATGGGTGGACCGCTCCATCGCGCCGTGTCTCGCGTGTGATTAACCATACCGGGCAGAATAAATATCCCGAAAGCCATTAATTAAAGATGAAAGGGGGGCTGTTGCGCCCCCCTTCCCGTTCAGTCGTATTACCCGGCCTTGGTCGCCGCCGATCAGGCGGCCTTCACGCCCTCGATGAAGCGCGAGATGCTGCCGCGCAGGCCGGTCGATTGCCGCGCCAGCTCCTGCGAGGAGGTCAGCACTTGCGACGCGCCGGCCGAGGTGGTTTCCGCCGCGTCGTTCACGCCGACGATGTTGCTGGAAACCTCCCCGGTGCCGCGCGCCGCCTCGCTGGCGTTGCGGCTGATCTCCGAGGTCGCGGCGGTCTGCTGCTCGACGGCGGCAGCCACGGCGGCGGCCATGTCGTTCAGCTTGTAGATCACCTCCGCGATGCGGCTGATCGAGGTCACTGCATGACCGATGGTCGATTGCATATTGTCGACCTGGGCCTGGATTTCTCCGGTCGCCGTGGAGGTCTGATTGGCCAGCTGCTTCACCTCCGCCGCGACCACGGCGAAGCCCTTGCCGGCCTCCCCGGCGCGCGCCGCCTCAATGGTGGCGTTCAGCGCCAGCAGGTTGGTCTGGTCGGCGATGCCGCTGATCAGGCCGATCACCTCGGCGATCTTCTGCCCCGCCTCGTTCAGCCCGCTGACCATCTTCTGCGCCTCGCGGGCGCTGCCGGCGGCCTCGTCGGCGACGCCGCGCGCCTCGCCCATCTGCCGGGCCACCTCGTTCACCGTGGCGGTCAGCTCGTCGGTGGCCGAGGCCACGGTCTGCACATTCACCGAGGCCTGCTCCGACGCCGCGCTGACACTGGAGGCCTGGCGCGAGGTTTCCTCCGAGGAGGCGGAGAGCGAGTTGGCCGTCGCCTCCAGCTCGGTCGCCGCCGCCGTCATCACCGACAGCGCCTCGGCCACTTCGGTCTCGAAGGTGGCGATCATGGTCGAGACGGTCTCGGCGCGGGCCAGCTTCGCCTGGTTCTCGCGCTCCTGCTCGGCTTGCAGCGCCTGGCGCTCCAACGCGTTATCCTTGAAGATCACCATGGTGCGCGCGACATCGCCGATTTCGTCTTTGCGCTCCTGACCGACGATCTCCGTGCTGAGGTCGCCATCGGCCAACCGGCGCAGCGCCTGCACGGCGCGGGTCAGCGGCCCGACCACGCCCTTGCTGGAGACAATCCAGCCCAGCACCCCACCCACCAGGATGCCGCCCAGCGCGAAGATGGTGATCGCCATCTGCACCGTGGCGGCCATGGCGTCGGCCTCCGCCGCGACCCGGTCGCCATACCGGTCGGTGTACAGCACGAAATCGCCCATCTGCTTGCGCAGCTGATCGGCCAGGGCGCGGCTGTTCTGTACCTGGGCGATAATCTCCTGCTGCGCGGCGCTGATATCCATGTCGCGATGCTTGGCGGCCACGGCCAAGGTGGCGGCGTTGAGCTGGGCATACCGCGCGGCGTCGGCCTCGATCTGCGTCAGCATCCGCGTCTGGTCGTCGTCGGCCGTCTGCTTCAGCGCTTGCAGCGCGGCCTGCATTTCTTTCTGTGCCGTCTGGATCACCGGCAGGACGGTATCGTAATCGCTGGGATCGGCCGCGACGCGATATTCGCCGCGATTCAGCTCGACCAGATTACGGTTCATCCGCGCCGCCGTGCGGATTTCGGTAGCCGAAACATTGATATTCTCCGCCGCTTCCTTCAAGGCGCCCAGCGCCAGGATGGAGGCGACGGAAATCCCCGCCGCAACTGCCGCCATCACCCCGAGGACGGCAAAAACCTTCGTTGAAACCTTCAAGCGTGCAAGCATCGTACGTTCTCCTTTAACCCCTAGCTGCGGTTTCACTGCCGCTTTGCTGTGGAAAAGGTAGCCACGCACCGTTAACAAGATATGAATCCGATAAAATTAAAACGAAGGTTGTTTTTTATTTCTCGATTCTTTAATTTTACTTGTAGAAAGTGTTGATACAAACGTTCCGTTTACACCGCTGCCTGAACGATTGTAACCAATCCTACCAGTACTAGGAAAAGCCCGATGAATTCTCGCATGGTCAGTTTCTCGCGGAACACACGTTGCGAGACGATCAGGCTGAACAGCAATTCCGCCAGGCCCAGCGTGCGCACATTGGCCACCGGCTCCAGCGCCATGGCGGTGAACCAGCCGGCCGAGGCGGCGGCCCCCATCAGCCCGGCCAGCAGCGAAACCCGCCACGCCTTCAGCACCGCGAGGATCACCGGCCGGTCGCGCACCGCCAGATAGGCCAGCAGCAGCACGCTCTGGATCGATTGCGCCCAGAACAGGGTGGCCGCGGCCGAGAGCACCGGCGCGTCCGGCGCGATGGCCAGCGCCGCGCCGCGATAGCCCACGGCGGAGAAGGCGAACATGGCGCCCGACGCGATGCCCAGCAGCGCCGGGCGGGAGCTGAGGCCGGTCAGCAGGCTTTTCGCAGAAAGCTGCCCGGCGGGCGCGGAGACCATCACCACGCCCAGCGTCGCCACCAGAATCGCCAGCACCGCCGGCAGCGTCACCGGATCGCCCAGCAGAACGGCGCCGAAAATCGCGACCTGGATGATCTCGGTCTTGGAATAGGCCACGCCGAGCGCGAAATTGCGCTCCGCCATGGCGCGCAGCAGCAGTGCTGTGGCGGCGATCTGCGAGACCGCGCCCAGCGTCACCCAGCCGGCGAAACCCAGATTGGGCAGCGGCATCGCCTGCCCGCTGCCCAGCAGCACGATGGCCAGCCAGAGTGCGGCGAAAGGCAGGCCGTAGAGAAAGCGCACCAGCGTCGCCCCCAGCGTGCCCAGCCCGCCGACCAGGCTGCGCTGCGCTGCATTGCGGATGGTCTGCGCGAACGCCGCCCAGATGGTGATCGGAATCCAGATCCAGGAGATATCGGCAAGGGACATACGCGGGTATCCATGAAGGGCGGGACGGTCACTCTAGGGCCTGTTCAAGAGGCCGAGCCCTGCATTCTCGTCAATACCGGGTTTTCTCGCAGCTGCGAAAGGAAAGGTGGCGACTCTCGCGAGAGGGGCATAGCCTTCCGGTTGCAACCGTCTCCCATGCGAGTAACCGCCAATGACCGCTCCGCTGACCGACGACGCGCTCGACCTGATCTTCCGCGAGGCGCGCACCTATAACAGCTTCAAGCCAGATCCCATCGACCCCGCCCTGCTGCGCCGGATCTACGACCTGGCGAAGATGGGGCCGACCGCCGCCAACAGCCTGCCGGCGCGCATCGTCTTCGTCGTCTCGCCGGAAGCGAAGGAGAAGCTGCGCCCCGCCTTGTCCGCCGCCAATGTCGACAAGACCCTGGCCGCCCCGGCCGTCGCGATCTTCGCTTACGACCTGGAATTCTACGAAAAACTGCCGAAGACCTTTCCGCATACCGATGCGCGGTCCTGGTTCGTCGGCAAGCCGGCGCATATCGAAACCACGGCGTTCCGCAACGCCACGCTGCAAGCCGCCTATTTCATGATCGCCGCGCGGTCGCTGGGGCTGGATTGCGGGCCGATGTCCGGCTTCGACAATGCCACGGTCGACGCCGCCTTCTTCGCCGGCACGGCCTGGAAATCCAATTTCCTCTGCAATCTGGGGCACGGCACCACGGACAGGCTGTTCGGCCGCCTGCCGCGCCTCGACTTCGACGAAGCCTGCCGGATCGATTAGTGAAACAATCCACCTTGCGCCTGGCGCTGATCCTGGGGGCGATCACCGCCTTCGCGCCCATGTCCATCGACATGTACCTGCCCGCCTTCCCGGCGATGCAACGGCATTTCGCCACCGATGCCGGGCAGGTGCAACTCACCCTCTCGGTCTTCCTGCTGGGCCTGTCGCTGGGGCAGCTCTTCTACGGCCCGCTGGCGGATCGCTACGGGCGCAAGAAGCCGCTCTATGCCGGCATCGCGCTCTATACGGCGGCGTCGGCCGGCATCGCACTGTCGGGCAGCATCGACAGCCTGATCCTGCTGCGCTTCGCCCAGGCGCTGGGCGGCTGCGCCGGCATGGTGATCGCGCGCGCCGTGGTGCGCGACCTGTTCGACGAGATCGGCTCGGCCAAAATGTATGCGCAGCTCATGCTGGTCATGGGGCTGGCGCCGATTCTCGCCCCCATCATCGGCGGGCAGCTCCTGCTGATCGCCGACTGGCACGTGATCTTCTGGGTGCTGGCCGGCTTCGGCGCGGCCTGCCTGACCGGCGTGGCGCTGGCCCTGCCGGAAAGCCTGCCGGCGGAACGGCGCGGCGCTGGCGGGCTGGGCGCGGCGCTGCGCAACTACGCGCTGCTGCTGCGCAGCCCGGCCTTCCTGGCCTACGCCATGACCGGCGGCTTCATCCAGGCCGGCATGTTCGCCTATATCACCGGCTCGCCCTTCGTGTTCATCGAGCTGTATCAGGTGCCGGCGCAGCATTACGGCTATCTGTTCGGGCTGAACGCGATGGGGCTGATCGCCGCCTCCCAGGTCAATCACCGGCTGCTGGCCCGGCGCAGCGGCCGGCAGGTGCTGAATGTCGCCGTGCCGGTCATCGCCGCCAGCGCGCTGGTGCTGGCTGCCACCGCCGCCACCGGCTTCGGCGGCTTATGGGGCATCATCGTCCCGCTGTTCGTCTGCATCGCCGGCTACGGCTTCATCGCGCCAAATGCCACCGCCGCCGCAATGGCCTCGCAAGGCCGCATCGCCGGCAGCGCCTCGGCGCTCATGGGGGTGCTGCAATTCGGCACCGGCGCGCTATCGGGCACCATCGTCGGGCTGTTGAACGACGGCACGGCGCGGCCGATGGGCTTCACCATCGCCGCGCTATATTGCTGCGCCGCGCTGCTGCGGTTTTTCGTGCTGCCGCGCTTCGCGAAACAGAATTAACGCTCAAAAGCCATACAACAGAATGTGATCGCCCATCAGAATACAGCTCACAGCAGCGTGACAGCAGTTGATTTTACGCGCCAAGACAACACGGGCAGAGTGACTTCAGCAGAAAGGCGACGGGGCAAATAAAACCGTCATCTTCTTTTGCTAGCGACATTGTCACCATTAGGAGATTTCCCGATGAACCGTTCCGCCCTCGCCCTCGGCGCCGCCCTCGTGACCGCCCTCGGCGTCTCGATGATGAACGACGCCCAGGCCCAGAACGCCAACATGGAGAAATGCTACGGCGTCTCCCTGGCCGGCAAGAATGACTGCGCCGCCGGCCCCGGCACCACCTGCGCCGGCACCTCGAAGGTCGACTATCAGGGCAATGCCTGGAAGCTGGTGCCGAAGGGCAGCTGCGAGACGACCATGATCAAGGGCATGGACGGCAAGGAGCTGAAGGGCAGCCTGATGCCGCTGAAGCGCAACCTGCCGAGCTGATCGCCACGCGCCTCCCTTCCCGCCGCCGGCCCTGACCCTCCGGGGCCGGCGGCGGCCCCTAGTCGAGACCGCCCATGGTTCCCGCCGCCATCCCCGCCCGCGCCGGAGTCGGATTCAAGCTGGAGCATTTTCCGGCGATCCGGGACAGCGCCCCCGCCATCGGCTGGTTCGAGGCGCATGCCGAGAATTTCATGGTGGCCGGCGGCCCGCGCCCGCGCATCCTGGACGCGCTGCGCCGCAACTACCCGCTGTCGCTGCATGGCGTCGGCCTGTCGCTGGGTAGCGCCGACCGGCCGGACGTGGCGCATCTGGCGACCCTCCGCGCGCTGATCGAGCGCTACGATCCCGGCCTGGTTTCCGAGCATCTCGCCTGGGTCGGCGAGGGCGGCGATTATTTCGCCGACCTGCTGCCGGTGCCGATGACGCACGAGGCGCTGGCGCTGATCGCGCGCAATATCGACATCGCGCAGGAGGCGCTGGGACGGCGGATGCTGATCGAGAATCCCGCCAATTATCTGCGGTTCGAGCAGGCCGAGATGGCCGAGGCCGATTTCCTGGCCGAACTGGTCCGGCGCACCGGCTGCGGCCTGCTGCTGGATGTGAACAACCTCTATGTCAGCCACCGCAATGCCGGGATCGACATAGGGCGCTACCTCGCCGCCCTGCCGGGCGAGGCCATCGGCGAAATCCACCTGGCCGGCCATGTCGCCGACGGGTCGCTGCTGATCGACACCCATTCGACCGCCGTGCCCGAGCCGGTGCTGGCGCTGTTCGCCGACATCGTCGCGCGCTTCGGCCCGCGCCCGACGCTGATCGAGTGGGATAATGACCTGCCGGCCTGGGAGGTGCTGCTGGCCGAAGCCGAAACCGCCGAAAGGCTGCTCCGCCGGAGCCCGGTCGATGCCTGAACTGGCCGCCCTGCAACGCGATTTCGCCGCCGCCCTGCGCGCCAAGCAGGCGCTGCCCGCCGGCCTGGTCGCGCCGGACCAGGCGGGGCGCTTCGCGATCTATCTGAACAATGTGCATTACGGCCTGGCGCAAAGCCTGGCCGAGGCCTATCCGGTGGTGCGCCGGCTGGTCGGCGATGAGTTCTTTTTCGCCGTAGCCGCACTCCATGTGCAGCAGGCGCTGCCGCGGGCGCACAGCTTGACGCTGTATGGCGCGGATTTCCCGCGCTTCCTGCATCGCTTTCCGCCGGCGCGCGGCGTGCTCTATCTGGCCGATATCGCGCGGCTGGAGCGCGCGGCGCTGGAGGCGCTGCATGCCGCCGATACGCCGATCGCCAGCCAGCGCGACCTGTTCGCCCTGGGGCCGGCCCTCTCGGAAGCGCCGCTGGCGCTGGCCGCCAGCGTGCGCCTGATCCGCTCGCCGCATCCCATCGTCGCCATCCATGCCGCGAACAGGACCGACCATAGGGCCGAGGCCGAAGGGCCGCGCCAGATCGAGGCGAGGGCGCAGGCCGCGCTGATCTACCGCCAGGACGACCGGGTGCATATCGCCGCCCTCATGCCCGCCGACGCCATCTTCCTGCGCCGGCTGAAAGCGGGATGGAGCATCGACCGCATCGCCGCGCACTGCCCGGCCGCCCATAGGGCGGACGGAATCGTCTCGCGGTTCCAGCGCCTGTCGCTGCTGCCGATCTTCGCCCGCCCGGCCCCCGAGGAGACCTGACATGCAGAACCCGATTCCCGCCCTCCAGGCCGGCATCGCCCGGTTGCAGACCCTGCTGGAGCCCGCAGCATTGCTGGCGCTGCGGCTGCCGGTGGCGGTGGTGTTCTGGCGCTCGGCGCGCACCAAGGTGGAGGGCTGGAACATCTTCCTGCCCAGCGACAGCGCCTTCTTCCTGTTCGAGCATGAATACGGCCTGCCCTTCCCGGTGCTTTCGGCCCACGCCGCCACCTTGGCCGAGCATATCCTGCCGGTGCTGCTGGTGCTCGGCCTGGCGACGCGGCTCGGCGCGCTGGGGCTGCTGGCGATGACCCTGGTGATCCAGCTCTTCGTCTATCCCGACGCCTGGCTGAGCGCCCACATGTTCTGGGCCGCCATCCTGTTCGCCGTGCTGGCGCTGGGGCCGGGGAAAGTGTCGCTGGATCACCTGATCGCGCGGCATTTCAGCCATTAGGGTGGCGATCCGGGCGTAGGGGCCTATTTAGGATGCGTGCAGAAGGATACCGAAACCAAAAAGCCCCGGCGCGGTCGCGCCATCGGCTGGCTGCTGGCGCTGGCCCTGCTGATCGGCGGGCCGGTGCTGGCGATCCATCAATCCTGGGTGCGGATACCGCCGAATTGGGCGCCCTGGGGCGATGTGGAGCTGGAGGCCGAACCCTCCTGGCTGGCGCGCTCGCAGATCAACAGCCTGGCCGCCGACCCGCCTTCCTGCCTGGCGGCGCTGGACCGCGCCGAGATCGATTACCGCAGCGTGCCGGACCGGCCGGTGAACGATGCCGGCTGCGGGCTCGCCAATGGCGTGACGATCCGGCAGTCGCAGATCGCCTATAATAACGGCGTCACCGCCACCTGCCCGCTGGTCGCCGCCCTCTATTGGTACGAGCGCGACCTGCAGGCCGCCGCCGCCCAGCATCTGGGCAGCGAGATCGCCCGCATCGAGCATGTCGGCATCTATGCCTGCCGCAATGTCTATGGCCGCAGCCAGGGGCGGATCAGCCAGCACGCCACGGCCAACGCCATCGATATCGCCGGTTTCCGGCTGAAGAATGGCCGCACGGTCTCGGTGCTGGAGGATTGGGGCACGGACACGCCGGAAGCCGCCTTCCTGACCGCGGCGCGCGACCGCGCCTGCCGCTATTTCAACACCGTGCTGGGGCCGGACTACAACGCCGCCCACGCCAACCACTTCCACCTGGATCAGGGCAAGTCGCGCATCTGCCGCTAGCGGAAGCGGCGGACCATCAGATGCTCGTCGTGATAGACGCCATCGACCAGCAGGCTGCGCGGCTCGGTGCCGTAAATCTCGAAGCCGTGCCGCCGGTAAAGCCGAATCGCCGGTTCGTTGCCCACCCGCGCGGCGCAATGGATTTGCACCACCAGCGGCTGGGCGGCGGCGAAGGCGGCCTCGATCAACCGGTCCGCGATGCCGCTGCCGCGATGGCCGTCGCGCACATACATCGCGAACAGTATGCCGCGATGCCGTTCCTTCGCCGGCGCGAACGGCGCGAAGCCGGCGGAGCCGACCAGACCGCCCTCCAGCCGCGCGGCGAAGACGTGGCTGCGGCCGGTCATGCCGGCCTGCCATTCCGCCGGCGTCTGGCGGCTTTCGCTCTCCCAGTCGCCGCCAAAGGCTTCGGGATGGCGCAACAGCCCTTCCAGCCGCAGCGCCTTCCATTCCGCCCACTGGCCGGGAACCAGCCGCTCGACGCTCGTCATCGCGTAGTCCTCCCCTTCCGGTCGTCAGCGGCATGGCCGCCATCTGCCGACGCCTCTGGCGTCCGCCCGAAAAGCCTGTACCGTCAGGACGCTAACAAGAAAAGGGAGGATTTCATGGCCGCCACCGGCAAGAGCGAACACACCCAGCGGCCATCGGTCCGCGCCTTGGGCGGCATGGTCAGCGCCGCGCACCCGCTGGCGGCGCGCGCCGGGGCCAGCCTGTTGGACCAGGGCGGCAATGCCTTCGACGCCATCGTGGCCACCGCCGCCGCGCTAAACGTCACCGAATCCTACATGTCGGGCTTCGCCGGGCTGGGCATGGCGAGCTGCTGGGTCGCCGCCGAGAAGCGCGTGCGCACGCTGGATTTCATCACCCGCGTGCCGGAGAAATTCCCCGTCGGCAGCATCGCCAAGGGGCAGACCGTGAACGGCCCGCTGGCCAGCGGCGTGCCGGGCAATCTGGCCGGCTGGGCCAAGCTGCAATCCACCTATGGCCGCAAGAGCCTGGCCGAGGCCTTCGCGCCGGCCATCGCGCTGGCCCGCACCGGCTTTCCCATCACCGGCTTCTATCTCGACATGCTGGCCGCCGTGCGCGGCCGGCCGATGAGCGCGGAATGGGCGCGCATCTTCCCGTTCGGCTTCGAGGCCCGGCGCGGCATGGTGCTGCGCCAGCCGGACCTAGCCGACACGCTGGAGGCCATCGCCCAGCATGGCCCCGGCCATCTCTATGGCGGCGCGCTGGGCCGAACGATGGTCGATCACCTGGCCGCGACCGGCGGCTGCATCACCCTGGCCGACCTGGAGGCGGTCGACCCGCAATGGGAGGAGCCGGTCACCGCCGAATATCGCGGCCTGACCGTGAACGTACCGCCGCCGCCGGCCGAATCCTTCCAGTTCCCCCTCACCCTGCGGCTGCTGGCGGAGACCGATTTCGGCGCCATCGAGCATTTGAGCGCCGACCATCTGGACCGGGTGTTCCGCGCCATCCGGCTGGCCGCCGAAATCCGCATCCGCAGCAACAAGCCCTCGCCCGACGAGTTGCAGACGCTGCTGTCGGAGGAGACGCTGGCCCCCTTGCGCGCGCTGCTCGATAGCGACGCGCCGGTCTGGGGCCGCACCGAGCAGCACGCCGCCGGCCCGCTGGCCGACGGACCACGGCTGAACGAGCACACCACCTCCTTCTCGGCCATGGATGGCGAGGGCAATGCGGTGTGCATCACGCAGAGCCTGGGCTCGCCCTTCGGGTCCGGCGTCGTGGTGCCGGGCACTGGCGTGTGCCTGAATAATTTCCTGAACTGGGGCGATCTGGAGCCGGCCTCGCGCAACCCGCTGGTGCCCGGCGGGCGCTATGCCATGTGCCTGGCCCCCAGCATCGGCACCCGCGACGGCGAAGCCGTGCTGGCGCTGGGCACCCCCGGCAGCTACGGCATCATGCAGACGCAAAGCCAGGCGATGGTGCATCTGCTGGATTACGGGCTGGAATTGCAGGCCGCCATCGACGCGCCGCGCGGGCGGCTGTTCGACGGCCGGCTGGTCAATCTGGAAAGCCGGGTTTCGCCCGAGACGACGGCGGCGCTGCGCCAGCGCGGCCACGACGTTCAGCCGCTGGGGGCCTTCTCCTGGTCGTGCGGCGGCATGCACGCCATCGCCAGAGACCCGGCCACCGGCGCGCTGGAGGGGGCCGCCGACAGCCGCCGCGACGGCGCGGCGGTGGCCGCGCTGACGCGATAGAAGCACGGAATGGCGGCGGCCCCGCGACGGCGGGGCTGGCCGCCGCCTTGCTCCAGCGAGTTATTTTTCAGAGTAAAAATTCGCGCCTTGTATCAGTAATTTCGAATCGCCATATAATTTCTACCGATTCAGCAAAAATAAATTTGAATTGCCGCTAAAGATTATAGCGGCTCTCCAACAGCAATTTATTTGACGCTGCGCTATCGTCGGCCAGCTTGCCTCCAGGCGTGCTTTTTCATTTTTACAGGATGGTTTTATGACGACGGGCACCGTTAAGTGGTTCAACGCGCAGAAGGGCTTCGGCTTTATTTCGCCGGACGATGGCGGCGCCGATGCCTTCGTCCATATCAGCGCAGTCGAACGTTGCGGTCTGGGCGATCTGCGCGAGGGCCAGAAGATCGGCTTCGAGATGGTCACCAACCAGAAGACCGGGAAAATAGCGGCCGACAATCTGAAAATCCTGGACTGATCCTGCTTTATCCGCACCCGAGTCCATAGGAGAGCATCATGGCCAAAGCGCAAAAACGTGGAAATCGCGAAATCCGCAAGCCGAAGGCGGCCAAGCCGCCGGCCGCGGTAGAGGCATCGACCGTTCCCGGCGCCCTGAAAAAGTCCTTCGCCGGCGCACCGAAGAAAAAGAGCTGAGGCACCCCATGGCCGCCCGCAGCACCGAGACGATGGTCACCTTCCGCCGGCCGTTCAGCCTGAGCACGCTTGATGCGCCGCAGCCGGCGGGCACCTATCTTCTGGTGATCGAGGAGGAGGATATCGACGGCCTCTCCTTCCTGGCGTTCCGCCGCACCGCGACGCTGCTGCAGGTGCCGGCCCAGCAGACGGGGCCGACGGCGAAGCCGCGCGGCGGCTACCAGATGTACCCGGTCGACGCCGCGGAGTTCGAAGCCGCCCGGCGCGCGGATCAAGCAAGCCTTTAACATCTTCAAGGAGAGTCAGGATGCGCTATCTCGGCAAGATTTCGGGCACCGGCAAACTGCAATGCCCCAGCGGCGAAACGGCCACCACCGCCTATGAATTCGACGGCTATTACCGCCGTCAGGGCGGCGTGACGAGCTGCGGCGAGATTCAGCTTTCGCCCACGGTGCTGAAAGGCGTGTTCGGCCTGCCCGGCCTCCAGCTCATCACCGAAGATGGCAGGCGGCTCAATCTCCGCTTCTCGGAGAAGACGCTGCCGCCGAACAGCAAATACGCCCATGTCGACGTGACCGGCGACCTGCCGACGACGCCGCAGACCTGGCGTCACTGACGCCCTTTCCCCCCGCTTATGAGAACCGCCGGTCAGCCCGCCGGCGGGCGTGAGCCGGCGGCGGCGGCGCGCTCGATCGGCACGCCATCGTCGGGGGCGGCGATGCAATATTGCCCGGCCTGCTTCAGCCTGTCGCAGACCCGCCTGGCCTCGTCCAGCGACAAGCCGGCGGCGTAGAGCCGCAGAAACGGCCCCCGCCCATCGCCGAAATCGATGCGCGAGATGGTCGGCTTCAGCCGTTCCAGCTCCGCCGGGTAGCGGCGCGACAGCACCCGCCAGCCATTCAACGCCGTCGACAAATCCTTATAGGAAGCGAGATGCAACGCGCCCTGCTGCCCGGCAGCCGGAGCCGGCGGCCGGGCGGGAGCCGCCATTAGCGGGGCCGCCGATGGGGCCGCCATTGTGGGTGCCGGGGGCGCGGGTGGCGCCGGGGGTGCAGGTGGCGACGCCGGAGCAGGTGCCGAAAGTGGCGCGGCCGACGGACTGGCCGGCGCTTCCATCCGGGGCGTGTCGGACGGCGGCAGTCGCAGCGTGCCGGGGGACGCCTCGCCAATCCGCAGCGCCCCTGTCGTCGGCGGCGTCCCCGCCGTTGGCGGCGTATCGCCCGCCAAGGGGCGAACCGGCGCGGCATCGCCCAGCGGCACCACGGCCGAGGGCGCGCCGGGCACCGGCTGGGCGGCCGAACGGGTGGGCACGGTCACGGGAGGGGCCTTGCCCGGCTCCTGGGCGCGGGCGGCGACCACACGCTCCATCTGGCTGAGCAGCGTCCGGATATCGCCATCGATCCGCATGAGGCGGCTGATCGCCGGCTCCGCGCTGCGCATCTGCGCCTGCAGCGCGGCGATATCCGCTTCGATCCGATCCAGCCGTCCGGCCAGATCGCCGGATCCAGCGCCACCGCCGGCCAGGGCGCCAGCCAGGGCAATGGCCGGCGGCGCGGTTTGCACGGCCGGCAAAGGAGCGGCCGGTGGGGGAGCGGCCGGTGGGGAACCGTTGGAAATGACCGCTTCGCCACCGGGCGGACGGCTCGGAATCGCGCCAGACGAGCCGCCCAGGCCGCTTACTGGCGCGCGCATCGCGGGGGCGTCGACCGGCATCCGGGGCGCAGCCTGGCGGCCATTATCCGCAAACGGCGACCAGCCACAGCCGCCCGCAACCAGGCTGCAGCTTACAATTATAGAGAGCGCCAGGTGGGTTCGCGCGGCCATTTTCCGGATTCTTCTTGGGGGAAGCCTACCGGATATAGTAGACAGCCGCGCCATATCCCACAACAAATACATAAGATAGAATTTTTCTTGGATTTTATAAAAACTTGCCGATCGTTCTTTTCCGAAGAACCGTAAAATGCTTTAATACTAGAGTAGGCAATCCAGAATGGAGCCGCTCTACGGGGGCGGTGGGGAGATGTAAAATGCACACAAAGTACCTGTTTAAGCTATGTTTGGCGCTGATCGGCGTCACTTTCGCGGCCGGCGCGGCGCAAGCCCAGACCACCGAGACCTTCACGGCCACGGCCACGGTCGCCAGCAGCCTGACGATCACTGAAAACACGCCCCTCAGTTTCGGCAATCTGGTCGTCATCCAGGACGGCACGAATGCCCCGTCCGCGGTTCTGTCGGCGGCCGGCACCTTCGCCACCGCGGCCCAGATCGGCACGGAAAACCTGGTCCAGACCGGCACTCCGACCCCCGGCAACTTCACGGTCGATGCCGGCGTCGCCAGCTTCGTGAATTTGCAGGTCGAATTCCCGAACGTCGCCACGATCCTGACCAACGGCGCCGCCCCTCCGGGCAACGGCACCTTCGAGGTCGATACCTTCACCGTCGCCGCGCCGACGGCCGGCGGCTTCACCGGCACGACCACGACCGCCGGCGCCTGTAACACGGCCATCGCCGGCGGCACCCCCTGTCAGTTCATCACCAGCGCGGCGGGCATCATCACCTTCCCGCTGGGGGCTACGATCACCGTCGCCGATGCCACCGATACCTTCATCGACGGCACCTATTCCGGCGATTTCGACCTGATCGCCTCCTTCTACTGATGCGTTTCGGCACCGCCGCCATCGTCGCCCTCACCGGCGTCATGGCGGCGGCGTCCGTCGCGAAGGCGCAGACGGTGCAGCAAATCGAAGCGCTGTCCTTCGGCACCTTCGTCGTCACCTCGAACGCGACGCCGAGCACATTGACCGTGCCGCTGAACGGCAGCACCACGACCAATGGAACCATCGTCGCGCTGACGCAGGGGACCAAGGGGCAATACCGGATCGGCGGCCTGCCCGGCAATTCCATCGTCGGCATCGACATCACGGCCCAGCCGCTGTTCGGCGCGACCGCCCCGGCCAGCCAGTATTTCAACATCACCGGCTTCAGCCACCCGCTGACGGTCACCACCAATTCCGGCGGCATGGCGACCTTCGCGCTTGGCGCGACGCTGTCCACCTCCGGCACCGCCGTGCCCTACACGGACAACACCTACACCGGCACCCTCGACATCACCGTAACCTTGCAATAGTCGCCATCATGCCCGTCCTGCTCCGCCTTATCCTGGGTCTTACGCTCGCGGCGCTGATCGGCGGCGTCCCCGGCGGCGCGCGGGCGGAATTGCTGATCACGCCCAAGCGCGTGGTGCTGGACGATAAGAGCCGCGACGCCACCTTCCGCCTGGTGAACACCAGCAGCGTCACACAATCCTACGAATTGATCTGGCGCCAGTTGCGGATGGACGAGCAGGGCGGCCTGATCGAGGCGCGCGACGGCGCGCCCGGCGGCGTGAACCGGCTGGTCATGGTCTCCCCGATGCGGGTGACGCTGGAACCCGGCGGACGCCAGACGGTGCGCATCATCCCGCGCCTGCCCGAGGGGTTGCCGGAAGGCGAGTATATGTCGCACCTGACCTTCCGCCCGACCGGCTCGACCCAGTCGGATGGCGGCGGCGGCACGCCCGGCGCTGCGATGCAGCTGAAGGTGCGGGTCGGCTTCTCGGTGCCGGTGATCCTGCGCCACGGCCCGCTCGACGGCAGCGCCACGATCCGCCCGGTCGGCATCGACGCGCAAAGCAACCGCCTGACCCTGGAATTGCGGCGTCAGGGCTCGGTCAGCATCTTCGGCGATGTCGCGATCTATTGGGGCCAGCCCGGCCAGGACGGCATCGAGGTCGGGCGGCTGGACGGCGTGGCCATCTACGCCAATCTGACGCGCCGCCTCAGCGCCGTCCCGCTGACCCCGCCGGCCGGGGTGACCATCGGGCCGGGCATGCTCCTGGTGCGCTATATGGATCCCGACACCAGGGATGTGCTGGCCGAATCCACCGTCCGGCTGGAATAGCGCCCCGATGCCCCCGCTGCGCCAACGCTTCCGCGCGGCCTGGCGGCGGTGGCTGTTCTGCTGCGGCCTGGTGCTGACGAGTTCGGCGCAGGCCCAGCCGGCCGATCCGATGGACGCGCTGCTGCAGGATTTCTACAGCCGCCTGGCGCCGGTCTATGGCGCTCCCACTCTCCCTGGAGACGCCCCGGCGCTCGGCTCCGGCGGCACGCCACCCACGGCTGCTCCCACGGCTGCCCCCACGGGCGACCCCACGCGCCGGTCCCGCAACCGTTCGCCGGAAAACCGGCTGACCGACGGCACCTCGCTGCTGCTCACCGTGCGCCTCGACCGCGACCGGCTGGTCGATCCGCTGCTGGTCTATACCGAGGGCACCGGCTTTCGCGTGCCGCTCGACGTTCTGGTGAAGGCGTTCGAATTTCCCATTCTAGTCGATGCGACGGCCGGCCGCGCCGAAGGCTGGTTCATCCGCCCGGAGAATGATTTCTCGCTGGATATGGAGGCCGCCACCCTGACCAGCCGCGGCCGCAGCATTCCGGTAAGGCCGGACGATGTGGTGCGCCGCGACGGCGCGCTGCTGGTCGGCGACTGGGTGTTGCCCGCCTGGTTCGGTCTGGAGGCGGCCGTGAACATGGCCGACCTGGAAGTCGCCATCCAGTCGGAGGAGCTGCTGCCGGCCCAGGCGCGCCAGCGCCGCGAGCAGCGCTTCGCGCAGAACCGCTCTTTCAACGTGCCGAAGGCGGAGCTGCCGCCGGCCCCGAACGGGGCCCCGCTGGTCGGGCCGCCGGTGGTCGACCTGTTCGCCTCGGGCCGGCTGACCCACAGCGACTCCCAAGGGCTGGATAGCGGCGGCCTGTATGCGGCGACGGTCGCCTCCGACCTGCTGGGCGGCAGCTTCACCGCCTATCTCTCCGGCTCGGAGCAGGAGCCGCTCTCCTCGCTGCGGGCCAACCTATCCTATTACGACGCCGATGGGCTGGACGGGCTGGGCCTAGTCACCCAGGCGCGTTTCGGCGACACGTCCGGCCTGTCGACCAGCCTGCTGGCCCCCAGCGCCAGCGGCCAGGGGCTGTATCTCAGCAACCTGCCGATCGGCGCGCAGATCCGCACCGACATCACCAATATCAGCGGCGACGCCCTGCCCGGCTACGAGGTGGAGCTGTATCGCGACGAGCAGCTGGTCGGCTATCAGCGCGTCGGGGCGGACGGCCAGTATAATTTCGAGAATGTCGAGATGTATGCCGGCGACAATGAATTCCGCCTGGTGCTGTATGGGCCGCAGGGCCAGCGCGAGGAAATCCTGCGCACCGTCGCCAATGGCGGCGGCTTGGGCGACGTGCCGCTGACCTATCAGTTCGCCGCCTCGCGCATCGATAGCGGGCCGGACGAGGGCGGCTTCCAATCCAGCCTCGGCACCCGCCTGGCGGTCAGCGACTGGTTCGCCTTCCTGTCCGGCGTCAGCACCACGGAATCCTATGGCGAGCGCATCAGCGACGCGCTGGTCGGCGCGCAGATTCGCGACGGCCGGCTGCTTGCGGAAGGGCTGATCGGCCGTGACACGGTGGGCCGCACGGTGGGCCGGGCGCTGGTGCAGACCCGCATCGACACCACCGCGCTGCGCCTCAGCCATCAGGTGCAGCCGGAAACGCTGCGCTATATCGAGGGCCAGGAAGTCGGCAACCGGGAGCGCACCGAGGCCTCGGTCTCCGGCCTGCTGCCCGGCAGCCTGCTGGACCTGCCCTATCTGCGCTACACGCTGCAAGCCGAGCGGCTGAGCGACGCGACATTCGAGGAATCGCTGTCGGTCTCCAGCCGGCTGGGCACGCAGATCGGCCGGGTCTCGCTGAACAACGATGTGGCCTGGGTGCGCGCCACCTCGCGCACGACCGACCGGGCCATCGGCCGGGAGGAGACCGATATCCGGATCTTCCATCAGGCCAGCTTCCCGGTCGGCCGGCTGCGCAACCGGGTGCGGCTGGGCTATGACGTGGCGCCGGAGGTCGAGCTGAACGAATTGCAGCTCAACACCACCTGGCTGATGGACCCGAAGCTGACTTCCGACTTCGACCTGCGGCACCAGTTCGATACCGAGCGGACGGTGGCGCAGGCCCGCGTCAATTACGACATGGACACAATGATCCTCAGCCCGCGCATCGCCTATGACAGCACCGGGCTGATCGGCGCGTTCCTCGACCTGCGCGTCTCGATGGGGGCAGAGCCGCTGACCGGGCGCATCCGCACGCAGAGCCGGCCGGCGGCCAATGACGGCTCGGTCGCGGTGCTGGTGTTCCTGGATTCCAACGGCAATGGCGTGTTCGACGAGACGGAGGAGCGGCTGGAGGGCGTCGAGGTGCAGGCCCCGCAGGCGCGGCGCAGCGCGCTGACCCGATCGGATGGCGTGGCGGTGTTGCGCAACGTGCAGCCTTTCGAGGCCAGTGACGTGCGCATCATCCCCTCCAGCCTGCCGGCCACCAGCCTGATGCCGGGCATCGAGGGCTATTCGCTCAGCGTCCTGCCCGGCGGCAGCCGCAGCCTGGAGCTGCCGGTAGTGCGGAGCTGGGAGGTGGAGGGCCAGGTCTGGTCGGTCCGCGCCAACGGGGCCGGCACGGCACTGCCCGGCGTGCAGGTGGTGGTGCGTTCGGCGGAAGACGATTCCATCGTCGCCAGCACGACCACGCTGGGCGATGGCAGCTACAGCATCGCCAATCTGCGCCAGGGCCGCTACCGCGTGGCGCTGGCGCCCGAGATGCTGGCCGCGGCGCGCCTGACCCCCGGCCCGGCCCGGCCCTTCGCCACCGATCTGCGGGAGACGACCTATCACGGCGTCGACCTGATCGCCCTGCCCGCCGGTCAGCAGCCGACCTATCCGCCGCTGGAGCGCGCCGCCGGGCTGGGCCCGCTGATGCTGCCGCTGGGCAGTGCGTTCCGCGAAGCCGCGACGCCGGAGCCCGCGACGCCGGCGCGCATGGTGATCGCCGTGCGGCTGGGGCAATACCGCTCCCGCCTGGCGCTGATCCTGGGCTGGGACGCGCTGATCGAGGAAGCCGGCCCCTTGGTGGGCGGGCTGACGCCAATCCTGTCGCGGCGCGAGGAAGAGCGGCTGCTGAGCGACCGCACCTCGCTCTATCCGCTCCGCCTCGGCCCGCTCGCCGACCGCGACCAGGCCGAACTATTGTGCGACCGGCTGCGCAGCCTGGGCCGGTCCTGCGTGCCGACCCTGATCGAGTGGCAGCAGGACATGGTGGCCAGCGCGGCGACCGCCGCCGACCAGACGGTCACCAGCGATAGGTGACCGTGCCCAGCACCGTGCGGGCATCGCCGTAGAAACAGCCATAGGTGCAGGCGGCGATATATTTCTCATCGGTCAGGTTCATGACATTCAGGGCGAACTGCCATTGCCCCAGCTCGTAGCCGACCATGGCGTCATACACGGTGTAGCTGGGCGCGGTATAGGTATCCGCCAGATTCACCGTATCGCCGACGAAGCGCAGGCCGGCCCCCAGCGTCAGGCCGCGCAGCAGCGGCTCCTGCACGGCATATTCGCCCCACAGCGAAGCCATGTGCTGCGGCGTGTTGGTCGGCCGGTTGCCGAGGTCGGCGCCGTTGGTCTCGGTCACCTCGGCGTCGGTATAGGCATAGCTGGCCAGCACGTTCAGCCCCTTGGCCAGGTTCAGCTTCGCCTCCACCTCGAAACCGCGCGACTGGATCTCGCCGGTCTGTACGCTGAAGCCGGGATTGGCGGGATCGCCGGTCACCACATTCTGCCGGGTCAGCTCGTACACCGCGAAGGTCACCGAGGAATCGCGGCCCGGCGGCTGGTATTTCACGCCGACCTCATATTGCTGGCCGGTGGTCGGCACGAAGGCCGAGCCATTGGCCTGCACCCCGGCCTGCGGCTGGAAGGATTCCGAATAGCTGACATAGGGGGCCAGACCGGTTTCCGACAGATAGACCAGCCCGACACGGCCGGTGAAGGCGTCCTGGCTGGTGGCGGTGTTCGCGCCGTTCAGCCGGTTGAGGCTTTCATCCTCCACCCAATCCTGCCGGCCGCCCAGCAGCAGCACCCATTTCTCGTCGAATTTGATCTGGTCCTGCAGGTAAATGCCGACCTGGTCGTAGCTCTGCTCGATGCTGGTGACGGGGCTGGCCGAGCGCGTCACGGGCGAGCCATAAACGGGGGCGTACACATCCAGCGGGGCCATCGTGCCGCTATACTGCACCCGGTCGAACGTGCCCCGCGTATAGTCCAGCCCGCCCAGGAAGGTATGGCTCAGCGGGCCGGTATTCGCTTCCCACTGGAGCTGGTTATCGACCGCGAACATGCTGGATTCATCGACCCGCTCATAGGCGCTGCGGTTCAGCAGGCGCTGTCCCGGCTGCCAGGTTCCGAATCCGACATCGTTGTATTCGTTGGTGAAATCGGAGTAACGCAAATTCTGTTTGAACTGCAGGCTGTCGTTGAATCGATGCTCGAACTCATAACCGGCGGAATAGACCGTGCGGTCCCATTTATTGTAGTCCGGCTCGCCCAGGAAGCGTTCGCGGGCAATCGGGCCGTTCGGGTTTGGCAGCACCGTGCCTTCCGCCGGGAAGCCGTAATAATAGGCCGTCTCGGTCTTGGTGTAGCTGGTCAGCAGCGTCAGCGAGGTATCGTCGCTCGGCTTCCAGGTCAGCGACGGGGCGATGAAGATTTTATCGTCCGGGATGTAATCCACCATCGTGTCGCTGTCGCGGGCCAGCGCGGTCAGCCGGTAGGTGAATTTGCCCTCCTCGTCCAGCTTGCCGCCATGGTCGGTGGCGATCTGCTTGCGCCCGAAATTGCCGCCCTGGAGCTGCAGTTCGTGCAGCGAGTCCTCGGTCGGGCGCTTGCTGACCATGTTGATCACGCCGCCCGGGCTGCCCTGGCCATACAGCACCGAGGCCGGGCCGCGCAGCACCTCGATGCGTTCCAGCGCATAGGGTTCGGCGCTGGTCGAGAAGATGTTCGGCTGGCCGCGCAAGCCATCCATGAACAGCGCCTCGTGGTTCACCTGGAAGCCGCGCGCATAGAAGCTGTCGTCGGTGCGGTTGAAGCCCTGCGACTTCAGGATGCCCGGCGTGTAGCGCAGCGCCTCGCCCACGGTCTGCGGCTTCAGCCGCTCGATCTGGTCCGCGCCGACGACGGAGATGGATTGCGGCGTTTCGATCAGCGGCGTGTCGGTCTTGGTGCCGGCCGTGCTGCGCGTCGCGACATAGCCGTCGAACGCGCCCTTGCCGGTTTCGACCTGCCGCTGGCCTTCCACGGTGACCGGATCGAGCGTCAGGGCACCATTGGCGGCGACGCGCTCCAGCACCACGGTGCGGGCATCGGTGAACCGCCAGGAAACGCCCCGGCCCGCCAGCAGCAGGCGCAGCGCGTCCTCGGTGCGGTAGCTGCCGGCGACCGGGTTGCCGGCCAAGGCCTGCAGGTCGGCCGTGCTATAGGCGAATTGCAGCCCGGCCTGGTCGGCGAATAGCCGCAGCGCCGCCGGCAGCGGCTGCGCGGCAATCTGGAAGCTGCGCACCGCCTGCGCCTGGGCGACCTGCGCCGGCTGGCCCTGGGCCAGTGCCGGCGCGCCCTGGGCCAGCGCCGCCAGCGCGGTGCCCATCAGCAGGAAATTGCGCCAGCCATCCCGCGCGCCCGATTCGCGCGCCTTATCCTTCCGCATGTCGTTTGCCCCTTTTTTCTTCGACATAGCCCCTAGTGCAAGTGCCTGTCATTCGCACTTGTTATGGCTATGACGGGTGAGCGGGCCGCTTACCCAAGCAGAAATTTCTCAGCGCAGGATGGTGAGGTAGCGGGTGACGCGCAGCACCCGCAAACCCTGGGTTTGCGCCAGGGCGTCGACGGCCCCGTCCAGCGCGTCGGTGGCGAACACGCCGCTGACCGGCCGCGCCGCCGGCAGCGCGCCGGCGATCACGATGGCGCCCGGCAGATAGCGGTCCAGCTCCGCCACCGCCGCCGTAAACGGCAGGCCGTCGAACACGATCCGGCCGCCGCGCCAGGCGGCGACGCTGTCCGGCGCGACGCCCCCGGCCACGCGCGCCACCTGGCCGGCGCCGTAGCGCGCCTGCTCGCCCGGTCCCAGCAGCACGCTGTCCGCCCCCTGCGCCGGGGCGGTGACGCTGACCTTGCCCTCGCTGACCGCGACCGAGACCCGGTCCCCGCTCTCCCGCACCGAGAAGGCGGTGCCGACGGCGCGCGCCGTGCCGTCCAGCGCCGCCACGATAAAGGGCCGGTCGGGGTTGGGCGCGACCTCGAAATAGGCCTCGCCGCGCAGCAGCTCGATGCGCCGTTCGGTCGCGGCAAAGCGCACGGCAATCGCGCTGTCGGTGTTCAGATGCACGGTCGAGCCGTCATCCAGGACCAGCCGCCGCTGTTCGCCCACCGCCGTGCTGGCATCGGCGCGCAAGGCGGTCAGCGGATCGCTGAACAGGGCCAGCGCCACCAGGGCGGCGGCGGCCATGCCGGCGGCCCAGCGGATAAAGCGCTGGGCGGGGGCCGGCTGCGTCGCCGTCGCGAAATCCTGCCGCAGGCCGGCGGCCATCCGCCAGGTCGCCCGCGCCTCCTCGAAAGCGAGGCGGTGGGCGGCGTCGCGGTCGAGCCAGTCGCGCAGCGCCGCCATATCGGCATGCGTCATCTCGCCGGAAGCAAGGCGCACGACCCAGCCATGCGCCGTTTCGGCGGCGCTGTCCGGGCTGGGATCGGTAGGCTGGAGGCTCATGTTCGGCACGTTCCTGGCTGGCGGCGTCGCGGCCCTTCCTAGCTATGACGTCTGGCCGGGCGCTTCACCGTACGGGCGGCGGAAAATTAAGGGCTGCGACCGGCGCGGGCCGCCGTCAGAATCGCCAGCACCTTGCGCATATGGTTCTCCACGGTGGTCTGCGAGACGCCCAGCAGGCCGGCGATCTCGCGCTGGGATTTGCCCTCGAACCGGTTCAGCTCGAAGATGCGGCGGCTGAGCGGCGGCAGCCCGGCGACGATTCGGCGCATCGCCTCCACCTCGCGCCGGGCGGCCAGCGCGCGCTCCGGCGTTGGCTGCTCAAGACCGGCCCACAGCATCGTCTGCGCCTCGGCCAGCAATTCAGCGCGGCGCGAGACGCTGCGCAGATGATCGGTCGCCAGATTGGCCGCCATCCGGAACAGATAGGCCTTCTCATGCCGCAAAGCGTCCGGTGGCGGCTGGTCGTGCAGCTTTACATAGAGATCGTGCGCCAGGTCGCGCGCCGTCGCCACGCAGCGCAGCCGGCGCGCGAGAAAACGCACCAGCTCCCGTTCATGCGCACGGTAAGCCTGCAAGAGAATGACGTTCTGCATACCGGATCCAGGCGACGGCGAAGCGGCCAATTGGGCCTTGACCGACGATAACGATAGTGAGAACTACTCGCAATTATTATTGAGGTGTGGGAAAAAGCCTCGCTGAAACGTCCTAGAGATAGGACGCGTTTTTGCGTCGCATCGTCGCCGTCACAACCAAGGAACCGATTCCATGCGAAACCTCTTCAGCCTCCGTCCAGCCGCCGCGGCGCTGGCGCTGCTGCTGTCCGCCGGCGGCGCGTCCGCCCATCAGGTCTGGATCGAGCAGGAAGCGGACGGCGCGCGGCTCTATTTCGGCGAATTCGGCGACAATCTGCGCGAAATCTCGCCCGGCCTGCTGGACAAATTCAGCCAGATGGACGCAGCGCTGGTCGACGCGAAGGGCGGCGAGCGGTCGCTGAGCGCGCAAAAGACCGGGGCATTCTTCGCGCTGGGCGCATCCGCCGGCAAGGGCGAGAGCATCGTCGCCGCCGAAGTCGGTTATCCGGCTTTCGAGCGCAAGGACGGCGACAAGACGATCCGCACCGTGTGGGTGCCCGCCGCCCGCTATGTCAGCGATTTCGCGGAGCGCACGCCCAGCCTGGCGCTGGACATCGCGCCGGCCGGCAAGACCGCGGAGGGTGCCGTGGCGTTCAAGGTGACGTTCCGGGGCCAGCCGCTGCCGAAGGCGAAAGTCGCCCTGGTCGCCCTGTCCGGCTGGAGCCAGGAGCACCGCACCGACGAGAATGGCGCCTTCACCGCCACCCTGCCCTGGAAGGGCGCCTATGTCGCCGAGGTGGCGCACACCGACAAGACTCCCGGCGAGCGCAAGGGCGAGACGCACGACCAGTCGATGTATGTCACCAGCCTGTCCTTCGTGACGGATGAGGGCATGCCGTCGCCCCCCGCCCCCCCGGCCGCCAAACCGAACTGAGCGGCTGATCGATGGCCGATATCGCCTCCTCCCCGCCGCGCTGGCAGCCGGCCGCATTGCTGGTTCTGCGCCTGCTTGCGGTCATTGTTGGCGGCTATTACCTGACGGCCGCCCTGGTCTCCCTGGGCGCCGCCGGCATGGCGGGCATCGGCCTGCCCGGCAGCGAGGCGGTCGTGCTGGCGGCGATGCTGGGCTTCCTGGTCTATCTCGGGCTGCTGATCTGGGGCTTCGCGGAAAGGCGCATGCGCCTGCTGTGCCTCGTCTTCCTGGGTGGCCCCCTGTTGGCCCAGGGGCTGCTCTACCTGCAGGCGGGAGGCTGAGATGGGGGCGGGTTTCCGGGCGTCGATGAACTGGCTGCACACCTGGGCCGGCGTGGTCGTGGGCGCGGTGCTGTTCGCCATCTTCTGGATGGGCACGCTGAGCGTGTTCGACCGCGAGATCGACCGCTGGATGATGCCGGAAACGCGGCTTGCGCCGGTCGCCGAACCAGCCTCTCTGGACCGGATACGGGAGGTCGCACAAGCGCTGGCCGGCGACGCGCCAAGCCTGTTCATCAGCCTGCCGACGGAGCGCCAGCCGGTGCTCGGCATCGGCTTCCGCAAGGATGGCGAATTCGTCAGCCGCAATGTCGATCCCGCCACCGCGACCCTGCTGCCGGAGCGCGGCACGCTGGGCGGCACCGGTTTCATCTTCCCGTTCCATTTCAGCCTGAACATCAAACTCTGGAGCATCGGCTACTGGCTGGTCGGGCTGGCCGCCATGGCGATGCTGGCGCTGCTGGTCTCCGGCGTCATCGTGCATGTGAAGATTTTCGCGGATTTCTTCACCCTGCGCACCGACAAGAAGGCCCCGCGCGTGGCGCTGGACCTACACAATGTGACCGGCGTGCTGGGCCTGCCGTTCCATTTCATGATCACCCTGTCGGGGCTGATCATCTTCGTGCTGGTCTATTTTCCCAATGCCTGGCAAGGCACCTTCCCGGACCGCGCCGGCTATTTCAAGGAAGCGTTCGGCAGCTATAGCCGGCCCAAGGCGAACCAGCCGGGCGACCCGATGTCGCTCGACGCGCTGTCGGCCGAGGCGGTGCGGCTGTGGGGCGGCGGCACGCCGCTGTATCTCCGCCTGTGGCATACGGGCGACGCCAACGCCGTGGTCGAGTTCCGCCGGTCCTACGAGGACCGGGTGACGATGAATACCGACACCCTCTATCTCGACGCCGCCACCGGGGCCGTGCTGTCGCGCCAGACGCAGCAGCCGATAATGACGGCGCAACGCTTCCTGTCCGGGCTGCATTTCATCCAGTTCCGGCACTGGACGCTGCGCTGGATCTATTTCGCGCTCGGCCTCAGCGGCTGCGTGCTGATCGCCACGGGCTTCCTGTTCTGGCTGGAATCGCGCCGCAAGCGGCATGAAAAGCAAGGGCTGAAGGGGTTGGGCGTGGTCGAGGGGCTGACCATCGGGGCCACCACCGGCATCATCCTGGCAACGCTGAGCTTCTTCATCGCCAACAAGCTGCTGCCGCCGGGGATGGCGGAGCGGCAGAGCTACGAGGCGTGGGCGTTCTACCTGCTGTGGGCCGCCGGCTTCGCGCATGGCTGGATACGGCGCGGGCAGGCCTGGGCGGAGCAGAGCTGGGCCATCGCCGCCGCCGCGCTGTGCGCGCCGGTCCTGAACGCACTGATCACCGGCGATCACCTGGCGCGCAGCCTGTCCAAGGGGCAATGGGCGGTGGCCGGCATGGATCTGGCGCTGCTGGCGCTGGCCGCCATCGCCGCGCTGACCGCGCGCAAGCTGCAACGCCGCCCAGCGACCACGTCCAGGGCTATGCCGGGGCGCGCCCAAGGCAGCACCAGGGGCAGCACCAGGGAAGGCCGGCAACATGCGTGACGCGCTGCTGCTGGCCGGCCTGCTCGTCGCCGCCTATGCCGGCTTCGGGCTGTTGGCGCTAAGCCAGCCGCGCAACTGGGAGCGGCTGGGCCGCCCGTTCCGGCCGGCCCGGCGGGCCGTGCTGGGATTGCGGGCCGGCGGCGCTGCCCTGCTCGGCCTCTCCCTTCTGCTGGCCTGGCTGCGCGATGGACCCAGCTTCGGCATCCTGCTCTGGGTCGTCGGCCTGACGCTGGGCGCGCTGTGCACCGTCGCCAGCCTCACCTATATCGACCAGACCCGCAAGCGCCGGGGCGTCTCCCGCTCCTGACGGCCTGCCCGGAAACGGGCCTGCGAGACTCGCGTCAAAATCCAAGGAAATTATATATTCTCCCATCGCTTTAAATTAATTTTTACATTAACTGAAAATTAATTCTAATGATTGCAAAGTACATTTAATCTCGGCTCCTCCCTTTTGATTAGCGGCACGACCGCGACGGCAATGATCCCCATCCTGTCCGGCGTTCCCGAAGCGGCCTTCCGGCCCGTGCCATCGGCGCGGCGAGGCTTTCACCAAAGATACATACTGACGTATGCCGCCCTGCTGTTCGTGGCGATCACCGGCCTCACCTTCGGAATCATGGAGTTGGAAAAGCGGGAAGTCGCCATCCAGGACACCTACGCGGTCGCGCACAGCGTCTCCGCACCGTTGGCGGCGAATGTCGAGCTTTTCCTGGGCACGGTCGACCGCAGCCTGCAAATCGCCCAGCAGGCCATTCAGGACGCGCTGCAGAACAACGCCACGGATACCCTGGCTCTGCATCGGGCGCTGCAGGACGTGCAGGCGCATGCCATCGAGCCGCTGCAATACGCCGCGCTCGACAAGGATGGCACCCTGCTCGCCACCTCCCGGACGGCGACGCCCGAAATTCTCCAGCTCAACGACCGGGAATATTACCACTTTCATCTGAACCGGACGGAGGACGGGCTTTATATCGGCAACCCGATCCAGATAAGGCTGCAATCGGCGCGAGGGGTTTGGGGCATACCGCTCAGCCGGTCGCTGCGCACCAAGGATGGCGCGCTGCTGGGCGTCATCTCCGCGAGCGTGCCGCTCAGCTTGTTCAAGGCCACCTTCGAACATGCCCGGCTGAGCGAACATGGCGTGGTCGGCATCGCCAAGCTGGACGGGAGGCTGCTGGCCGCGTTCCAGACCAACCAGATGCCCGCCCAAACGGTGGCCGACGCCATCGACATCGCCGCCGACAAGCCCCAAGGCCACCAGATGACCGCCCCCTTGCCCGACGGGCAGCGGCGGCTGGTGTCCTGGAAGCAGGTGCCGGACAAGGAGATGATCGTCTTCACCGCGGTCACGGAAAAGCAGGCGCTGTCCTTGTGGCGCGCGCAGCTGCTGAGCGGCGCCTTGGTGCAGGGGCTGATATGGCTGGCCGTCCTCGCCTCCGCCTTCCTGCTGGACCGCAACCGGCTGCGCCGCGACCGGGAGGAACAGACGGCCCGCGAAATCATCGATGCCGCCTTCGCCGCCATCAGCGACCCGCTGCTGATCGTCGACCCGGATTGCAACCTTACGCTCGCCAATCGCGCGGTGCGGCGATTCAAGGCGGATTTCAAGCTGCCCTGCAAACTGTACGACGCGGTGCCGTACCTGCAGAGCAACGGCTACGACTCGCTGATCATGGAGACCAAGCAGGCCAAAGAGGCAATGTTGCGGGACGTCTATTTCCACGAACTCGACCAGTGGTTCTCGTTAAGCATCTACCCCTTCTCCAAGGGGGCGGTGATCTACATGCTGGATGTGAGCGAGCACAAGAAGACCCAGGACCAGCTCCGCCAGGCGCAGAAGATGGAGATGGTCGGCCAGCTTGCCGGCGGCATCGCGCATGATTTCAACAATCTGCTCACCGTCATCATCGGCAATATCGACTTCATTCTGGAAGACGCCGCGGCACAACCAAGGATCGCCAAGACGGCGGAGCTGGTGCTGCGCGCGGCCGAGCGCGCCGGCGAGCTGACGGCCAGCCTGCTGGCCATCGGCCGTCGCCAGGCGCTGGCCCCGACGCCGACCGACGTGAACGCGCTGCTGACCGACCTGCACATGATCATCCGCCGCGTGCTGCCGGAATCCATCGGCATCGAGGTCGTGCCGGCGCAGGACGCCTGGCGGGCGGAGATCGACGCCAGCCAGCTCGAAACCGCGATCCTGAACCTGGCGATCAACGCCCGCGACGCGATGCCGGAGGGCGGACGGCTGACGCTGGAGACGATGAACCATTATATCGACGCCGATTATGCCGAGCGTCATGGCGAGGTGACGCCGGGCCCCTACCTGCTTCTGGCGGTTTCCGATACCGGCCATGGCATGGATCTGGAGACCAAGGAACGCGCCTTCGATCCCTTCTTCACCACCAAGCCGGAAGGCAAGGGCACCGGCCTCGGCCTCAGCATGGTGCAAGGCTTCATCAAGCAGACCGGCGGCCACATCAAGATCTATTCCGAGCCCGGCCAGGGCACGACGATCAAGCTGTACCTGCCGCGCGCCGAGCAGGCGGCTGTCGCCCCGCCCGCCGCCGACGACGACCCCGGCATCGCGCGCGGCACCGAAACCATCCTGGTGGTGGAGGACGACCCGCTGGTCCAGAACCATGTCGCCGAGCTGGTCGAACGCCTGGGCTACCGGCTGTTCACCGCGGGCGACGCCGACGATGCGATGCAGTGCCTGGCGACGCATCGCATCGACCTGCTGCTGACCGACGTGACGCTGCCCGGCGGCGTGAACGGCCGCAAGCTGGCGGAGCGCGCGCAGGCGCACTACCCCCATCTGCGCGTGGTCTTCATGTCCGGCTATACCCGCAACGCCATCATCCATCACGGCCGGCTGGATGCGGATGTCGATTTCCTGCCGAAGCCGTTCCGCATCGGCGAGATGGCGCAGATCATCCGCAGGGTGCTGGACCGCCCGGCCGATTGAGGCGGAGTTTAGCCCTGGCGGCGCGCGCCGCCAGGGCTACCCCTGTTACCCGTAAAACGCCTGGTCGATATCGGCGGCCGTAAGGGCGGCGACGCCGAGGAAGGTGAGGCTGGCCCCGGCGACCTGGATGATGACGCCGGCCTCGGTGGCGGTCTGGCTGGCGATCGCCGCCTCCAGCTCCGCCAGGCTGGCATTCTCCACCGCCAGCAGGTCGGTTCCCTGCTCGAAGTCGGTCACCGTGGCGGTCAGGATCGCGTCGGCGAAATTGCCGTCGAAGCCGCGCAGCACGAACAGGTCCGCCCCCTCGCCGCCGCTCAGCGTGTCGTCGCCGAAGCCGCTATAGAGCACGTCGTCGCCGGCCCCGCCCTCGATGCTGTCATGGCCCTTGCCGCCGCGGATTTCATCGTCGCCCGCACCGCCCAGGATCGTGTCGCCCCCGCGATTGCCATCGGCCCGGTTATCGCCGCCGGACGACAGATCGATCATGTCGTAGCCATCGCCGCCGGTGAGGGTGTTATCGCCCTGATTGCCGATGATGACATTGTCCAGGCTGTTGCCGACGCCGGTCAGGTTGCCACTGCCGCCCAGCGTCAGATTCTCGACGCCGTCGGGCAGGAACACCGGGAAGTTGGAATTCACCGTATCCACGCCCTCGGTGGCGTACTGCGCCAACAGATAGCTGGGCACCAGCTGGTTCAGCGTAATGGTGTTGGAGCCGCTGGGGTTCGGGGAGATTGTCACCGGCTCGGGCTCCGGCTCCGGATCGGACGCCAGCGACGGGTCCTGCACCACGGTGAGCACCACATCGTTGCCATCGCCGCCAACATAGCTGACGGAGAGAAAGCGATCGTCCAGCGTCACCACATCGCCCTCGGCAAGGCCGTCGAACGTGCCGATTACGGCATCATCATCGTCATTGGCGATGAGGGTGTAGCTCTCCGCCAGAACCGGCGTGAAACCGCCCAGCAACTCAAGCTCCAGCGTCGCGCCGCCCAGATCGACGGTGCCGGTGACGTCGATCTGGTCGTAACCGCCGAGACCGGCGACATTGCCTTCGATCTCGATCTCCAGCGCCGCGCCCGCAACCAGCGTCAGATCGCCCGTGGCCAGAATGCCGGGACTATTGCCCGCCGCCAGCGTCCCGCCGAGATTCACTGTGACGGTGGCGGCGATATCGCCGGAACCGCCCAGGATGGCGCCATCCTCGACCGTGACATCCGATGCCAGCGCATCATCCACGAGCAGCGTGCCGGCCGACACAATCGTCTCGCCGGTATAGCTGTTGGCCCCGCTCAGCGTCAGCACGCCGTCGCCG
>NZ_LPXN01000110.1 GCF_001618175.1 Oceanibaculum pacificum | reverse complement strand
AGCAGGCGTCTCGAAGGACACGGCCATCGGCCTCCCCCCTCTCGCGCGCAAAAAAACACCCGGGGAGCAAGCTCCCCGGGCAGAATGTCGGTGTGCGTTCGCGTCGCAGTGACGCTTTCTGCGTCCCCGCCCGCTGACGATGCGTCGCGTCAGGATGGGCGGTTCATGCGGTTCTCGATGAGATCGTCGACCACGCCGGGATCGGCGAGGGTCGAGGTATCACCCAGAGCCTCATACTCATTTGCGGCAATTTTACGCAGAATGCGACGCATAATTTTGCCCGAGCGCGTTTTTGGCAGACCCGGCGCCCACTGGATCAGGTCCGGGCTGGCGATCGGGCCAATCTCCTTGCGCACCCACTGCACCAGTTCCTTGCGCAAGGCCTCGGTCGGTTCCTCGCCGGCGGTCAGCGTCACATAGGCGTAGATGCCCTGGCCCTTGATGTCGTGCGGGTAGCCGACCACGGCGGCCTCGGCGACCTTGGCGTGGGCGACCAGCGCGCTCTCCACCTCGGCCGTGCCCATGCGATGGCCGGACACGTTGATCACATCGTCGACGCGGCCGGTGATCCAGTAATAGCCATCCTCGTCGCGCCGCGCCCCGTCGCCGGTGAAATATTTGCCGGGGAAGGTGGCGAAATAGGTGTCGAAGAAGCGTTGATGGTCGCCATAGACGGTACGCATCTGCCCCGGCCAGCTGTCGGCGATGCAGAGGTTGCCTTCGGTGGCCCCCTCCAGCTTCTTGCCGTCATTATCCACCAGCTCCGGCTTCACACCGAAGAAGGGGCGGGTGGCGGAGCCGGGTTTCAGCGGCGTGGCGCCGGGCAGCGGACTGATCAGGATGCCGCCGGTCTCGGTCTGCCACCAGGTGTCGACGATGGGGGATTTCTCGTCGCCGACGACCCGGTAGTACCACAGCCAGGCTTCCGGATTGATCGGCTCGCCGACCGAGCCCAGCAGGCGCAGGCTGTCGCGCTTCGTCTTCTTCACCGGCCCCTCGCCGTCGCGCATCAGCGCGCGGATGGCGGTCGGCGCGGTGTAGAAGATATTCACCTTGTGCTTGTCGCAGACCTGCCAGAAGCGCGAGCCGTCGGGGTAGTTCGGCACGCCTTCGAACATCAGCGTGGTCGCCCCGTTCGCCAGTGGGCCATAGACGATGTAGCTGTGGCCGGTCACCCAGCCGACATCGGCGGTGCACCAGTAGATATCGCCATCGTGATAGTCGAAGACGTATTGATGCGTCATCGAGGTATAGACCAGATAGCCGCCGCCGCTGTGCAGCACGCCCTTCGGCTTGCCGGTGGAGCCGGAGGTGTAGAGGATGAACAGCGGGTCCTCCGCGTTCATCTCGGCCGGCGGGCAGTCGGCGGAAACCTTGGATGCGGCCTCGTGATACCAGATGTCGCGGCCATCCTGCCAGCCGACGGCGCCGCCGGTGCGCTTCACCACCACGACGCTGGTCACCTTCGGGCATTTTTTCAACGCCTCGTCGGCATTGGCCTTCAGCGGCACCTTGCGGCCGCCGCGCAAGCCCTCGTCGGCGGTGACCAGCACGGTGGAGTCGCAATCCTCGATGCGGCCGGCCAGAGCGTCCGGCGAGAAGCCGCCGAACACCACGGAATGCACCGCGCCGATGCGCGCGCAGGCCAGCATGGCGTAGGCGGCCTCGGGGATCATCGGCATGTAGATCGTCACCCGGTCGCCCTTCTGGACGCCCTGGGCCTTCAGCACATTGGCGAAGCGGCAGACCTGCTCGTGCAGCTCGCCATAGGTGATGTTCTTCTGTTCGTTCGGATCGTCGCCTTCCCAGATGATCGCCACCTGGTCGCGCCGTTTGGCCAGGTGCCGGTCGATGCAGTTGGCGGCGACGTTCAGCGTGCCGTCATGAAACCATTTGATGTGCAGGTCCTTCTTATCGAAGGAAACGTCCTTCACCTTGGTGTAAGGCTTGATCCAGTCGATCCGCTTGCCATGTTCGGCCCAGAAACCTTCCGGGTCTTTCACCGACCGCTCATACAGCTCGAAATAGCCCTTCTCGTCGATCCAGGCGGATTTCGCCCGGTCGTCGCGGATCGGTATCACGGTGGTTTCTGACATTGCTCGGACGTCTCCCTTGACTACGAGGCGCGCTTTTCCCGCAAGGCGGGCAGCGCGATTGGCGCCGGCCGGAACCGGGCGGCTGCTGCGCGAATTATCCATGTTGGGTCGCGTGGAAACAAGTCCAGGGAAACAAGGGCGCGGGGCAGCCCGTTACCAGGGGGCAGGGTGCCGAAAATCCGCCGCGACCTTGAGACATCCTGTCATCGGGTTATAGTCAGCCCCGAACCGTGCCCGAAAAAGCCGACCCGAAAAGCCGCCCCATAAGCCGCCAGGGATATAGAGACCGAATGCCGTATCGATCGACCCGCCTGTTCGCCGCGTTGCTGCTCGCCTGCCTCCTTTCGCTGCCCGTCGCTTCGGCCATGGCGCAAGCCTTGCCGGGGACGATGACATCCGGCGGTGGCGGCGAGCCGGCGCCAACCGAAGCGCAAGCCGAGGCGCAAACCGGCCCGAAGGCGGAATTGCAGTCGCTGGTCGATACGCTGAAGGACGATCAGCGCCGCCAGAATCTGATTCGCCAGATCGAGACCCTGATCCAGCTGCCCGCCGACGCCGTCACGGTCCCCCGCACGGCCCCTGCCGCCGCCGCAGCAGCGGCGGAGGAAGAAGGCATGCTGGGGCGCGGGCTGAGCGAGCTGTCCGAGCATGTCGGCGAGTTGAGCGGCGTGCTGGTCACCGGCATCGACCAGATCTTCAATCTCGACCGGTTCTGGGATTGGTCGGTGGCGGTCTTCTCCAACCCGGACTATCGCAACCGCCTGCTGCTGGCGCTGGGCAAGATCGCCCTGGTGGTCGCCGCCGGCTATGCCGCGCATTACATCGTGCGGCTGGCGCTGACCCGGCCGCGCCGCGCGCTGGCGGCGAAGGAGGCGATCCATCCGATCTTCGGCTGGCTGCTGCTGCTGCTGCGCGGCGCGCTGGAGCTGATTCCCATCGCCGCTTTCTTCGGCGCGGCGCAGGCGGTGATCGTGCTGACCAACATGGCGCCGCAAATCCGGCTGGCCTCGGTGGCGCTGATCTTCGCCTTCGTGCTGTCGCAGGTCATCATGGCCGGCTTCACCCTGCTGCTGGCGCCCAAGCATCCGGAACGCCGCCGCATCCCGCTCAGCGACGAAACCGCGAATTACCTGCATATCTGGGCGCGGCGCTTCACCTATCTCGCGGTGTTCGGGCTGATGGGCGCGCATGCCGCCGCCCTGCTGGGTCTGCCGCTGACGGTCTATGGCGTGCTGCGCAAGATCGTCTATCTGGCGCTGGCGGCGATGGCGGTCATCTTCATCCTGCAGAACCGCAAGCCGGTGGCCGAGGCGATGCGCGGTCCCGAGGACATGCCGGAGGAGCAGCGCCACAAGCCGATGTCACGCCTGCGACGTCGTCTCGCCGGCATCTGGCATTTGCTGGCGCTGCTTTATGTCGTCGCGGCCTTCGCGGTGCTGATCCTGGGCATCGCGGGCGGCTTCGCCTTCATCAGCCGGGCCACGGCGTTGACCCTGGTCGCCCTGGTGATCGGGCGCGTGATGTGGATATTGTTCGACCGGCTGATCATCCACGGCTTCTCGATCAATCCGGAGATGAAGCAGAAATTCCCGACGCTGGAATTGCGGGCCAACCGCTATCTGCCGATTCTCAGCACCGTGTTTCACGCGGCGATCATCGTGGTGGTCGGCGTGGCGATCCTGCAGGCCTGGGGCTTCAACGCCTTCGGCTACATCACCTCGACCGGCGGCCAGCGGCTGATCGGCACCATCATCAGCATCCTGATCATCCTGGGCGTGGCCGCCGTCGCCTGGGAATTCATCAGCCTGTTCGTCGAGCGCTATCTGAAGCGGCTGGACGAGAGCGGGCAGACCAACACCCGCGCCAAGACGCTGCTGCCGTTGATCCGCAATGCGCTGCTGATCGTCCTCATCACCATGGTCACGCTGATCGTGCTGTCGGAGCTGGGGGTGAATATCGCCCCGCTGCTGGCCGGCGCCGGCGTTGTCGGCCTGGCCATCGGTTTCGGCTCCCAGGCGCTGGTGAAGGACGTCATCACCGGCCTGTTCCTGCTGGTCGAGGACACCATCAATGTCGGCGACGTGGTGCAGGTGGGCACGCAATCCGGCGTGGTGGAGGCGATGTCGATCCGCACCATCAAGCTGCGCGATCTGGGCGGCAATTTGCACACCATCCCGTTCGGCTCGGTCGATATCATCACCAACATGACCAAGGATTACGGCCGGGCGGTCATCGATGTCGGCGTCGCTTACCGTGAGAATGTCGACGAGGTCATCGAGGTGCTGCGCAAGGTCGGCGAGGAGCTGGCGGCGGACGAGAATTACAAGGACACTATCACCGCCCCGATGGAGATTTTCGGCGTGCAGGCGCTGGCCGATTCTTCCGTCACCATCCGCTGCCGCTTCACCACCAAGGTCGGCATGCATTGGGCGGTGGGGCGCGAGATGAACCGCCGGATCAAGAACACTTTCGACAAGCTCGGCATCGAAATTCCGTTCCCGCACCAGACCCTGTATTTCGGCACCGACCAGAAAGGCGGCGCCCCGGCGGCCCATATCGTGCTGGAAAAGGCGCAGGCCGGTGAGGAACCCAAGCCGCGCACCATCCACGCCAATGCCGACGCTGCCATCGAGCAGGCGGCGGAAGGCGGGGAGAGCGTCTCCCCGCCGCCGGAACTGCGCGACCAGGCCGAAGCCAAGGCCAATGCCGCCAAGGAAGAAGCCGAGAAAGAGGCCGAAAAGGCGCGCGAAGACGCTGGCTTGCCGAAGAAGCCCTGATGTAAAAGCCCGGTATTCCATACTGAATCTGGGCATTCTTGTGATAACGGGAACGACTCCCTCCTCTCCGCCGTTGTGTTGGTTGAGTGAGGAGGGTTCGTTTTTCTGACGCCCTCCTTGTGCAGGCCGGTCATGAGGCCGGCAACGGCGACCCTGAGAGGAGGGAGTCATGCGCAAGGATCTTATCGCGACCGTTTCCGCCATCGCCCTGGCAGCCCCGCTGCTGCTGGCGACGGCCCCGGCCTCGGCGCAGAGCGCCGGCGTTTCGGGCAGCGCCACCACCCAGACCGATACCGGTGCCACCACGGGCGGCATCGGCGATACGGTGCGCGGCATCGGCAAGGATATCGGCGCTGCCGTCGATAGCGCCGTTAACGCCGGCAAGGATGTCGTGGCCGGCACCGGCGGGTTGACCAATACCCTGATCGGCAAGGCCGTCACCACGACCGACGGCAAGCAGGTCGGCAAGGTGAAGGATGTCGTTACCGGCGAAGGCGGCACCCAGGTGCAGCAGGTCATTATCGGCTCCGGCGGCGTCCTCGGCCTGGGCGAGAAGCAGATCGCCATACCGGCCGAGAAGGTCACCAGCAACGAGGTCGATGGCACGGTGAAGGTCGACATGACCGAAGCCGAGTTCAAGACGACCCTGGAGAACGCGGTCGCCCTCGGCACTGCCGGCGACGTCAAGGCGGCCGGCAAGGAGGTCAGCGGCTTCTCTACCGACTTGACCGCCATCGTCGGCAAGTCCGTGCAGTCCACCGACGGTAAGAAGGTCGGCGAGGTGAAGGACGTTGTCCTCGGCGCCGACGGTAAGGCGATCCAGGAAGTTGTTATCGGCACCGGCGGGTTGCTGGGGCTGGGCGAGAAAAAGCTCACCCTGCCGCCCAGCGAAATCCGCATGGACGAACAGGCCAAGGCCATCGTCGTCGGCATGACCGAGGCCGAGTTCAAGAAGGCCGTGGAGGCGGAGGTCAGCGTGGTGCGCTAAGGCGCGCCCGGCATGAGCCCCCAGGACCATCACTGTATTTTCGATTCCAGCAAGAGGAGGGAAGTTGATATGTCTATGAAGCCTTTGGCCGCTGTGGCCCTGATCGCCGGCATGGCGCTGGGCGCGTGTTCCGATCTGAATTCCACCCAGCAGCGCACCCTCACCGGCGGCGCGGCCGGTGCGGCGGGCGGTGCCGCGATCGGCGCCCTGACCGGCGGTAGCGCCGTGGGCGGCGCCCTGCTCGGCGGCGCTGCGGGCGCTGGCGGCGGCTATCTCTACGACCGCAGCAAGCGGGACTAATCCTCCCGCCTGACGTCTGCCGGGCCTCTCATCCCTGAGCCCGACAAACAGCGACGCCGCCCGATTGCTCGGGCGGCGTCGTCGCGTTTGGGGTTGGCTGGTTCAGGGCCCGAACCAACGCCGGGAAACGTCTTTTTTGGAGCGGGTGAAGGGAATCGAACCCTCGTCGTCAGCTTGGGAAGCTGCTGCTCTACCATTGAGCTACACCCGCACTATTGAGCTTCTTATAGGCGATGGAATCGGCCCCGGCAAGCGTCAGCCCTCCGCTATCATCAAAGCTGCGTGAGGCGGCGATGGGCGGCTGCCAATTCCGCCGGCAGCGCGCTATGACTGGATTTCCAGGACTATAGGCGGGGAGGGCGCGATGCGGCGATGGCTGGGTTCGGTGATGGTGCTGCTGGCGCTGGCGGCAGGGCCGGCACGCGCGGCGGATTGGCAGCAGACGCTGCAGGCCGCGCGCGGCCAGACGGTCTATTGGAACGCCTGGGCCGGGGATGAGCGCATCAACGCCTATATCCAGTGGGTCGCCGGGCGCGTGTCGGCGGAGTACGGCGTGTCGCTGCGCCATGTGAAGCTGGCCGATACCGCCGAGGCGGTGGCCCGCGTGCTGGCCGAAAAGGCCGCCGGGCGCGAGACGGACGGATCGGTCGACCTGATCTGGCTGAATGGCGAGAATTTCGCCGCGCTGAAGGAGAAGAACCTGCTCTACGGCCCCTTCACCGGCCGGCTACCGAATTTCGCGCTGGTCGATGTAACGGGCAAGCCGACCACGCTGGTCGATTTCACCGTGCCGACCGACGGGCTGGAAGCGCCCTGGGGCATGGCGCAGTTCGTCTTCATGATGGATACGGCGCGGGTATCGACCCCGCCGCGCAGCATTGCCGGCTTTCTCGACTGGGCGAAGGCCAATCCCGGCCGCTTCGCCTATCCCGCACCGCCGGACTTCATCGGCACCACCTTTCTGAAGCAGGCGCTGAGCGAACTGGCCGCCGACACCGCACCGCTGGCCGACCCCGCCGACGCCGCCGATTTCGCCGCCGTGACCGCGCCGCTTTGGGCCTATCTCGACCAGTTGCATCCGCATCTGTGGCGCGCGGGCAAAGGCTTCCCGAAAACCGGCCCGGCGCTGCGCCAGCTGCTGGACGATGGCGAGGTCGACATGGCGCTGTCCTTCCATCCGGGCGAGGCCTCGGCGCTGATCGCCGAAGGCCGGCTGCCGAACAGCGTGCGCACCTTCGTGCTGGAGGGCGGCACCATCGGCAACACGCATTTCGTCGCCATCCCGTTCAACGCCAAGGCGAAGGAGGGCGCGCTGGTCGTCGCCAATTTCCTGCTGTCGCCCGAGGCGCAGGCGCGCAAGCAGGACCCGGCCCATTGGGGCGACTTCACCGTGCTGGACCTGGACGCCCTGCCGGCCGAGGCGCAGAAGCGCTTCGCCGCCATCGAACGCGGCGTCGCCACCCTGTCCGACGCCGCGCTGGGCGTGGCCCTGCCGGAACCGCATCCGAGCTGGATGACCCGCATCGAAGAGGAATGGCAGAAGCGCTATAACCGCTAACATGCTGCGCCTCGTTCCGCCTCTGACGCTGCTGCTCTTCCTCGGCCCGGTGGCGGCGGGGCTGATCGGCACGCTGCTGCCGGCCTTCGGCTATCTGCCGGTGCTGGGTCTGCGGGTGGAACCGCTGGAGCCCTGGCGGGCGCTGTTCGCCTATCCCGGCCTCGGTGCCGCGCTGCGGCTGACGCTGACCAGCGGGTTGCTGGCCACGCTGATCTCCTTCCTGCTGGCGGTGGGGCTGTGCGCGGCCTTCCATGAGGCACGCTGGTTCGCCCGGCTGCGCGGGCTGCTGGCCCCGCTGCTGGCGCTGCCGCATGCGGCGCTGGCGATCGGCTTCGCCTTCCTGATCGCGCCCAGCGGCTGGCTGGCGCGCCTCGCCTCGCCCTGGCTGACCGGCTGGGAGCGCCCGCCCGACATCGCCATCGTGGCCGATCCCCAGGGCCTGGCGCTGACCGCCGCGCTGGTGATGAAGGAGACGCCCTTCCTGCTGCTGATGATCCTGGCGGCGCTGAACCAGGTGCCGGCCGACCGGCTGCTGCGCGTCGCCCGCGCGCTCGGCTATGGCGCGTCGATGGCCTGGCTGAAGGCGGTGCTGCCGCTGGTCCACCGGCAGATCCGCCTGCCGCTCTACGCCGTGCTTGCCTATGCGCTGTCGACGGTCGACATGGCTATCGTGCTCGCCCCCGGCACCCCGCCGCCGCTATCCGTGCTGGTGCTGCGCTGGTTCAGCGATCCGGACTTGTCGATGCGCTTCCAGGGGGCGGCCGGGGCGGTCGGGCTGTGCCTCATCGTCATTCTGGCGATCGCACTGTGCCGGCTGCTGGAGGCCGGCATCGCCCGCGTCGGCCGGACCTGGGCCGCCGGCGGGGCGCGCGGGGCAGGGCCGGCGGGACGCGCGCCAGGGCTGCTTGCCGGCGGCGTCGGCGCGCTGGCGCTGGGGCTGTCCGTGCTGTCGGTGGCCGGATTGGCGCTATGGTCCGTCGCCGCGGCCTGGCGCTACCCGGAGGCGCTGCCGCAAACGCTGACGCTGGCCGGCTGGATGCGCCAGGCCCCGGCGCTGGGCGTGCCGCTCTCCACCACGCTGTGGGTCGGGCTGGCCGCCACCGGGCTGGCGCTGCTGCTGGTGCTGGGCTGCCTGGAGCAGGAACAGCGCCAGGGCCGGGCGCTTTCCCCACGTGGGCTGTGGCTGCTCTATCTGCCGCTGCTGGCGCCGCAGGTGGGGTTCCTGTTCGGCGCGCAGGTGCTGCTGGTCTGGGCCGGGCTGGACGGCACGGCGCTGGCGCTGGTGTGGAGCCATCTGCTGTTCACCCTGCCATATCTTTTCCTGGCGCTGGCCGACCCCTACCGGGCGCTGGACGAGCGCTATGCCCGCGCGGCGCGGTGCCTGGGGGCGGGGCCGTTGCGGGTGTTCGCGCAGGTGACGCTGCCGATCCTGCTGAAGCCGGCGCTGATCGCCGCCGCCATCGGCTTCGCGGTATCGGTCGGCCAGTATCTGCCGACGCTCTTTGCCGGGGCCGGGCGCTATATGACGCTGACCACCGAGGCGGTCAGCCTGGCCGCCGGGGCGGATCGCCGCGTCGTCGGCATCTACGCCTTCCTGCAGGGCGCGCTGCCGTTCCTTGGCTTCAGCCTGGCGCTGCTGCTGCCGGCGCTGCTCTATCGCCGCCGGGCGGGCCTCAAGGGGGCGCTATGAGGGGGGGCGCTATGAGGGGGGCATTATGAGGGCGCTGGAGGTGCGGGGCGTTCGGCTGCTGCTGAATAGCCGGCCATTGATCGGGCCGCTCGACCTTTCCCTGGCGGAAGGCGAGGCGGCGGCGCTGATGGGCCCCAGCGGCGTCGGCAAATCCAGCCTGCTGGCCTATCTGTGCGGCACGTTGCCGCCGGCCTTCACGGCCGAGGGCAAGGTGCTGCTGGAGGGGGTGGATATAACCGCCCTGCCGCCGCAGCGCCGGCGCATCGGCATTCTGTTCCAGGACGATCTGCTGTTCCCGCATCTGTCGGTCGGCGGCAATCTGGGCTTCGGCCTGCCGGCCGGGGTGCGCGGCCGGGCGCGGCGGGAGCGCATAGAGGCGGCGCTGGCGGAGGCCGACCTGGCCGGCTTCGCCGCGCGCGACCCGGCCACCCTGTCCGGCGGGCAGCGCGCGCGGGTGGCGCTGATGCGCACGCTGCTGTCCGAACCGAGGCTGCTGTTGCTCGACGAACCGTTCGGCAAGCTCGACGCGGAACTGCGCGCCCGCTTCCGCCGCTTCGTGTTCGATCATGCGGCGCGGCGACGGCTACCGATTTTGCTGGTGACCCATGATCCGGCGGACGTGCCGCCCGCCGCGCGGCGTATCCTTTTGGAATCCTTGGCGGGTTCGCAGGAAGGTATTGGGCTGCGCTGAGCCGGCCGGGCGTCGCGGTATCCTGATGGATATATTTTTTTGGCTAAATGGCATAACCCCCGGAACCTTCCGTTCGGCCCATCGGTTCTAATTGGCATCGAGGATATACGGCACAGCACGGTATCGGCCTCGACGGTTCGCCCCGGAAGCGCCTGCGCTGACAGGCATGGTGGGACCAGACGATGCCAAAGGAACAACGCCGCGGGTACGCGACCATGCAGCGGCACTGGAACGAAGAAAGGGGTCCCCATGACTCTTAACGCAATGAAAACCCTCTCAGTCGGCGCGATGGCCATGCTTGCCGCAGGTTGCGCCAATTATGGAAATCTGGACAAGATTCGCACTGTCCAGCCGACCGGCGCGTCCGAGTTCAACCAGGCACTGACCCTCGAATATCGCGATCTCGCGAATTTCGAGGAAAAGGAAATGTATGATTGGCCGGACGCCGTGCGCTGGTCGGAAAAGGGCCTTGCGGCTTCCCGCAACGAGCTGGTGCTGCCGGAAGAGCTGAGCCAGTGGGACCTGCCGTCGGATAAGGTGCCGGAGCTGACCCAGGCCCGCGCCCGCCTGATGACGGCGCTGGACAATACCGCGCGCACCAAGGCGCCGGTGCCGGCCGCCCAGGCCCAGGTTCTGTTCGATTGCTGGGTCGAGCAGCAGGAAGAGAACTGGCAGTGGAACCACATCGCCGCCTGTCGCGACCGTTTCCTGCAGGCGATGAAGGAAGTTGACGCCGCGATGGCCCCGAAGGCCGCCCCGGCCCCGCAGCCCGCCGCCACCCCGGCCCCCTCCGGTCCGTACACCGTGCTGTTCGCCTTCGACAGCGCCCAGCTGACCCCGGACGGTCTGCGCATGGTGCGCAACGCCGCCACCGCCGCGCGTAACCAGAATCTGCCGATCGGCGTCATCGGTCATGCCGATGCCTCGGGCCCGAACGACTACAATATGCGCCTGTCGATCCGCCGCGCGGAATCGGTGCGTGACGCTCTGGTCGCCGACGGCATCGCCGCCAGCCGCATTACCACCTCGGGTCAGGGCGAAAGCGATCTCGCCGTGCCGACCCCGGACGGTGTGCGCGAACAGGCCAACCGCCGTGTCGTGATCCTGTTCCGCTAATCCCGGACAGGTTGACGGAAAGGACGCCCGGCGCCACAGCGCCGGGCGTTTTTCGTTGCGCGCAAAGGCGCGGCGAACGCACGGGCCTTGGAAAAACACTTTCATGGCTTTAACTATCCTGTCATGACGGATCAACGGACGCGCGCCGTTCCGCCGTCAAATCGCCAGCCGCTACGCGGGAGTCCCGCCATGTACAGCCAGACCACGCAGGCCATCTGCGTCACGGTGCAGCCGATCTATCTGGAAGATCAGTCCTCCCCGGCGGAGGGGCATTATGTCTGGGCCTACCAGGTCCGCATCGAGAATCAGGGCAACCGCACCGTGCAACTGCGCCGCCGGCATTGGCGCATCACCGACGCCAGGGGCCGCACCCAGGAAGTGCGAGGCGACGGCGTGGTTGGCGAACAGCCGGTGCTGCGGCCGGGCGAGAGCTTCGAATATACCAGCGGCACACCGCTTCCCACCCCGTCGGGCATCATGGTCGGCAGCTATACGATGGAGAGCGAGGCGGGAGAGATGTTCGACATCGGCATTCCGGCCTTTTCGCTGGACAGCCCGCACGAGGCGGTGCGGCTGAATTAGCCGCCGAAAGCGCCTATATACGCAGCGAATGGCTGCCCGGTTCACATCGCGCTGCGGTTAAGAGTTTTTTTCGTGTTACGGCTTGAAGCGGGCTGATCCGGCGCCAATTCCACGGAACCGATAACACCCCGCTGCGCTTAGTAACGATAGAATGCAGCGATATCTCGGGGATCAAGATGAAGAAGACAACGGCCGATGCCGCGATGACCCCTCTGGTTCGCCGTTCCACCGACCCGGCCAAGCTGGCCGTGCCGCCGGCCCTGCCGCGCCCGACGCGCGAGGAGGCGGAGGCGGCGGTGAAAACCCTGCTGCTCTGGGCCGGGGAAGACCCCGCCCGCGAAGGGCTGCTCGACACGCCGAAGCGCGTCGCCAAGGCCTATGAGGAATGGTTCGGCGGCTATTCGGTCGATCCGGTCGACATGCTGAAGCGCACCTTCGACGAGACCGACGGCTATGACGAGATGGTGTTGCTGCGCGACATCCGCTTCGTCTCGCATTGCGAGCATCACATGGCCCCCATCGTCGGCCGGGCGCATATCGCCTATCTGCCGCTGAACCGCGTGGTCGGCATTTCCAAGCTGGCGCGCGTGGTCAATGCCTATGCCCGCCGGATGCAGATTCAGGAACGGCTGACGGCGCAGATCGCCAACACCATCAACGACGTGCTGGAGCCCAAGGGCGTCGCCGTGGTGATCGAGGCCGAACATGGTTGCATGACCTCTCGCGGGGTGAACACCCACGGCACTTCCATGGTCACCAGCCGCATGCTGGGCGCCTTCCGCACCGACCCCAGCACGCGCCGGGAATTCCTCACCATGATCGGCAATCCGCAAAACACCGCGATGCTGTAGGGCGGGGGCGAACCGCGCCGCTGGACATGGGGCGGCGTTTCGCCTTTGATCGGGCGATGCATTCCCAGCCCCTCCAGGTATAGCTTGTTCGCCCTTAGCCCCGTCTTCTACATCGTCGGCATCATGCTCACCATCCTCGCGGCGGCGATGGCGGTGCCGGCGCTGGTCGACCTCATCGCCGGCTATGCGGATTGGCAGATTTTCGGCGCGTCGGCGCTGGTGACGCTGTTCTGCGGCGTCTCCATCATGCTCACCACCCAGGGCAAGCGCACCACCGCGCTCAATCTGCGCCAGGCCTTCCTGCTGACCACGCTGATCTGGACGGTGGTGGCGGTGTTCGGCGCGCTGCCCTTCGCCTTCTCCGACCTGAAGCTCAGCTATACCGATGCCTTCTTCGAGGCGATGTCGGGGGTGACCACCACCGGCTCCACCGTCATTGTCGGGCTGGACCATGCGCCGCCGGGCCTGCTGCTGTGGCGTGCGCTGCTGCAATGGCTGGGCGGCATCGGCATCGTGGTGATGGCGATGGGGCTGTTGCCGATGCTCTCGGTCGGCGGCATGCAGCTGTTCAAGACCGAAGCCTTCGACACGCCGGAGAAGGTGCTGCCGCGCGCCGCGCGCTTTGCCGGTTGGCTCAGCGTCATCTATGTCGGCATCACCCTGCTTTGCGCGCTGGCGCTGTATTTCGCCGGCATGAGCGGCTTCGACGCCGTCGCCCATGCAATGACCACCATCGCCACCGGCGGCTATTCGACCAAGGACGCCTCGGTCGGGCATTTCGACAATCCGACGATCGACTGGATCGTCACCATCGGCATGCTGCTGGGCAGCCTGCCCTTCATCGCTTATCTGAAGATGCTGCGCGGCGATTCCCGAATGCTGCTGCATGACAGCCAGATACGCTGGTTCCTGTGGATCGCCGTGCTGGCCAGCATGGCGGCGGCGATCTGGCAGGTTTTCACGCTGAACGAGCATCCGCTGGACGCCCTGCGGCATGGTTTCTTCAACTGCGTGTCGGTGATGACCGGCACCGGCTTCGCCACCACCGATTTCGGGCAGTGGGGCGGTTTCGCCATGGCGCAGATGCTGGTGCTGATGTTCATCGGCGGCTGCGCCGGCTCCACCACCTGCGGCATCAAGATTTTCCGCGTGCAGATCGCCTACGCCACCGCGCGCGCCCAGATGGGCCGCCTGCTGCGGCCGCACGGCGTCTTCATTCCGTACTACAACAAGAAGCCGGTGCCCGAGGAGGTGTCGAACGCCGTCATGGGTTTTTTGGTGGTCTATATGCTGTGCTTCCTGGTGCTGGCGATGGTGCTGGGCGCGCTGGGGCTGGATTTCGTGACGGCGGTTTCAGGCGCGGCAACGGCGATCAGCAATGTCGGGCCGGGGCTGGGCGACATTATCGGCCCGGCAGGCAATTTCGCACCCCTGCCAGACGCGGCCAAATGGGCTTTATCGCTTGCCATGCTGATGGGCCGGCTGGAATTGTTCACCGTCCTTATCCTGCTCGCGCCTTCCTTCTGGCGCGGCTAATTCCGGAGAATATGCGTGACCTCGCTTGAGATGATCCGCCGGCTTGTCGGCTATGACACCACCTCCGCCCTGTCGAATCTGGCGCTGATCGAGGATGTGAAAGCCTACCTCGCCAGCCATGGCGTCGAGAGCCGGCTGACCTATGACGAGGCGCACGGCAAGGCCAATCTGTTCGCCACCATCGGCCCGAAGGACAAGGGCGGCGTGGTGCTGTCCGGCCATACCGACGTGGTGCCGGTGACCGGCCAGCCCTGGGACACCGACCCGTTCGAGGTGGTGGAGAAGGATGGCAGGCTGTATGGCCGCGGCACGTCGGACATGAAGAGCTTCATCGCCATTGGCCTGGCCCTGGTGCCGGAGATGGTGAAGGCCGACCTCAAGGTGCCGATCCACTTCGCCCTGTCCTATGACGAGGAGGTGGGCTGCTTCGGCGTGAAGCACCTGCTCGCCGACATCGTCGCCAATCTGCCGCTGCCGCGCGCCGTCATCATCGGCGAACCGACGGAGATGCGGCTGATCACTGGCCATAAGGGCGTGTCGGACTACCGGGTGAAGGTGCGCGGCGTGGCCGGCCATTCCAGCATGCCGCAGAACGGCGTGAACGCCATCTTCGCCGCCTCGACGTTGATCGAGGCGGTCAAGCGCATGCAGGAGGAGGCGAAGCAGCGCCTCAGTGCGCAGGATTTCGAGCCGCCCTACAGCACCTACAATATCGGCCGCATCGATGGCGGCACGGCGGGCAACATCATCGCCCAGGATTGCGATTTCTCGGTCGAGATCCGCGTCATCCCGGAAGATGATGCCGCGGCCCTGGAGGCAGCGCTCTATCGCGAGGTGGCGGCGCTCGACGCGGCGCTGAAGGCGCAGCACCCGCAGGCCGGGGCGAGCGTCAGTCTGAATGCCGGCGTGCCGCCGCTGCGCCCCGAAACCGATGGCGCCGCCGAGGCGCTGCTGAAGCACCTGACCGGCATCAACCAGACCGGCGTCGTCGCCTTCGCCACCGAGGGCGGGCTGTTCCAGGATGCCGGCATGTCGACCATCATGTGCGGCCCCGGCTCCATCGTTCAGGCCCACCAGCCGAACGAGTTCATCGCCCTGTCGCAGGTCGAGGCCGGCGAGGTCTTTCTGCGCAAGCTGGTCGCCTGGGCGCGGACGGCGGATTGAAAGCTAACCCATTGATGCAGGAGGCTATACGCTACGCTCAAGGGCAGCGTACAGCCGACCGGAGCCGCCCGTACCCTGCTGCACGTCATGGAACAGGAACCTGACGCGGTACGCCGTGTAACTGTCCAGCCAGCGGAATAGTTGAATCCTGCGTGCGTCAGAAGCCCAGCCAGAATTCGCGTTTCGACGGGTCGAAGCCATTCTGGGTGTTCGAGATGCTGCCATACACCGCGCCAGGCAGACTCAGGGCGCCGAGGCCCAGATTCAGCCCCAGCCCAAAGATGCCGCCATTCACCGTATCGAGCGTCGTGTCGTCCAGCTCCCCGTTTTTGGCCTGGAGGAGCAGGGTATTGAAGGCATCGATATCGGCACTACCGATGGCGTGACCCTCAGCCTTGGCGAAGGCGATGACATGCGGGGCCGCGTCAGTGCCTTCCGGCAGGCTGCCGATCATTGCCTGAAAGCGCTGTTTCAGCGCCTCGTCCTGTTGCAGGGTCTGTACAAAACCGCCGAATTCTTCAAGTGACATCGCGTGTCCTCCCTCTGATGACAGGAGGAAGTCTTGCCGCTTTGCCCAGTGGGCACTTGACCGCGCGTTCTGTAACGCCATGCATTCTGTCCCGGCGCATGAAAAAGGGCGGCTCCTCGCGGAGCCGCCCTCTTAGTCTCGGCAGGGCCGAACCGGCTCAGGCGGCCAGCTTGTCCAGTTCGCGCAGCAGCGTGTCGCCCATCACGGTGGTGGAGACCTTGGCGGTGCCGGGCGCGTAGATATCGGCGGTGCGGAAGCCGGCGTTCAGCACGTTGGTGATCGCCGTTTCCACCATGTCGGCATCTTCCTGCATGTCGAAGGAATAGCGCAGCAGCATGGCGAAGCTGAGCAGCTCGGCCAGCGGGTTGGCGATATCCTTGCCGGCGATGTCCGGGGCGGAGCCGTGCACCGGCTCGTACAGCGCCATGCGGCGGCCGGTGGTCGGGTCTTCCGCGCCCAGCGAGGCCGACGGCAGCATGCCGAGCGAGCCGGTCAGCATCGCCGCGCAGTCGGACAGCATATCGCCGAACAGATTGTCGGTGACGATCACGTCGAACTGTTTCGGATAGCGCACCAGCTGCATGGCGCAATTGTCGGCATACATGTGATGCAGCTCAATGCCCTGGCCCTCGGCCTCGTGCAGCTTGGTCACGGTCTGGCGCCACAGCACGCCGGTGTGCATGACGTTGGCCTTCTCGACCGAATGCACCTTGCCGCCGCGCTTGCGCGCCAGCTCGAAGGCGACGCGCGCGACACGCTCGATCTCCGGCGTGGTGTAGACCTGGGTGTCGACGGCCCGCTTGGTGCCGTCGGCCAGCGTCTCGACGCCGCGCGGCTCGCCGAAATAGACGCCGCCTGTCAGCTCGCGCAGGATCATGATGTCCAGCCCCTCGACCAGCTCGCGCTTGAGGGACGAGGCGTCGGCCATCGCCGGGAACACCATCGCCGGGCGCAGATTGGCGAACAGGTCCATCTCCTTGCGCAAGCGCAGCAGGCCGCGCTCCGGCTTCTGCTCGAACGGCAGATCGTCCCATTTCGGGCCGCCGACGGAGCCGAACAGCACGGCGTCCACCTGCAGCGCGTCGGCCATGGTCTCGTCGGTCAGCGGGGTGCCGTGCGCGTCGATGGCCGCACCGCCGCACAGGCCTTCCTGCAGATCGAAGGAGACGTGGCGGCGCTTATCCATCCAATCCACCACGCGGCGGACCTGGCGCATCACCTCCGGCCCGATGCCGTCGCCGGGCAGGACCAGCAGTTTCTTATTGGAAGCCATTCTTCTTTCCTTGTTCAGGCGGCGAGCCAGGGCTGGGAGAGCTTCAGCTTCTCTTCGTAGCCGGCGATCTTGGTGTCCTTCTGCAGGGTCAGGCCGATATCGTCCAGGCCGTTGATCAGGCAGTGCTTGCGGAAGCTGTCGACCTCGAAGGCGATCGTCTCGCCGCTCGGGCGGGTGATCTCCTGCTTCTCCAGGTCGATGGTGATGCGGGCATTGGCGCCCAGCTTTGCATCTTCCATCAGCTGTTCGACGATCTCCTCCGGCAGCTTGATCGGCAGCAGGCCGTTCTTGAAGCAGTTATTGTAGAAGATGTCGGCGAAGCTGGGGGCGATGACGGCGCGGATGCCGAAATCCTTCAGCGCCCAGGGCGCATGTTCGCGCGAGGAACCGCAGCCGAAATTGTCGCCCGCCACCAGGATCTCGGCCTTGGTGTAGGGCTCCTTGTTCAGCACGAAGTCCGGGTTTTCCTTGCCGGTCGAATCGCGGCGCATCTCGTCGAACAGGAACTGGCCGAGGCCGGTGCGCTTGATCGTCTTCAGATACTGCTTCGGGATGATCATATCGGTGTCGATATTGACCATCGGCAGGGGGGCGGCGATGCCGGTGAGCGTGGTGAACTTGTCCATTTTCTTTTCTCCCGCCGGTCGGTTAGCGCATCAGCTCGCGGACGTCGGCGATACGGCCGGTGATGGCCGCCGCCGCGGCCATGGCCGGGCTCATCAGATGGGTGCGCCCGCCGCGACCCTGGCGGCCCTCGAAATTACGGTTCGAGGTGGAGGCGCAGCGCTCGCCGGGGGCCAGCTTGTCGGCGTTCATCGCCAGGCACATGGAGCAGCCCGGCTCGCGCCAGTCGAAGCCGGCCTCCTTCAGGATCACGTCCAGCCCCTCATCCTCGGCCTGCTGCTTCACCAGGCCGGAGCCGGGAACCACCATGGCGCGGATATTGGCGGCCACCTTGCGGCCCTTGGCCACCTCGGCCACCGCTCGGATATCCTCGATGCGGCCGTTGGTGCAGGAGCCGATGAAAACGGTATCGACCTTGACGTCGGAAATCTTCATGCCCGGCGTCAAATCCATATAGGCGAGCGAGCGTTCGATGGCCTCGCGCTTGCCGGGGTTCGGCGCGCTGTCCGGGCTCGGCACGGTGCCGGTGACCGGGGCCACGTCCTCCGGGCTGGTGCCCCAGGTGACGGTCGGCACAAGGTCGCCGGCGTCCAGCTCGACCTCCTTGTCATAGACCGCGCCCGCGTCGGACGGCAGGGTCTTCCAGAAGGCGACCGCCTGTTCCCAGGCGGCGCCCTTCGGCGCCATCGGCTTGCCCTTGATATAGCCGTAGGTGATCTCGTCCGGGGCGATCAGGCCGGCGCGCGCGCCTGCCTCGATCGACATGTTGCAGATCGTCATCCGGGCTTCCATGGAGAGCTTGCGGATCGCCTCGCCCGCATACTCGATCACATAGCCGGTGCCGCCGGCGGTGCCGATCTTGCCGATGATGGCCAGCACCAGATCCTTGGAGGTGACGCCGAACGGCAGATCGCCCTTCACGGTCACGCGCATGTTCTTGGCCGGGGCCTGCACCAGCGTCTGGGTGGCCAGCACATGCTCGACTTCCGAGGTGCCGATGCCGAAGGCGAGCGAGCCGAACGCGCCATGCGTCGCGGTATGGCTGTCGCCGCACACAATGGTCATGCCCGGCAGGGTGAAGCCCTGCTCCGGCCCGATGATGTGGACGATGCCCTGGCGGGCGTCGGTCATGCCGAAATAGGGGACGCCGAACGCCTTAACGTTGGATTCCAGCGTCTCGACCTGGATGCGGCTTTCCTCGTCGGCGATGCCCTTGGAACGGTCGCTGGTGGGCACGTTATGGTCGGCGACGGCCAGCGTGTATTCCGGGCGGCGAACCTGGCGGCCGGAGGTGCGCAGACCCTCGAAGGCCTGCGGGCTGGTGACTTCATGCACCAGATGCCGGTCGATATAAATCAGGCAGGTGCCGTCGTCCTGGACGTCGACGAGATGATTCTGCCAAATCTTATCGAACAGGGTGCGTGGCTTGGATGTTGCGGTCACGGCTGGCGGTCCCCTCACTCACTGGCTGGTCTACGGGTTTACGGCCGGGTTGTCCCCGGCGCTTGGCCGCTTAGCTTAGACCCGCCGGTGCGGGCGCACCAAGCAGCATGCAATCCGGTCTGCTATGCGAGAACGGGCGGGAAATCCCCGCCCGCGCCCGATAGAACCGTATCCTTACTCGCTGGCTGCCGCTTCGGCAGGCGCGGTGGCGGTCGGCCGGAAGGTCTGCTTCTCGCGGATGCGGGCAGCCTTGCCGGTCAGGCCACGCAGGTAGTACAGCTTGGCGCGGCGAACGTCGCCACGGCGCACCACCTCGATCGAGGCCAGGCGCGGCGAGTAGAGCGGAAACACGCGCTCCACGCCTTCGCCGTAGGAAATCTTGCGGACGGTGAAGGAGGAGTTCACGCCGGCATTGCGGCGGGCGATGCACACGCCCTCGAACGCCTGGACGCGCTCGCGCGTACCTTCGACCACCTTCACGTTGACGCGCAGCGTGTCGCCCGGGGCGAATTCCGGAATAGCGTGATCCGCCGTGACCTTGGCGATCTGCTCCTGCTCAAGCTGCTCGATGATGTTCATCGTTCTCTTCCTTACCAAACTTGCCTTGCGGCGCCGTTACCTGACGTCTTTCGACGCCGAATTCCTGTCTTCCTCATAGGCCGACCAGAGGTCGGGCCTGCGTTCGGCCGTTATCCGCTCCGCCTCGGCCAGGCGCCATCGCCGCACCTTTTCGTGATGACCCGAGGTCAGCACCTCCGGCACCACGCGTTCGACCCCGCCATGGTCGATCCAGGCCTGCGGCCGCGTGTAGTGGGGATATTCCAGCAATCCCCGCTCGAAACTCTCTTCGCTCAGGCTCTCTTCCGATCCCATCGCGCCGGGCAAAAGCCTGACGCAGGCATCGATCAGCGCCATCGCCGCCGGCTCGCCGCCCGACAACACGAAATCGCCAAGGCTGACCTCGACGATATTTCGCGAGTCGATCACCCGCTGGTCGACCCCTTCGTAACGCCCGCACAGCAGCGTCACGCCGGGTCCGCCCGCCAGCTCGCGCGCCAGTTCCTGGTCCAGTCGCCGGCCACGCGGCGACAGATAGATCACAGGTCCCGGACGGTCGCTGACCGCCTCGATCGCCGCATCGACGACATCCGGCCGCATCACCATGCCGGCGCCGCCGCCGAACGGGGTATCGTCGACGGAGCGGTGTTTATTACGCGCAAAACCGCGAATGTCCAGCGTTTCCAGCAGCCAGACGCCCTTTTCCAGCGCCTTGCCCGGAAGCGACGCGCCGAGCGGTCCCGGAAACATCTCCGGGAACAGCGTCAGCACGGTTGCCCGCCAGCTCATTCCGTTCCGTCCCGCGTGTCGGACACGCGGTAGTCCGGTTCGTCCTCGTCCCCGCCCTCCTGGTCGCCGGGACCTTGCCGCCCATCGTCCAGGATGCCTTCCGGCGGATCGGCGACCAGCCGCCCGGCCGGCAAATCGACCACCGGCACCGCCTTGCGGGTGAAGGGGACGAATTTGGTCCGCCCCGCCGCGTCGGCGATTTCCAGCATGTCGCCGGCCCCGAAATCATGCACCGCCTTCACGGTGCCGAGCCGCCCGCCGCCGACCAGCTCGACCGCAAGGCCCAGCAGGTCGGCATGATAATACTCATCCTCCTCCAAGGCCGGCAGGGCGCTGCGCTCTATATAGAGGCGCAAGCCCTTCAGGCCCTCGGCCGTGGTGCGGTCGGCTATACCGTCGACCGCCGCCAGCACGACATCCTTCGCCTGGCCGGTCCGGCGCAGGGTCAGGCGGCGTCCTTCTTCTCCGTCGCGGCGTCTTCCGAGGAGAGGGCCGTAGCCGAAGAGGGCGTCCGGCTCGCCGGTGAAGCTGCGGATGCGAAGCTGGCCACGGATCCCCTGGGCGCCGACGACGATGCCGAGGAGGAGTTCGCCTCCTCCTTCAGCGTCGCCTGTTGTGTCGCGCACAGCATCTGCTGGCGACGATTGGCGCTTTCGCGGGCTTGCCATGACCAGGCGGCTCGGGAGCGGAGAAGGCGGGCGACCACGGGGCACTGTCGCCTTAAGCGCCCTGCTTCTCGGTCTCGGCCGGCGCGTCTTCCGCCGGGGCCTCCGCGGCGGGAGCCTCCTCGGCCGGGGCTTCCTCAGCCGGGGTGGCAGCGGCGGCAGCGGCAGCCTCGGCGGCGGCGGCTTCAGCAGCGGCCTTTTCGGCGGCGGCCTTCTCGGCCAGGGCGGCCTGTTCCTTCAAGCGCTCCTGCGCCTTGGCGCGGGGCTGGCTCTTCTTGGTCTGTTCCGGCTGCGCCGGGGCGTCGACCAGGCCAACGGTCGACAGGAAGCGCGCGACGCGGTCGGTCGGCACCGCGCCGACGGAAATCCAATGCTGGGCGCGCTCCGCGTCGATCCGCAGACGGTCCGGATGGCCATGATCGACCATCGGATTATAGGAGCCGATGCGCTCGATGAACGCGCCGTCGCGCGGCGAGGTGCTCTGCGCCACCACGATGCGATAGAACGGGCGCTTCTTCGCGCCGCCGCGGGCCAGACGAATCTTCAATGCCATAGTCTTGTTATCCTTAGAGTTAAGCGTGTTCTGGTTGTCGGTTGAATTCAGCGCCGGCCAAAGCCGGGGGGAAGCTTGCCGCCGGGCAGCTTGGGCAGGCCGGGAAGACCGCTTCCGCCGCCACCAAGGCCGCCAAGCCCGCCGCCAAGTCCACCGGGGGGCATTTGCGGCATGCCGCCGCCGCCCATCCCGCCGAGGCCGCCCATCAGGCCTTTCAGCATGCCCTTCTTGCCCATCTGCTTCATGACCCGGCTCATATCCTGATACTGCTTCAGCAGCCGGTTCACATCCTGGACGCTGGTGCCGCTGCCCGCCGCGATGCGCTTGCGGCGCGAGGCGTTCAGCAGCTTGATGTCCTTGCGTTCTTTCTTGGTCATCGAGGTGATGATGGCTTCCTGGCGGACCAGCATCTTCTCGTCGATGTTGGCCCCAGCCATCTGCTTCTGCATCTTGCCGATGCCGGGCAGCAGGCCCATCAATCCGCCCATGCCGCCCATCTTGCGCAATTGGCGCAACTGGGAGGCCATGTCGTCCAGGTCGAAATCGCCCTTCGACATCTTGCGGGCGAGCTTCTCGGCCTCGTCCTTGTCGATGGTCTCGGCGGCCTTCTCGACCAGCGAGACCACGTCGCCCATGCCCAGGATGCGGCCGGCGATGCGCTGGGGGTGGAAATCCTCCAGCGCGTCCATCTTCTCGCCGACGCCCATCAGCTTGATCGGACAGCCGGTGACGCCGCGCATCGACAGTGCCGCACCGCCGCGCGCATCGCCGTCGACGCGGGTCATGACGATGCCGGTGACGCCGACGCGCTCCTTGAAGGTCCGGGCGACGTTGACGGCGTCCTGGCCGGTCATGGCGTCGACCACCAGCAGCACTTCGTGCGGGTCGACCGTCTCGCGGATCGCCGCCACCTCGGCCATCAGCGCTTCGTCGATATGCAGCCGGCCGGCGGTGTCCAGCATGACCACGTCATAGCCCTGCAGGCGGCCGACCGTCATGGCGCGCTTGGCGATGGAAACCGGCTGCTCGCCCTTCACGACGGGCAGGGTGGCCACGCCGGTCTGCTCGCCCAGGATGCGCAGCTGTTCCTGCGCCGCGGGACGGTAGACGTCCAGCGAGGCCATCAGCACTTTCTTTTTGTCGCGCTGGGTGAGGCGGCGCGCCAGCTTGCCGGTGGTGGTGGTCTTGCCCGAGCCTTGCAGGCCGACCATCAGGATCGGCACCGGGGCGGGGGCGTTCAGGTCCACCGGCTCGGGCTCGGAGCCCAGCATCTCGACCAGCGTGTCGTGCACGATCTTCACGACCATCTGGCCCGGCGTGACCGAGCGCAGCACTTCCTTGCCGATGGCCCTCTCGGTCGCCTGGGCGATGAAATCCTTCACCACCGGCAGCGCGACATCGGCCTCCAGCAGCGCCACGCGCACTTCGCGCATGGCCGCCTGGACGTCGCTCTCGGACAGAGCGCCGCGCCGCTTCAACCGCTCGAATACGTCGCCGAGCTTGCCAGTCAGACCGTCGAACAAGGGCTTAATCCCACTGTCGTTGGATCGGATGAATGCCGTTCCACCGCCGCCGACCCGCCCAAACAAAAATGCGCCCGTGCGCGAAACTCGCGGACGGACGGTGCCCCCAACAGGGGTAGAGGGCTCCTATGGGCGGCAGGGTTGCCGTGAATGGCACGGAAACTAGGGGAATTGCGCGGGAGAGTCAATCACGCCAGCATTACAGCGCTTCAGAACCCTGCCGCGGCGACATCCTACTGCTTCGCCGACCGGGTCAGGCTCTTGATCGGGCCGCGGGGCTGGCCGGACATTTCGGCGATCTTCTGGTCCTGGCTCATGATGAAGGTGCGGGCGGGGTCGTCGCCGTCCAGCCCGTCGAGCATTTCGCCGGGAACCTTGCGGTTGGAGGAGCGGGAGCCGTCCTCATACAGCACGTCGAACAGCACGAAGCTGGCGGTGGTGGGTTGTTTCTTCTGGCGGCCCAAAATGATCTCCACTGGAACAGGGGTGCGGCAGGTAAGCCGGTCGGTTGTGTGGGCCATGCAGGGCGTGCCCCAGGGGGCGCGCCCCAAGGGGTATACCCAGAAAGGCGGGGCCTACGGTCGGTCTTGAGACTCGTCGGAAGCGGCCGGGGCGTCGTCGCCGGCTTCGGCCTCATCTTCGCCGGTGCCCTTGCGGCGAGCGGCTTCCTCTTCCTTGCGCAGCAGCTTCTCCTGCTTCTTCTTTTCCTTGGCGCGTTCCCGTTCGACACGCTGCTGGTTATAATTCGGCTTGAAGGCCATGACGGTTCTCCCGCGATCAAAAGCAGAAAAGGGCATCGGTTTCCCGATGCCCCTTCCGAGACTGTGCAGACCTTGTGGGGTCAGACGATCTTCAGGTTTTCCGCAGAGCTCTTGCCGCGCTTCGGGTCGCGCTGTTCCTCGTAGGAGATCTTCTGACCTTCATCGAGGCCGCGCATGCCAGCGCGCTCAACGGCGGAGATGTGGACGAAAATGTCCGCGCCGCCATTTTCCGGCTGGATGAAGCCGTAGCCCTTGGTGGAATTGAACCATTTCACGGTACCGATCGGCATGGATGCCTCCTTCGTTTATCGGTTTTGCGTCACGCGGATGCGCGATACATCAAACTGTGTCCAGGGAGAGCGCGAACTGGACACCCGAAGGGGCGTAGCAAGCCGGCAGTCCAGAGCAGAATGACCCCGCAGACATAGTGCTGATATGGCGGAAAGACAAGGCAAAAGCGGATTCATCAGCTGAACACCAGCCAAAGTATGATGATCAGCGGGATTGGAATACCGATCAGCCAGAGCAAAATATAGGGCATGGCGAGGCTCCCTGAGGGTGATGTGGAGATAAACGCGCAAGCCGCCATTATGCTCCGCTGAATTCCGCATCGCAGGGCTGCGATGTCGCAGATTCATGGACTCTTGCCCCCACATCGCCATATAACGCGCATCATGCAGACGCTGCCTTTCATAAAGATGCACGGGCTGGGCAACGACTTTGTCGTGCTTGACGGTCGCGCCGCGCCGATCGCGCTTAGCGAGGCGCAGATTCGCGCCATCGCCGACCGGCGCACCGGCGTGGGGTTCGATCAGATGATCGTGATCGAGCCGCCGAAGAATGGGGCCGACGCCTTCATGCGCATCCTGAACGCCGATGGCGGCGAGGTGGAGGCCTGCGGCAACGCCACGCGCTGCGTCGCCTCCTGGCTGTCGGCCGAGGCGCACAAGCCGGCTTTGTCCATCGAAACGGTGGTCGGCACGCTGCTGACCAATGTGAACGCGGACGGCACCGTGACCGTCGATATGGGCGAGGCACGCCTCGGCTGGAACGAGATTCCGCTGGCCCGCGAGATGGACACGCTGAAGGTGGCCGCCGGTGTTGCGCCGCTGCTGGAGGCTACCTGCGTGAATGTCGGCAATCCGCACGCCGTCTATTTCGTCGACGATGCCGAGGCGATCCCGATGGCCGAGATCGGCCCGCGCATCGAGCATGACCCGCTGTTCCCGCAGCGCATCAATGTCGAGGCGGTGCAGATTCTGTCGCCCACGAAGATGCGCATGCGGGTGTGGGAGCGCGGCGTGGGCATCACCCGGGCCTGCGGCACCGGCGCCTGCGCCAGCCTGATCGCCGCCGTCCGGCGCGGCCTCAGCGAGCGCAAGGCCGATGTGATCCTCGATGGCGGCACGCTGACCATCGAATGGACGGAAGCGGGCCGGGTGCTGATGACCGGGCCGGTTGCCATCTCCTACCGGGGCGAGCTGGAACCCGCTGTCATCGGGGCCGCGTGATGGGCGTTGAGATCGTCACCTTCGGCTGCCGCCTCAACTCCTACGAATCCGAGGTGATGAAGGATCTGGCGGCCCAGGCCGGGTTGACCGACACGGTGATCGTGAATACCTGCGCCGTCACCGCCGAGGCCGAGCGCCAGGCGCGCCAGACCATCCGCAGGCTGCGCCGCAACAACCCGGACGCAAAGATCATCGTCACCGGCTGCGCCGCCCAGGTGAAGCCGGAGCAGTTCGCCGCCATGCCGGAGGTGGACCGCATCCTCGGCAATGAGGAGAAGCTTCAGGCCGCGAGCTACGGGCTGGATGACGATGCCCGAGTGCGGGTGAACGACATCATGAGCGTGCGCGAGACCGCCGCACACATGATCGCCGGCTTCGAGGACCGCGCCCGCGCCTTCGTCCAGGTGCAGCAGGGCTGTGACCATCGCTGCACCTTCTGCATCATCCCCTTCGGCCGCGGCAACAGCCGCTCCGTCCCCATCGGCCGTGTCGTGGAACAGGTGCGTGAGCTGGTGCGCAATGGCTATAACGAGGTGGTGCTGACCGGCGTCGACATCACCAGCTACGGCCCCGACCTACCGGGCAGGCCGACGCTGGGCCAGATGATCCGCCGGCTGCTGGCGAATGTGCCGGAGCTGCCGCGCCTGCGCCTGTCCTCGCTCGATCCGGTGGAGATCGACGATGATCTGTTCCGGCTGATCGCCGAGGAGCCGCGCCTGCTGCCGCATCTGCATATCAGCCTGCAGGCCGGCGACGACATGGTGCTGAAGCGCATGAAGCGCCGCCACCTGCGCAGCGATGCCATCGCCTTCGTGGAGAAGGTGAAGGATCTCCGCCCCGACATGGTATTCGGTGCCGACCTGATCGCCGGCTTCCCGACCGAGACCGACGATATGTTCAAGAACACGCTGCGCAGCGTCGAAGAGTGCGATCTCACCTATCTGCACGTGTTCCCGTACAGCGAACGCCCCGGCACGCCGGCGGCGCGCATGCCGCAGGTGCCGGTTGAAGTGCGCAAGGAGCGCGCGGCCCGTCTGCGCGCGGCGGGCGAGGCGCGGCAGGCGGCTTTCCTGGCTTCGCGCATCGGCACCGAGGCCGCGGTGCTGATGGAGAAGCCCGGTATGGGCCGGACCGAGCATTTCGCGCCGGTTCTGCTCGATACCGATGTCGCACCCGGCACGATTCTGCGTGCGCGCATTACCGGCGCCGGGGCGGACCAGCTCACCGGCCAGACCGTGGATATCCGGACAGCAGCATGAGCGATGAGATCGAGCAGACCGGCGCGGCGCAGGACGACGCCCGCAAGCCCGGCTGGCTGGCGCGTCTAAGGCAGGGGCTGGCCCGCACCTCGGCAAAACTGGGCGGCGGCATTATCGGGCTGTTCACCAAGCGCAAGCTGGATGACGCCACGCTGGAGGAGCTGGAAGACCTGCTGATCCAGGCCGATCTCGGCGTGAAGACGGCAGCCAAGCTGACCGCCAATCTGGCCCGCGAACGCTTCGACAAGGAAGTGACGTCGGAGGAGGTGCGCCAGGCCTTCGCCGACGATATCGCCGAAATCCTCACCCCCGTTGCCTTGCCGCTGGCCATCGACCCGGCGCTGAAGCCGCATGTCGTGCTGGTGGTCGGGGTAAACGGCACCGGCAAGACCACGACCATCGGCAAGCTGGCCAAACAGTTCCGCGATCAGAAGAAGAAGGTCGTGCTGGCGGCCGGCGACACCTTTCGCGCCGCCGCCGTCGAGCAGCTTAAGATCTGGGGCGAGCGCACCGGCTGCCCGGTCATTGCCGGGCCGGAGAATTGCGACGCCGCCTCGCTCGCCTTCGATGCGTTGAAACAGGCCAAGGCGGATGGGGCTGACGTGCTGCTGATCGACACTGCCGGCCGGCTGCACAACAAGGCCGCGCTGATGGACGAGTTGAAGAAGGTGATCCGCGTGATCGCCAAGATGGACCCGGCGGCCCCGCATTCCACCGTCCTGGTGCTGGACGCCACGACCGGCCAGAACGCGCATGCCCAGGTCGAGACCTTCCGCAGCATGGTGAATGTGACCGGCCTGGTGATGACCAAGCTGGACGGCACGGCGCGCGGCGGCGTGGTGGTGGCCCTGGCCGATGCGTTCGGCCTGCCGGTCCATGCGGTCGGCGTTGGCGAGGGGGCGGACGATCTGCGCCCCTTCGATGCCAACGCCTTTGCCCGCAATCTGATGGGGCTGGAATAGCCCTCTTTTAGGCCCGCACCCGGTCCAGCAGCCGGCGCATGAAGGTCTCGCCCTTGGCTACTTCCGACAGGGCGATAAACTCGTTCGGCTTATGCGCCTGGGCGATGTCCCCAGGCCCGCACACGATGGTCGGTATGCCGGTCTGCTGGAACAGCCCGGCCTCGGTGCCGAAGGCGACCTTGCCGGTGGAATTGGCGCCGCTGAGCGCCATCACCAGCTGGGTCAGCGGATCGTCATCCTTCATGTCCAGGCCGGGAATCTGCGAGATCGGCTCGAAGCGCACGCCGGTGGCCGGGTCGATGGCCTGCATTTCCGGCAGCAGCTTGCTCTCAACGAAGTCGCGCACCTCGCCCAGCAGCTCCTCGGGCACATCCTCGGGCAGATGGCGGAACTCGAAGTCGAAATAGCAATCCTTCGGCACGATGTTCAGCGCCGTGCCGCCATGCATCACGCCGGTATGCACCGTGGTGTGCGGCGGATCGAAACCGGGATCGAACGGGCCTTGGTCGCGCTTGCGCTTCGCCATGCCGCGCAGATAGGTCACGATCTCCGCGGCGAACTCCACCGCGTTCACGCCGGTGGGGGCCAGCGAGGAGTGACACTCCAGCCCATGCACATGGCAGCGGGTGCTCAGCTTGCCCTTGTGCGCCACCACCGGCTTCATCGAGGTCGGCTCGCCGACGATACAGGCCGCCGGCCTCACCGGCTGCTTCTCCAGAATGTCGAGCAGGCGGCGCACGCCGATGCAGCCGACCTCCTCGTCATAGGAGAAGGCGAAATGGATCGGCGTCTTGAGCGGCTTGGCCAGGAATTCCGGCACGAAGGCCAGCGCGATGGCGATGAAGCTCTTCATGTCCGACGTGCCGCGGCCATACAGCCTGCCATCCTTCTCCACCACCTCGAACGGGTCGGTGTCCCAGGGCTGGCCGGTCACCGGCACCACGTCGGTATGGCCGGACAGGCAGATGCCGCCTTTGTCCTTCGGCCCGATGGTGGCGTACAGATTGGCCTTCTTGCCAGTCTCGTCATGCACCAGAATCGAATCGACGCCGTAGCCGGACAGATACTCCTGGATATAGGCGATCAGCTCCAGATTGCTGTCGCGGCTCACGGTCGGCATGCCGATCAGCGTGCGGATCATCTCCAGGCTGATCGGCGGAATACGGTCGGCTTCGGCCATGCTGAAACTCTCGATCTATCGATATGCAATATGCGTGTCGCGGATTTCGATGATCGTGAGAGGGTCGCCCGCGATTGTCAACCGGCCGGCGCGCCCCAGCCTAGAAGGCGTGCCAGCCTTGCAGGGAGCGGCTGATGGCGGTGGCGGCCTGCATGACGATTGGGGCCAGCTTCTCGCGCGCGTCCTCCATGCTCCAATAGGCTGTCGAGGTGGTGATGCCGAGGGCCGCGATGGGCTTGCGCTCGCCATCGAAGATCGGGGCTGCGACCGCCATCTCGCCCAGATCGGCCTCTTCCTCCACCATGGCGAAGCCGTCGATACGCACCTGGTCGAGGCAGGCTTCCAGCGAGGCGCGGTCGATATTGGTGCGCGGCGTCAGGCGCACGAAGTTGGTGCGGTCTAGCACGGCCTTGCGCTCTTCCGGCGACAGCCAGGCCAGCACGGCGCGGCCGGTGGACACGCAATAGGCCGGCATGCGCCGGCCGATGGCGGTGTTGGAGTTGATGCGCCGCTGGCTCGGCATGCGGATCGCCACCACCGCGTCGGTGTCGTCCAGCACGGAGACGTTCACGGTTTCCTGCCATTCGTCGCGCACCGAAATGACGATCGGGATGGCGACATCGTACAGCGGGTTCGCGCGCAGGTAGGAATAGGCGAAATTCAGCATGCGCGGCCCCAGCCGGTAGCGCCGCGTGCGTTCGTCCTTACGCAGATAGCCGAGCTGAGTGAGCGTGTGGGTGAAACGCTGCGCGGCGCTGGTGTTGAGACCGGTGCGCTGGGCGATTTCGCGCAGCCCCAGCGCATCCCAGTCGCTGCCGAAGGCCTGCAGCACCGAGAGGCCCTTCCCGAGTGAGTTCACGAACAGCGGATCCTGCCGCTGCGCGCCCTGTTCCGCCATCGAGTCTTCCACCGCTTTCCTCGCCCGCATTTTTTTGCCCTTCCGGGTGCTTCGGTTCGCATGGCATGTTGCCAGTCGCGTTGACAATCGGTAGCTATTGTCACACGATCATCGTCGTTCGCTACAAAGCTATCGCATTGCAATAGTGCTGTCATCAGCTTCGATTGCATAGAAGAGATCGCGCTGGCGAACGGCAGGAGGCAAGTCAGGGTAGAACAACAGGAGGGTCCAATGCGGCCTTTGATGTACGCGGTAGCCGGCGTGTTCGCGGCGGTATCGCTTCTGTCGGCGCCGGTTTCCGCCGCCGAACTGCGGGTGGGTCTGTCCACCGAACCGACCTCGGTCGATCCGCATTATCACAATCTCTCGCCGAACAACGCGCTGGCGACGCATATTTTCGGCAATCTGGTCGAGCAGGGGCCGGTGCAGGAACTGCTGCCGGGTCTGGCGACGTCCTGGAAGCCGGTCGCGGACGATGTCTGGGAATTCAAGCTGCGCGAAGGCGTGAAATTCCATGACGGTTCGCCCTTCACGGCGGACGATGTGGTGTTCACCATCAAGCGCGCCGGCAATGTTCCGGACAGCCCGTCCAGCTTCGCCATCTATACGGCGGCGATCAAGGACGTGAAGGTCGTCGACCCGCTGACCGTGCATTTCGTCACGGACGGCCCGTATCCGCTGCTGCCGAACGATCTCAGCGGTATCGCCATCGTCAGCCGCAAGTACGGCGAGGGCGCCAGCACCGCCGATTATAACAGTGGCAAGGCCGCCATCGGCGCCGGTCCATACAAGCTGGTCAGCTTCACGCCGGGCCAGTCCATCGTGCTGGAGGCCAACAAGAATTACTGGGGCGACAAGCCGAAATTCGAGAAGGTCACCTTCCGGCCGATCACCAACCCGGCCGCGCGCGTCGCCGCGCTGCTGTCCGGCGACGTCGACCTGATCGACGGCGTGCCGACTGCCGACATCGCCCAGTTGAAGAAGAACTCGGCCGTCTCCCTGTCCGACGCGGTGTCGAACCGCATCATCTACCTGCACATCGACAGCGACCGCGAGGTCACGCCGCATGTGACGGCCAAGGACGGCAAGGAGATCAAGAATCCCTTCAAGGATGTTCGCGTCCGCAAGGCCATCTCCATGGCGATCAACCGCAAGGCCATCGTCGACCGGGTGATGGAAGGCGTGGCGATCCCCGCCGGCCAGTTGCTGCCGAAGGGGTTCTTCGGCGTCAGCCCGAACATCGAGGTGCCGAAATACGATCCGGAAGCGGCCAAGAAGCTGCTGGCCGAGGCCGGTTATCCGGACGGCTTCAAGCTGACCATCCACGGCCCGAACGACCGCTACATCAACGATGCGCAGATCGTCCAGGCGGTGGCCCAGATGCTGAGCCGCGTCGGCATCGACACGGCGGTCGACACGATGCCGCGCTCCACCTTCTTCGGCCGGGCCTCGAAGCTGGAATTCAGCCTGCTCCTGGTTGGCTGGGGTTCCGGTACGGGTGAAGCCTCCTCGCCGCTGAAGTCGCTGCTGGCGACCTACGACAAGGAGAAGGGCATGGGGCCGTCCAACCGCGGTCGCTATTCCAACCCGGAATTCGACAAGACCCTCGCCCAGGCGCTGGTCACGGTCGACGACGCCAAGCGCGAGAAGCTGCTGCAGAAGGCCACCGAGATCGCGATGGCCGATGTCGGGCTGATCCCGCTGCATTACGAAGTGTCGACCTGGGCGACGCGGAAGGGCTTCGAATATACCGGCCGTTCCGACCAGGCCACGCAGGCCATGGACGTCACGATCAAGTAATAGCCGACGTCAACGGGGGGGAGGCGGCGTGACGCCGCCTCCCCCTCTGCTTGCCGACGCGCATTGCGGCGCGTGCTTTTTATTCCTTATGACCTTTTCGTAAGGCCGACACGGGAGCAGCCGGGGCCATGAGCGTATTCATCCTGCGACGGCTGATGCAGAGCCTGGTTCTGCTCTGCGTCATGACAATCATCGTATTCGCCGGGGTCTACGCCATCGGCAATCCGATCGACATCCTGATCTCTCCCGACGCCACGCAGGCGGAGTATGACCGCGCCGTCCGGGCGCTCGGGCTCGACCTGCCGCTCTGGCAGCAATATCTGGTGTTCCTGAGCAAGCTGGTGCAGGGCGATCTGGGTAAATCCTTCGTCTTCAACGAACCGGCCCTGACGCTGGTCTTCTCGCGCCTGCCGGCGACGCTGGAGCTGGCCTTCGCGGCGATGCTGCTGTCGATCGTCATCGGCATTCCGCTCGGCCTGTGGGCCGGCCTGCGGCCCGACAGCGTGGCCGGGCGCTCGATCATGGCCGGCTCCATCTTCGGTTTCAGCCTGCCGAATTTCTGGCAGGGGCTGATGCTGATCATGGTGTTCTCGGTCTTCTTGCAATGGCTGCCGGCCGGCGGGCGCGGTCCGACCGCCAATTTCCTCGGCATCAACTCATCGCTGTTCACCGCCGAGGGCTGGCAGCATCTGCTGTTGCCGGCGCTGAACCTGGCGCTGTTCAAAATGTCGCTGGTGATCCGCCTGACCCGCGCCGGGGTGCGCGAGACGCTGCTGCTCGACTATGTGAAGTTCGCCCGCGCCAAGGGGCTGTCCTCGCGCCGGGTGATCTTCGTGCACGTGTTCAAGAACATCCTGATTCCGCTGGTCACCGTGATCGGCCTGGAGCTGGGCTCGGTCATCGCCTTCGCGGTGGTGACGGAGACGATCTTCGCCTGGCCGGGCATCGGCAAGCTGATCATCGATTCAATCTTCGTGCTCGACCGGCCGGTGATCGTCGCCTACCTGATCGTGATCGTGCTGATGTTCATCACCATCAATCTCATCGTCGACATCCTCTATTCGGTGCTCGATCCCCGCGTCCGTCTTGCGGATATGAAATCATGAGCGCGAGCCAGACTGAACCCCTCGCCGCCGCGCCGGCGCCGGCCAAGAAGGCGATTTCGCCCTGGCGCCGCCTGCTCAGCGCTTTCTTCGAAAGCAAGCTGGCGGTCGTCGGCCTGGTCGGTCTTGTATTGATCATCCTGGCGGCCCTGTTCGCGCCGCTGCTGGCGCCGCAGAATCCCTACGATCTGACACAGATCGACATCATGGATTCGAAGCTGCCGCCGGGGGCCGAGAGCTATACCGGCATGATCTACGTGCTGGGCACGGATGGCCAGGGCCGCGACATGCTCAGCGGCATTCTGTATGGCCTGCGGATCAGCCTGATCGTCGGCGTGCTCAGCGGTTTCTTCGCGCTGCTGATCGGCACCTCGATGGGCTTGAGCGCCGCCTATTTCGGCGGCCGGGTCGAAACGCTGATCATGCGTCTGGTCGATCTTCAGCTCAGCTTCCCGGCGATCCTGGTGGCGCTGATCCTGCTGGCGATCCTGGGGCGCGGCGTGGACAAGGTGATCCTGGCGCTGATCGTCGTCCAATGGGCCTATTACGCCCGCGCCTCGCGCGGTGCGGCGCTGGTTGAGCGGCGCAAGGAATATATCGAATCGGCGCGCTCCCTGGCGCTGTCGACGCCGCGCATCATCTTTCGCCATCTGCTGCCGAACTGCCTGCCGCCGGTCATCGTCATCGGCACGGTGCAGGTGGCCAACGCCATCGCGCTGGAGGCGACGCTGAGCTTCCTCGGCATCGGCCTGCCGGTGACCGAACCCTCGCTCGGCCTGCTGATCTCCAACGGCTTCAACTATCTGCTGTCGGGCCGCTATTGGATCAGCTTCTTTCCGGGCCTGGCGCTGCTGCTCACCATCATCGCCATCAATCTGGTCGGCGACCAGCTCCGCGACATTCTGAATCCGAGGTTGCAGCGATGACCGAGGCGGTGCTCAAGGTCGAGAATCTCCAGACCCATTTCTTCACCAAGGCCGGGGTGGTCAAGTCGGTTGACGACGTGTCCTTCGAGGTCGGGCGCGGCAAGATCATGGGGCTGGTGGGCGAGAGCGGATCGGGCAAGTCGGTTTCCGGCTTCTCGATCATGGGGCTGGTCGATCATCCGGGCCGCGTCGTCGGCGGGCGCATCCTGTTTCACGGCCGGGATCTCGTCGGCCTGCCGGACGAGGAAATGCGCAAGATTCGCGGCCGGCGCATCGCGATGATCTTCCAGGATCCGATGATGACGCTGAACCCGGTTCTGCGCATCGACACGCAGATGATCGAGACTATCCAGGCGCATGAGAAGGTGGACCGGGAAACCGCGCGCCAGCGTTCGCGCGATGCGCTGGGGCAGGTCGGCATTCCGTCGCCCGACGAACGGCTGATGGCCTATCCGCACCAGTTTTCCGGCGGCATGCGCCAGCGCGTGGTGATCGCGCTCGCGCTGGCGGTGAATCCGAAGCTGGTGATCGCCGACGAGCCGACCACGGCGCTGGACGTGACCATCCAGGCGCAGATTCTCTACCAGATGCAGAAACTGGTGGCCGAGCAGCATATGGGGCTGATCTGGGTGACCCACGATCTGTCCGTGGTGGCTGGGCTGGCCGATGAGCTGTGCGTCATGTATGCCGGCCGCATCGTGGAACGCGGGCCGGTCGGCCGGCTGATCGATGCGCCGATCCATCCCTACACCAAGGGGCTGATCGGCTCCGTCCCGTCGCGCAATCCGCGGGGCCAGCCGCTGACGCAGATTCCCGGCATGGCGCCGACGCCAATCGACCTGCCGGCCGGCTGCCCGTTCCGCCCGCGCTGCGCCCGGGCCAGCGACATCTGCCGCACGACGCCGGAAACGGCCGAACATCTGCCGGGCCGCTTCGCCCGTTGCTTCCACCCTCATCTGGAGGATGCGGCATGACCGACGCCGCGCCGATCATCGAGCTGAAAGACGTCTCCAAGCGCTTCGCCAAGCGCTTGGATTTCGCCGCCAAGATGGTGAACCGCCTGGGCGGCAACCTGCGCGAGGAAGTCGTGCATGCGGTCGACACGGTCAATCTGACGATCTTCAAGGGCGAAGTGGTGGGGCTGGTCGGCGAATCCGGCTGCGGTAAATCCACCCTGGGCCGCGTCGTCGCCGGCATCCATGAGGCGAGCGACGGCGCGCTGTTCTATCGCGGCAGGGAAGTGTCGACCTTGAACGCGGCGGAGGCGAAGGACGTTCAGCTCAAAGTGCAGATGATCTTCCAGGATCCGATGAGCTCGCTGAATCCGCGCCTGCGGGTGGAGGAGATCGTCGGTGAGGCGCCGCGCGTGCATGGCATGGTCAGCCGGGCGGAGCTGTCGGGCTATGTCGATGAAATGCTGCTGCGCGTGGGCCTCGACCCCAGCTACAAGAAGCGCTATCCGCATCAATTCTCCGGCGGTCAGCGCCAGCGTGTCGGCATCGCCCGGGCGCTTGCCGTGAAGCCGGAATTCCTGGTC
>NZ_LPXN01000109.1 GCF_001618175.1 Oceanibaculum pacificum | reverse complement strand
TGCTTCGAGACGCCGCCCAAGGCGCTTGGGCCTGCCTGATGGTTCACTTCTTGTCCGTCATCCGATCCGGGTCGGCCGGCATGCCGGCGATCAGCGGCACGAAGCGCACCGGCCAGAGCTTCTCCAGCGTGTGGCCCTCGGCGGTCTTGCGCACGCGCACCACATGCTGGCTTTCCGGGCGCGGCCCCAGCGGCAGCACCATCAGCCCCTCCGGGGAAAGCTGGTCGACCAGGGCCATCGGCATCTCGGCCGCCGCCGCCGTCACCAGGATGCGGTCGAACGGGGCCTGTTCCGGCCAACCCTTGGTGCCGTCGCCGGCCCTTGTGGTGATGTTGCTGTGGCCCAGCGCATAGAGCCGCTGCTCGGCGTCGCGCAGCAGATCCTTGTGTCGCTCGATGGTATAGACCCGGCGGCACAGCCGCGCCAGGATCGCCGTCTGGTAGCCGGAGCCGGTGCCGATCTCCAGCACCTTCACCCGCTCGCCCAGATCGAGCGCCTGGGTCATCATGCCGACCACGATGGGCTGGCTGATGGTCTGGCCGCAGCCGATCGGCAGCGCGGTATTATCGTAGGCTTGATCGCCGAAGGTCTGCGGCACGAAAGCCTCGCGCGGCACCCGCTCCAGCGCCGACAGCACGCGCGTGTCGGTCACGCCGGCGCGGCGCAACTCCATGATCAGCCGGATTTTTCGGGCATCCTCGAAGCTCACCGCATCCCCCTCAGCCCAGCGCTTTCTTCAGCGCGGTCAGGGTGGATTTGTCGGTCAGGTCCAGGCGGATCGGCGTAACCGAGATATAGCCCTCGGCCACCGCCTCCAGGTCGGTGCCCTGCTTCGCCTCTTCCTCGGTCTTGATCAGCCCGACCCAGAAATAGGGCACGCCGTAGGGATCCTTGCCCTCCTGCACGGCAGAGCCGATCTTGCGCTGCGCCTGGCGGGTCAGCTTCACGCCCTGCACCTTGCGGGCCGAGGCGTTGGGGAAATTGACGTTCATCAGCACGCCTTCCGGCCAGCCCTCGGCCAGCAGCCGGGCCACGATATCCGGCCCATGCTCCTCCGCCGCCGACCAGTGCGGCGGCTTCTGGAAGGCGATGGCCTGGCTGAGCGCGATGGATGGCAGGCCGAGCAGCGTGCCTTCCATCGCCGCCGCGATGGTGCCGGAATAGGTCACGTCCTCGGCCATGTTGGCCCCGCGATTGACGCCGGACAGCACCAGGTCCGGCCGGGCGTCGCGCAGCAGATGGTTGACCGCCAGCAGCACGCAGTCGGTCGGCGTGCCATCGACCGCATAGCGCCGCGGCGACACCTCGCGCAGCCGCAGCGGGCTGCGCAGCGTCAGCGAATGGGCGGAGCCGCTCTGGTTCAGCTCCGGTGCCACCACCCACACATCGTCGGACAGTTCCTTGGCGATCTTCTCCAGCACCTTCAGGCCGGGCGCGTTGATGCCGTCATCGTTGGTGACCAGGATGCGGCATTGCTTCAGCGGCTTGTCGAGCTTAAGCATCGGCGCGGATGACCTCCAGCCCGCCCATATAGGGCCGCAGCTTCTCCGGCACGGTCACCGACCCATCCTCGTTCTGGTAATTCTCCAGGATCGCCACCATGGTCCGCCCGACCGCCAGGCCGGAGCCGTTCAGCGTATGCACGAAGCGGGTGTTCTTCTCCCCTGCCGCGCGGAAACGGGCCTTCATGCGCCGGGCCTGGAAATCGCCGCAGTTCGAGCAGCTGGAAATCTCGCGATAGGCATTCTGCCCCGGCAGCCAGACCTCGATGTCGTAGGTCTTCTGCGCGCCGAAGCCCATGTCGCCGGTACACAGGATGATGGTGCGATAGGGCAGGTCCAGCCGTTCCAGCACGGTCTCGGCGGCGCGGGTCATGCGCTGATGCTCGGCCTCCGACTGGTCGGGATGGGCGATGGAGACCATCTCCACCTTGGTGAACTGGTGCTGGCGGATCATACCGCGCGTATCGCGCCCGGCCGCCCCCGCCTCGGACCGGAAGCAGGGCGAATAAGCGGTGAAGCGCTGCGGCAATTCCTTCTCGTCCAGAATGCGGTCGGCCGCCAGATTGGTCAGCGGCACCTCAGCGGTCGGGATCAGCCAGTAATCATTGGTGGTGCGGAACAGATCCTCGCCGAATTTCGGCAATTGCCCGGTGCCGAACAGCGCCTGGTCGCGCACCATGAAGGGCACCTGCGTCTCCTCATAGCCGAACTCCAGCGTGTGGATGTCCAGCATGAAGGCGGCCAGCGCGCGTTCCAGCCGCGCCAGATGCTTGCGCAGCACCACGAAGCGCGCGCCCGACAGCTTCGAGGCAGCCTCGAAATCCATCATGCCCAACGCCTCGCCGATCTCGAAATGCTCCTTCGGCGTGAAGCTGAAATTGCGCGGATTGCCGGTGCGGCGGATTTCCACATTATCCGCTTCGTCCGCGCCGACCGGCACATCGGCGGCCGGCAGGTTCGGGATGCCGGCCAGGATCGACTCCAGCGCGTCGCCCAGCGCCTTTTCCTCGGCCTCCAGCGCGGCGAGCCTGTCCTTGATGGCGGCGACTTCCTGCATCAGCGCCTCGGCGTCGCCGCCCTGGCGCTTGATCTGGCCGACTTCCTTGGAGGCCTCGTTGCGGCGGGCCTGCAGGCTCTGCAATTCGGTCAGCGCGGCGCGGCGGCGCTCATCCTTGGCCAGGATGTCGCCGGCCATCGGGGGCAGGCCGCGACGGGCCAGGGCGGCGTCGAAGGCCGCCGCATCGTCGCGGATAAGCTTCAGATCGATCATGGAAAGGCGTCCGCCGGAAACGGGATAAAGGCGCGAAGCGTTATAGCGGCTCTGCCCCGTCGCGTCTAGGAAGCGGGCTTCATTGTCGCCCGCCGCGAGAGCGGCTACAGTGCCAGCGGAGAATCCACGGAGCCACGCCATGGAACCGAAGAAACCGGTGACGCGCGGCCGCCTCGGCGAGAGGCTGTTCGACCTGATCGAGGATCTGGACACGCCCCAGGCTGCGTCCGGCCGTCCGCAGCCCTCGGCCGACCGCCAGATCGCCGTCGCGATATCGCATGAGCCCGGCGCGGAGAAGGCGCCGGTCGTCGTCGCCCAGGGCTATGGCGCGGTGGCGGAGAAAATCCTGCGCCTCGCCTTCGACCATGATGTGAAGGTGCGGCGCGATCCCGACCTGGCCCAGGTGCTGATGGCCGTCGAGATGGACCAGGAGATACCGGTGGAGGCGTTTGCGGCGGTGGCGGAGATATTGTCCTACGTCTATCGCGCCAATGCCCGCATCGCCACCGAGGGCGAACCGGCGCACGAGGATGACGAGCCCAACACGCTGAACGCCTGGACCCAGGGAGCGTCATGACCGCCGCCGAATTGCAGGAAAAACTGACCGCCCTACAGGCCACGCTGGACCGGATGGCCGACGCCGCCGGCCGGGGCGAGCCGGTCGATCTGTCGTTGATCAGCGGCGATGTCGAAAGCCTGTGCGGCCGCGTGCTGACGCTCAGCGCGCCGGAGGCCCGCGCCCTGCTGCCCGGCATGCAGCGCGCCATCGGGCAGCTCGACCGGCTGGCGCAGACGCTGCGCGACCGGCAATCGGAAACCGAAGCCGCCGAGGAGAAAGCCGCGAGGCTGCATGCCGCGCGCGCTTATGGTAAAGCCTATCGCTAACGCCACGAAGGAAAGAGCGAATCGCCATGAGCGTCGAGAATTACCTGTATGCCATCCTGGCGCTCGTCTTCGTGCTGGCCCTGCTGGGATTGCTGTTCCTGGTGCTGCGCCGGTTCGGCTTTGGCGGGGCGATGCCGCGCAATCGCGGCCAGCGCCGCCGCCTGGCGCTGGTCGAGGTGCTGCCGGTCGACGCCAAGCGCCGGCTGGTGCTGCTGCGCCGCGACGGCCAGGAACATCTGATCCTGCTGGGCCCGGATAAGGATTTGCTGGTCGAAAGCGTCGCTCCCGGCAGCGCCGTCGCCGCCGCAAGCGACGAGGCACCCGTGCGGACGCCAGTCGCCTCCCCGGTCGCCTCCCCGGCCGCGTCGCCCGCCCCCGCCGGAACGGCCAAGCGCGAGCCGGCCTTCGGCGCCATGGTGCGCAACGAAGGAGCGCGGGACGATGACGGGCCGACGCTCGGCACGCCGCGAGATCGCCGCTCTTGACGCTGGCGGCCGCGATGTCCCGCCTCACCCGCACGGCCCCGCGCCGCATCCTGGCCTGCCTCGCGCTGGCCGCCCTGGCGGCGGCCGGGCTGACGCTGACCGGCGCAACCGCCGCGCTGGCGCAGAATTTCAGCCTGGATTTCGGCTCGCCCGACGGCTCGACCACGGCGCGGATCATCCAGCTTCTGGCGGTCTTCACCGTGCTGTCGATCGCGCCGGGCATCCTGGTGATGGTGACCTCCTTCACCCGGATCATCGTGGTGCTGTCCTTCCTGCGCTTCGCCATGGGCACGCAGTCGACGCCGCCGAACATCGTCATGATCAGCCTGGCGATGTTCCTGACCTTCTTCATCATGCAGCCGACGATGGACCAGGCCTATCGCGAGGGCGTGCTGCCGCTGATCGAGCAGCAGATCGACGAGGCCCAGGCGCTGGAACGGGTGGTCGAGCCATTCCACGCCTTCATGCTGAAGCATGTGCGCGACCAGGATTTGCAGCTTTTCCTGGAAATCTCCAAGGCCGGGCCGGAGGAAGTCGGCGCGCAGACGCCGCTGCGCGCGCTGACCCCCGCCTTCATGATCAGCGAGCTGCGCCGCGCCTTCGAGATCGGCTTCCTGATCTACATCCCGTTCGTCATCATCGACATGGTGATCGCCTCGATCCTGATGTCGATGGGCATGATGATGATTCCGCCGGTCATCGTCTCGATGCCGTTCAAGCTGATCTTCTTCGTGCTGCTGGATGGCTGGTACATGATCGCCGGCAGCCTGGTGCAAAGCTACGGGCCGCTATAGGCCGCCCGTAGCGTCTTACACCGGGTAGACCACCGAATTGTCGATCAGCAGATTGTCGTAGACCGCGCGGCGCTGCTTCAGCTTCAGCGCGGCGTCGACCCGCACGAAAATATCGTAATAGGTGCCGATCTGGTGCAGCTTCGCTTCCGGCCGGTCGAACAGCGTCTGCAACAGCAGATAGTTCGCCGTGGCGACGATCTCGCCATTGGCGCGGTTCTCGACGATCCGGGTGTTGGCGATGAAATGGCGCATGTAGCGCGGCGCGAACATCGCCGTCTTCTCGATGGCGAAGATGCGGTCGCGCAGCATGCCCTTGCCCTCGCAATAGACCAGGCCGACCGGCAGGCCGGCATTGTGGTTCTCACGCGCGGTGATGACGTAGAGCCCGTCCTCGGCGAAGAAATCCGGCCAGTCCGACAGCGGCCCGTTATCCAGCGCCTCGGCGTAGGCAGCGTTGAATTCCTCGATCTCCTGGCGCAGCAGCAGCCGGTCGAGCAGCGCGTCGCTTTTGCTCGGGGTCTTCAGGGAGGTAATGGTCATGTCCGTCTCCTCAAACCCCGATCACGTCGCGCCAGTGCTTGTACATCGCGCGGATCGCCGATTCGGAGATCAGCGTGTCGGCCGTGCCGGCCGGGGTGCCGGGGTCGAGGGCGACCAGATGCTGGCCGTTCGGCACGTTCTTCATGCCGTCCTGCACGAATTTGATCGCCTCGTTATCCTCCAGCCCCAGGAAGCCGGCGGGGCCCATCAGATTGCCCTGGCGCAGGCGGTGGCGCGTCATCTCCTCGTCGTCGCCCTCGAAGCCGAACATGGTCCAGATCATGGTGAACTGGTTCGGCCCTTCCGGCACAATATGGCGCACGCCCAGCGTGTTCATCTCGCGCTGCACGATCAAATTCGGCCAGATGGTCGACATGGTGACCGACCAGGGCGAATCGAATTCCGGCTTGAAATCCATGAAGCGCGGCTCTTCCAGCACCATGCCTTCCTTGTAGGCGCGCATCTCCTTCTTGGAATCGTCGCTGACCACGGTCTTCTCCGACTTGGCGGAGCACATGGCGCCGTGGCGGCCGCTCTCGTCGCACAGCATCAGCGACTTGTTGCCGGCGACCAGCAGCCCGAAGGTGACCAGAAAGGTATGCAGCAGCGTGGCGTGATACGGGTCCTTCAGATTCTCGTGGTAGAGCTTCCAGTTGCCCGGCAGCGTGTTGCGGTAATAGCCCAGCACGACCAGCTTGCGGCCGTCGAAGGTGGCGTCGAACTCGCGCGTCATCTCGGGGCCGAGATAGGCGTCGAACGGCTCCATATCGTCGGCATAGGAGGCGAAGATGACGCCGCCGCGCGTGGTGACCGCCAGCTTGCGCGGATGATGGTCGGCCTGGTTGAAATCCTTCGGCATGCCGCCCTTGCCGTCGACGCCGCGGCGGAACGGAATGCCGGCCAGATTGCCCTTAAGATCGTAGGTCCACTGGTGATAGGGGCAGACGAACTCCGTCGCGTTGCCGCGCAGCTCCCGGCAGAATTCGGCGGCACGGTGCGAGCAGCGATTCTCGAACACATTGATGCCGCCCTGCTCGTCGCGCGACACCACCACCGGGATCGGCCCGACATAGGAACGGATAAAGTCGCCCGCCTTCGGGATCTCGGCTTCCAGCCCGACATAGTTCCAGGTATGGCCCTTGAAGATTTTCTCGACCTCCAGCCCGTAGATATGATCGTCGGTATAGACCCAGTCGGGCACGCGGGTCAGCCCATCGGCCGGCCAGACATACTGCTTGGCGGCCGGGGTCGCAGCGGGAGCGGCCTGCTGCGGCAGGCTTTCCAGCGTCCGTTCATAGCCCATGGAACTCTCCTTCTGCTGATCCAGCCAGCGCAATCCCTTGAGGCCGGCGCTCGGGTCCTCGCCCTTCTGGAAGCGCCTGCGGGCGATGCGGAAGGTCTCCGCGTCGCCAAAGATGATAGCCGAGGCGATATGCCCGTCCCGTTCCGTCAGATACACCGATTCCGGCGCGCCGATCTCGCCCTGCACCGCCACCCGGTCGCCGGCATGCGGGATGCCGACCATCTGGATGTTCAGGCCGAACTGTTCGGTCCAGAACCAGGGCAGATCCGGCGCTTCGGCCGGCTTGCCCAGCATGGCGAGCGCGGCGGCGCGGCCCTGCGCCTCGGCATTGGCCCAGCTTTCCAGCCGGATGCGCCGCCCCGCCACGGCCTGCGGATAGAGTGCGCAATCGCCGGCCGCGAAGATATTGGCGTCGGAGGTGCGGCAGGCCTCGTCGATGACGATGCCGCCGGCGACCGACAGGCCGGCGGTTTCCGCCAGCTCGGTATTGGCGATGGCGCCGATGCCGGCCACCACCAGATCGGCCACCATCTCGCTGCCGTCGGCGAAGACAAGCTGGGTGCCCACCCCGTTGCGGCGAATGCCGGCCAGCGCCGCCCCCAGCCGGAACGCGACGCCGGTGGATTCCGCCAGCGCCTGGAACGCCTGGCCGATGGCCGGCGGCAGGATGCGCGACATCAGCACCGGCTCGCGCTCGATCACCACCACCTCGACGCCGCGCGCCCGGGCGACGGAGGCCAGCTCCAGCCCGATGAAGCCGCCGCCGATAATGGCCAGCCGCTGGGCAGTCGCCAGCGCCTGGCCGATGGCCTGGGCGTCCTCCATCGTGCGCAGATACAGCACGCCATCGACATCCGGCAGATAGCGGGCGCGGGCGCCGGTGGCGATCAGCAGCTTGTCGTAGCCCAGCCGCTCGCCGGTCGACAGCGCCACCTGCCTGGCCTTGCGGTCGATGGCACCGGCCCGCGTGCCGGTGCGCAGATCGACGTCGAGCGCCGCCAGCTCCGGCGCCTTCAGCACATGGCAATCGGCCGACGATATCTTGCCGAGCAGCAGATCCTTGGACAAGGGCGGCCGCTCATAAGGCGGGTGCGCCTCCTCCGCGATCATCACGATGCGGCCGGCGAAGCCCTCGCCGCGCAGATGCTGCGCCGCCCGGCAGCCGGCCTGGCCACCGCCGACGATGACGAAGGTGCGGGAATCCTGCCCCACCGGCATTGCCGGCGCGGCGGCCTCGACCGTCGCGGTGGTCTCCAGATCGACGAAGACATCGTCGCCCGCGCGCTTTACCGCATAGGTCGCCAGGCGGCCGGTGACCGGGGCGCATTTCGCCTCGCCGGTGCGGATATCGAACTGCCCCTGATGCAGCGGGCATTCGACGCAGCCATCCTCGACATAGCCGTCCGACAGGAAGGCGAATTGATGGGTGCAGATATTGTGCGTGGCGTAGAGCGCGCCATCGAGCAGATAGAGCGCCACCGGCGTGCCGGCGACATCGACGCCGACAACCCCGCCTTCCTTCAGATCGCTAAAAGACGCTGCGCGCAGCCAGCCCATGATCAAGCCCGTTCTGCCGTGGCAATAAGATCAGTATGCCCCGTATTTTGGAGGCGGGCAAGCCAATGACATATGCGCCAGGGGCCGCGATGATTGCATCAGCAATATAGTCAGTATACCGTCATATATAGCGATCAACCCAGGAGGCATCCCCATGGCGCAGGAACCTTTGGCGACGAAGGGCAATTTCCTTCACATCTACGATTTCCGCATCCAGCCGGGCACCGAGGCGGAGTTCATCCGCCTGTTCGAGGAATTCGATTATTCCGACGGCAACCCGATGCATAAGAGCTGGGCCCAGGTGAAGGACGGCGTGCTGTGCCGCGACACCGAGGACCCGTTGCGCTTCTTCCTGATCGCCGAATGGTCGGACATCAAGGAGCATGCCGCGATCCGCAAGATCCTGGCGGAAGAGATCAAGCCGGAATTCATCAAATTCATCGAGGGCGGCAAGTTCGTCCCGAAATATGTCGAGGTGGTCTCCTCGACCCCGGAAGAGATTCTGAACAAGGCCGCCGGGGAATAATCGCCCGGCTCGACGCGCCCGCCAAAAGCCGGGCGGGCGCGGCGGCCCCCGCTATTTCATCGTCGAGGGGAACCAGAGGATGATTTCCGGGAAGCTGGCCAGGATCGCCAGCAGGATCAGATGCGTCAGCACATGCGGGGCGACGCCGCGGAACACCTCGCCGACCGGCCGTCCGGTATAGCGCGACACCACGAACACGTTCAGCCCCAGCGGCGGCGTCACCATGCCGACCTCGGCGGCGACGATGACGATGATGCCGAACCAGACCGGATCGTAGCCCAGCGCCATCACCACCGGCAGCGTCACCGGCACGGTCAGGATCAGGATCGCCACCTGATCCATGAAGCAGCCCAGGATCAGATACACCACGATGATCAGCGCCAGCACCAGGCCGGGCGAGAAATCCGCATTGCCGATGGCCGACACGATGGTCGGCGTCACCTGGGTAATGGTGAAGAAATAGCCGAACACATGCGCGCCCATGATGATGGTCACGATCATGCAGGTGGTGTGCGCGGCGTTCACCACCGCCTTGTAGCCGTTCGACCAGGTCAGTCGGCCGGAGCGGATCGCCAGCACGAACGCGCCGAATGCGCCCAGCCCCGCCGCCTCGGTCGGCGTCGCCACGCCCAGATAGATCACCCCGGTCACCAGCAGGAACAGCATCAGCACCGGACCGACGACGCGCAGCGAGGCGAATTTCTCGCGCATCGTGTAGGAATCGCCGCGCGGCGCCACCTTCGGGTTGATGGCGATCAGCGCCAGGATGGTCAGGATGATGGTCAGCGTCACCAGGATGCCCGGCACGATGCCGGCGATCAGCAGCTTGCCGATGCTCACATTGGCAACCAGCCCGTACAGGATCAGCGCCACGCTGGGCGGAATCAGCATCGCCAGCGTGCCGGTGATGGCGACGATGCCGCCCGCCACCTCCGGATCGTAGCGCTGGCGCATCATCGCCGGGATCGAGGTGGCCGACAGGGTGGCGGCCGAGGCGGTGCTGGAACCGCAGATGGCGCCGAAGCCCGCCCCGGCGATGGCGGCGGAGATGCCCAGCCCGCCCGGCACGCGCCCGACCCAGACGGCGGCGCACTGGAACAGCCGCTCGGCAATGCCGCTCACGATGATGAACTCCGCCATCAGCATGAACATCGGCACGGTGATCAGCTCATAGGACGAGGCGGAGGAAAGCGGAGTCGTCTCCAGGATGCCGAGCAGGATCGGAAAGCCGCCGACCCAGTACAGGCCGACGGACCCGGCGATGCCCAGCGCGAAGCCGACAGGCGTGCCGATGGCCAGCAGCGCCAGCAGCAGCAGGGTGATGGTGAGCGCCATCATGTCGCGCTCCCCCCGCGCAGCGCCTCATCCTCGGCATTGCCCTCCTCGGGCGCGGTAATGTCGGTGCGGCCCCCGGCGATCAGCAGGAAGCGCGCCGCCTGTAACAGCAGCCGCAGCAGGATCACCGCTACCCCCACCGGCACCAGCCCGTAATAGATCCAGGTCGGCCAGGCGATCGGACCGCTCAACACATCGCCGGAGACAAAGGCCCCGGCGGCGCGGTCCAGCCCGCGCTCGAAGATCGGCAGGAAGAAGATCAGCGCCAGCACGCTGGTCAGCAGATCGGCCCCGGCGCGCCAGCGCGGCGACAGATGCAGATAGACGATGTCGACATTCACATGCCGGCGCGCGCGCAGCGTGTCGGACAAGGTGAAGAAGAACAAAGCGGCCATCAGATAGAGCGAGATCAGGTCGAACGCCCAGGCCAGCGGCGCATTGAACAGATAGCGGCAGGCCACATCGACCACGATGATCAGCATGATCGACATCATCACCGCGACGGCGATGGCGATGTAGCAGCGCTCCAGCGTGGCGATCAGCCTGCCGAGGGCGATCAGCATTTCGAGGCTTCCTGGCTTGGCGCAAGGGAATGCCGGCCGCGCGCCCTTCTGGCCGCGGCCGGCGGAGGGAGAATGTTACTGGGCCTTCAGGGCCTTGTTGAACGCTTCCAGCACGGCGGTGCCGGGCTTGCCGCGCTTGTCCAGCGAGGCGGCCCATTCCGTGCCCACGCCGGACAGCAGCGGGCCGAGCGCCTGCTTATCCTTCTCCGGCAGCTCGACGAAGGTGACGCCGGCCTTCTTCAGCGTCTCGATGGCTGGCTTCACGTCGGCGTCGATCTGCTTGCAGCTTTCCAGCGTGATTTCCTCGCCGATCTTCAGCATGGCCGCCTGCACGTCTTTCGGCAGCGACTGGAACTTGCGCTCGTTGATCATGAAATTATGTACGAAGCTGCCGAAATTCTGGCCGCTCGTGCTGTATTTCACCAGCTCCTGAAGGTCGTATTCCATCAGGTTGGGCAACGGGAAGACCAGCCCGTCCATGGTGCCGCGCGACAGCGATTCGTAGATTTCCGGCCCCGCCATGCGCACCGGCACCACCTCCAGCTTGCGGGCCATGATCTCCATGGCGCCGCCGGCGGTGCGCAGCTTCTGGCCCTTCAGGCTGTCCAGGCCCTTGATCTCGTTGCGCGACAGGATCTGATAGGGCGGATTGACGAGCATATAGAGCAGCCGCACCCCGTTCGGCGCGAATTCCTCCTTCGCCAGGGGGCCGCTCTTGGCGACTTCCCAATAGGCCTTGGTGCCGGCGCAGGAGGTCGGGAAGGCGCCGGGCAGCTCGACCACGCCGGAGAGCGGCATCTTGTCGGAGATGAAGGCCGGCGCGATGTAGGCGATATCGGCCACGCCCGCCTGGGTCAGCGACAGGAAATCCTTCACCTTGCCGAGCTGCTGGGCGGGATAATATTCGAAATCCACCTTGCCGCCGGTCGCCGCCTTCACCTTCTCCATGAAGGGCAGCGTGTAGTATTTCGGGATGAAATGGCCGACCGGGAAGCTGTCCGCCACCCGCAGCTTCACCTCCGCCGCCTGGCCGGCCCCGGCGGTGACGCCCAGCAGGACGGCCGCGAGCGCGGACATCCCAATCCATGACCGCATGATCTTCATTGTACGTTTCCTTCCCAATTAGGACGCGCTTTTCGCGCTTGTTCAGAATTTGCCTTTAATCGTCCCAGGCCGTGTCGTGCAACGGGATCGCCAGCTTCTCGATGGTCTTGTCGAGCTGCATCATCTCGAACGGATGCGCCCCGGCGGCGATCTTCTTCGCCGCCTCCTCCTCGTTGCGCATGCGCTTCTGGGCGGTCTCCACCACCTCGGCCAACCGCTCCTTCGGGATCACCAGAACGCCATCGCCATCGGCGACGATCACGTCGCCCGGCCGCACCAGCACGCCGTCGCAGACGATGGGGGCGTTAACCACCCCCGCCCCCGCCTTGTCCGGATGGGCCGGGGAAATAGCGGTCGACCAGACCGGGCTTTCCAGCGCGCGCAACCCGTCGATATCGCGAATGCCGCCCTCGACGACGATGCCGGCCAGACCCTTGTTCTTGGCGTAGGCGGCCGCCGTGTCACCCCATTGCGCGCCGCAATCCTCGCCGCGCACGGTGACGACGAGAACGTCGCCCGGCTCGGCCAGGTACAGCGCCTGGTGCATCATCAGATTATCCGCCGGGGCGCAGAAGGCGGTGACCGCCGGCCCGGCGATGCGCTTGCCGGGCAGCAGCGGGCGCATGCGCGGGCTCATCAGCCCCATGCGCCCGGCGACCGGGCCCAGCGCCTCGTGCAGATCGGCCATGGCGCATTCCGCCGCGGCGGCGATCAGGGCGGGATCGGGCCGGTTGACCCGGCGATAGATAACGGGACCGCTCATCGGCGACCTTCCTTGGTTCTGCGTTCTGGAAAAACGGGCGTAGCGGCCAGGCCTCAGTATGGCAGGGCGTATTTTTCCTTCGGCAGATGGAAGGTGGTGCGCTTCATCAGGCGCGGACTGCCATTATCGACGCCCTCGCGGCGATGCAGCGAGCAGCCATTGTCCCACATCAGCACGTCGCCGGGATGCGACTTGTGGCGATAGACCACGTCGGGATGGGTGGCGGCCTCGACCAGCGCCTCGATGATCGCGTCGCTCTCCGCCTGGTCATAGCCTTCGATCGATGCCAGCGTGTTGGGATCGGCGTAGATCGCCTTGCGGCCGCTGATCGGGTTGGTCAGCACCAGCGGGTGAGGCACGTCTGGCGTCTGCTTCATCTTGTCGATGGAATCCTTCAGCTCGCCGGGGTTGAAGCGCTCCAGGCGCTTGCGGTAGCTGAAGATGCCCGTGCGGCCCTCGATCTTGCCGCGAATCTCCGGCGACAGCCGCTCATAGGCCAGATACTGGTTGGCGAAGGAGACGTCGCCGCCCTCCGGCGGCACCTCGACGCCATACAGGATGGCGCCGGTGGCCGGCTTCGGCCGGAAGGTCTGGTCGGAATGCCAGCCGACATCCTTGTCGTCGGCAAAAGCGCCGATGGTGCGCCCGTCGAGATAGCGGAAATTGCTCATATAGGCGACTTCCGGATGGTAGGGCGACAGGATGTCCGTGCGGCTGATCGCCTCCGCCTGGCCCAGCGTATTGGTGAAGCGGATAAGCTGCGGCTCGGTCAGCACCTGGCGCTTGAACAGCACCACCACATTGTCGCGCCACAGCGCCTCGATCTCCGCCACGGTCTCCCGGTCCAGCGCCTCGGACAGGTCGATGCCATGGACTTCCGCGCCGAAATTCTTGGTCAGCGGACGCACTTCGAATGCCATTTCCGTTTCCTTCCCTAGCGACGATCGTGCCTGGCCAAGGCCGGCCGACTGTCTGACTCGTTTGTTTGGAGGGATGCTAGCACCATGATTTTCATTCCACTAACAGAAATCTTTTTCCGCAGGCCGAAGCTGTAGCCGCAATTGCCAGCACGCGCTTTCCGCGCGATCATGGGGGCAACGGCCCGTTGATAAAGGTCACGCGATCGGGGCCGTTCGCGCCACCGGCGCTCTGTTCGATCGCTTGCGAGGCCGGTGCCAGCGACGCATCCCGACCGCTAAAATGGAGGGAGTATCGCCATGCTTGTGTCTGACATTCTGAAAGCCAAGGGCAGCGACGTGGTATCCGCCGCGTCGGCCATATCGGTCGCCGACGCCGCGAAGCTGCTGGCGGAAAAGCGCATCGGCTCGGTGCTGATCCTGGACGGCAAGCGCATCGCCGGCATCCTGTCGGAGCGCGACATCGTGCGCACCCTGGCCGCCGAAGGGCCTTCCTGCCTGGACGGCCCGGTCCAGCGCATCATGACGGCGAAGGTCATCACCTGCCGGCCCGACCAGACAATCTCCGAGGTGATGGAGATGATGACCCGGCACCGTTTCCGCCATGTGCCGGTGGTGGAGGATGGCGCCGTCGCCGGCATGGTCTCCATCGGCGACGTGGTGAAATGGCGGCTGGAGGAGGCGCAGGAGGAAGTGCGCCAGATGGCCGCCTACGTCAGTGGCACCTGACGGCCCAGGCGATCCAGCACCGGCTGGCGGGCGACGAAGATGAAATTGTTGATATAGGTCTGCCCCGGCAGCCGGTGCGTGCCGGCCTCGTTCAACGCCGCCCGGTTCTGCAACAGCGCCATGTCGAAACCGTCCAGCGGCCGCAGCGCGCCGCCCTGCAGGTAGAAGCCGCGATAGTCCAGCGGCTCCAGATGCCCGCGCAAGGCCGCGATGGAGCCGGCATGGTGCCGTTCCTCCGCCTCGATCAGCAGGGTCGGCCGGTCGCGCGCGATCAGGCCCAGCCCGCCCTCGACGGCTGCGACCTCATGGCCCTCGACATCGATCTTGATGAAGCCGACCGTGCGATCCTGGAAATCGTCCAGCCGCACCAGCGGCACCGTCACCGCCGTGCCGCCGCCATGCCCCTCGGCCGCGACCGAGGCCAGCGCCTCATAGCCTTCCTGGATATAGAGCTGCGTCTCGCCCGCCGCATTGCTGACGGCGGCGGCCTGCACCGCCATGCGCCCCTCCGCGATGCGCGCCTTGAACCGGCGGCGCAGCAGCGCGGCCAGCTTCGGGTTCGGCTCGAACGCGGTCACGCCGGCCGCGCAGCGCAGCAACCAGTAGCTATACATGCCGGTATTGGCGCCGACATCGAAGGCCGCCTCGCCCGGCTCCGCCAGCGTCGGCACCAGCGCCAGCTCCGGCTCGGCATAGCGCGGGGCGACCCGGTCGCGGCAATCGGCCAGAATGGCGAACAGGCCGGGGCACTCGTTCTGCAGGAAGGTCTTCAACCCCGAAAGCGCCATAACAACCCCAATCGCATGCAAATCGACTAAAATCCAACCCTAGCGGGCGGGCGGGCGGCTCACAAGGCCGCTAGCGCCGGCATTCATGCTCGCTCCAGGGCAGCCCGCGAGAGATCGGGCGCAGCCGCATCAGATTTATCTCGTCCCAGATCACGCTGTGACGCGGCGGGCAGAGATTCAGCATCTCGGCGGTCGGGTTGCCGCGCCACCAGACCGGGATGTTCACATCCATATAGACAATCTTGCCGCTGCGCTCCGGCGGGCCGGTCCACCAGCCGAACGGCATGCGGACCGAGAAATGCTCGTGAATCACCAGGCGCAGATCGAGCGGCCCGCGATCGGCGGCGCGGCCGCCGGCATCCTCCTGCTCCGCCGCCATGGCCGGCCAGGTCGAAAGCAGAATCGACAGAAGGGTCAGGAGCAGCCGCCGCAAGAAGGTCTCCCGCGCATAAACGGAACGGCGTCTTGGTGAACGCCACACCGTCCCGTACCATAGCGGCCGCCCCGCCTCAACGATTGCTCCCCCATGACAGCCGCCCCGCCCCCCTCCGCCCGCTCGCTGCGCAGCCTGGTGCATTATGGCGCCGGCCTCGGCATGCGCGGCATCGAGACGCTGGGCAAGCTGGGCCTCTATGTCTATGCCGGCCATAAGCTGGGCGCGCACGATGCCGGGCTGTTCTTCCTGTGCCTCACCTGGATCGGCCTGGCGGCGACGGCGGCCCGGCTGGGCCTCGACAAGGCGATGACCCGGCATATCGCCGCCGAGCTGGCGGTCGGCGACGGCCCCCGGGCGCGGGCCGCGCTGCGCTACGGCCTCGGCCTGACCGCGCTGGCGGCGGTGGCGGCGGCCGGCCTTACCGCGCTGATCGCCCAGCCGGCGGCGGCGCATATCTTCATCCTGCCCGACCTGGCCGTTCCGCTGCTGCTGAGCGCCGCGGTGATCGTGCCGCAGACGCTGGCCTTCTCGCTGGGCGCGGCGCTGGCCGGCTTCGGCCGGGGCGTCGCGGCGCAACTGGTGCAGAACGCGCTGTGGCCGGTGCTGACCTTCGCCGCGCTGATCCTGTGGATCGACGATATCGCGGGTCTGATCCTGGTGCTGGCCGCCGCCCTGACGGCAAGCTGCCTGCTGGGGTTCGCCCTGCTGCTGCGCGAACGCGCAAGGCTGCGCGAGCGCCAGCCGCGCGACGCGGCCGTCGCGCCGATGCCGGGATTGTGGGAAACCGCGCTGCCGCTGCTGACGGTGGAGGTGACGCAAGTGGCGCTGGCCTCGCTGCCGGTGCTGATCCTGGGCATGATCGCGGAAGCAGCCACGGTCGGCGCCTTCTCCATGGCCAGCCGCATTTCGATGCTGATCTGGGTGGTCATCATCTCCATCGGCACCCTGGCCGCGCCGCGCTTCGCCGGCCTGCACCGGCTGGGCCAGATTGGCGAGTTGCGCCGCTATAACCGGATGGTGCGGCTGGGCGTGGCCGGGGTCGGGCTGCCCGCCATCCTCATCATGCTGCTGTTCCCGGCCAGCCTGCTCGGCCTGATCTCGCCGGATTTCGCCATCGCGGCGACGGCCTTGCAGATCCTGGCCCTCGGGCAGGCGGTGAATTGCCTGCTGGCCTGCCAGGACGTGCTGCTCAGCATGACCGGCCACCACCGGCTGCTGCGCAACCTGAATTTGCTGCAACTGGCGGTCGGCATCGTGCTGAGCGCATTGCTGATACCCGCTTTGGGCATAAATGGGGCGGCCCTGGTGGCAAGTTTGAGCCTTGCCCAAGGGGCTATCGGAACAAGTTATTATTCTTGGCGATTTATTTTGCGGGAAAAAAATTCATAGGGATTCACATAAAAAGCGAATCGGCCTAAAGTTTCGTAAAATTTTGTTTACTTTATTGCGAGATAGTCGCTGTCTCTGCTGCCCCCGTTTGGAGATAGAGCCCGATGAAATGGACCTACGGCCTCGTTAACCGTCTCGTCAGGCTGTGGGATATCTTCTTGCTGGCCGCCGCCATCGCCCTGGGCGCGCTGCTCGGGCTGGTGGAGATCGACCGGGCCGGCGCGGCTTTGCTGATCGCGGTGATCGGCACGCTGGTCTTCGTCTATACGCTGGACGTGGCCGGCGGCTACCGGGTGGAGCGCTATCGCCGGCTGCTGCCGCAAATATCGCTGCTGCTGTTCGCCACGGCGGTCGCGGCGGTGGCCAAGCTGGCGATCCTCTGGGCCTTCGGCTATCACCGCATCGCCGATCTCGGCTCGCTGCTGCTCTGGCTGGCCTGCACCGCCGGCCTGCTGATCGCCGGCCGGCTGGTGGTGATGCATGTGGTCAAGCGCCTGCACGCCCAGGGCGCTTTTCGGCAGGATGTGATCATCGTCGGCGCGACCGACATCGCCCAGCAGATCATTGAGAATATCCGCTCCCCGCAATGGCGCGACCGCTACCGCGTCATCGCCATTTTCGACGACCGCATCGCCCGGCTGAAGGATGCCAGCATCGCCGGCATGCCGATCCAGGGCGATATCCAGAGCCTGCGCGACTATATCCATACTGCCGATGCCGACCTGATCGCCATCGCCCTGCCCTGGGAAGCGGCAGGCCGGGTGTTCGATTTGCTGGAGCGGCTGCAGATGATCTCCGCCGATATCGTGCTGCCAATCCGCCCAAACCGGCTGAATCTGCGCCTGCCGCAGGGCGGCGACCTGGCCGGCATGCCGGTGCTGCAGTTGATGCGCGAACCGCTGAAGGGCTCGATGGCGCTGCTGAAGCTGACGGTCGATTACAGCATCGGCGCGCTGGGCGTGGTGCTGGCCGCGCCGATCGTCGCCGTGGCGGCGCTGGCGATCAAGCTGGACTCGCCCGGCCCGGTCTTCTTCAAGCAGCCGCGCCTGGGGCTGAACAACAAGCCGTTCATGATCTACAAGCTGCGCACCATGACGGTCGACCCCAGCGACGACGGCACGCGCGGCACCGACCGGCATAATCCGCGCATCACCCGGGTCGGCAATTTCCTGCGTCGCAGCAGCATCGACGAGCTGCCGCAGCTGATCAATGTCATGCGCGGCGAGATGTCCATCGTCGGCCCGCGCGCCCATGTGCCGAACATGCTGGTCAGCGACGCGCCCTATGCCGAAGCGGTACGCCGCTACGCCATGCGCAGCCGCATCAAGCCTGGAATCACCGGCTGGGCGCAGATCAACGGCATGCGCGGCGGCATCCACACGCTGGAAAAAGCGCAACGGGGCGTTGATCTCGACAGCTATTATATCGAAAACTGGTCGGTATGGTTCGATCTGAAGATCATGGTTCAGACCCTGACCGTCGGCATGGCGGGACGCGATGTGTTCTGAGCCGCGTGCTGCTGGCCTGGGCCCTGCTGACGAGCGCACCGGCGGCGTGGGCGGACTCCGCCCTGCCGGCGCGCATCGTGATGGGCTATCACGAAAGCTGGTGGGAAGTGCCGGCGGTGAGCGCGCAGGCGACGCGGCTGGCCGCCCTGCCCGGCTATGTCAACATGGTCGCCCTGGCCTTCGCCCGGCCGGACGCACAATATCTGGGGGCGTTGGAACTGGCCGGCACCGGCCTGCAATATCCCTATTCCGGCAAGGTGTTGCGGGATTCGGTGCGGCTGCTGCAGCAACGCCAGCCGGGCACCCGCATCCTGCTGTCGGTCGGCGGCGCGACCTATACCAACTGGCATCGGCTGAACGAAGCGGCGCTGGCCCGGCTGGTGGCCGATCTGGCGCTGGACGGGCTGGATATCGATTTCGAACCGACCGAGCCCGGCTGCCGGCCCGAGGCGGGCGGCCGCATCCGCTGCGCCAGCGACGCCTTGTTCCGCAGCGTCGTGTCCCGGCTGCGGGCGGCCCTGCCGCGCCCGGCGATATTGGCGGTCTCCGGCTGGAGCGTCGGCGCCTATGGCGAGGGCCGGCACGCCGACGCCCAGCCGCGCAGCCCCTATACCGGCATGGCGCTGTCGCTGTTGCGCGCGCCGGAGGCGCAGGCGCTCGATCTCGTTTCCATCATGGCCTACGACGCGGGCGAGAGCTTCGAGCCCTGGCGGGCCTTCGCGGCCTACCGGCAGCATTGGCCGGGACCGCTGCTCATGGGGTTGCGGGTGCCGCATCCCGCCCCGGACCGGCTGGAGACGCTGCAACGGCTCGCCGGCCAGGTGCTGCGCGACCCGCAGGGCGGGTTGATGGTCTATTCCCTGTCGGGCATACCGCAGGGAGAAACCGGGCCGCACAATCCGGACCCGCAAAGCGTCGTGCGCATGATCTGCCGGCAACTAACCTTGCCGGACTGCCACGAAAATCTACCTTGAACAAACCAAATCAATAGGATGGATTTCGATCTTGTTCCGACGCCTTAAACGATTGATCGGCCATCCCGGCTTCCGCGCCGAACCGTTCGCCATGACCTGGCGCAGCGCCGCCTGGGCACTGCATGTGGCGCGCGGCGCCTCGCCCGTCTTTCCGCTGACCGCGGCGGGCGGCGAGAAGATGCGCGTGCCGTCCGACCTGCGCTACACCTCGGTCAGCTGCTACGTGCTGCGCGACTGGTGCGAGCCGGAGCTGCGGCACCTGGACCGGCTGGTCCGTCCCGGCTCCGTGTTCATCGATATCGGCGCCAATATCGGCCTGTTCACATTGAAGGCGGCGCGACTGACCGGGCCGCGCGGCACGGTGATCGCCGTCGAGCCCGGCACCGAGGCGGCGGACCGGCTGACCGCGAATGTCGGGCTGAACGACTACGCCCAGGTGCGGATCGTGCGCGAGGCGCTGTCCGACAGCAATGGCGAGGCGGTGCTGCACCATGTGCCGCTGGGCAACGACCCGCAGGCCTACTCGCTGATCGGCAGCGCCATGGCGACCGAGGGCGAAACGGTGAAGACCGAGACGCTGGACAGCCTGGTCGAGCGTCTGGGCCTCACCGCCGTCGATTGCATCAAGATGGATGTCGAGGGCGCGGAGCCGATGGTGATCGCCGGCGCGGCGGGCACGCTGGAGCGCTTCCACCCGATGGTGATTTTCGAGATCAACACCACGCTGGTGAAGACCGGCACCGAGGGCGCCGGTCCAAACGACGCCGCCTGGCGCGCCTTGCAGGCGCATGGCTACGGTTTCCGCCGCTTCCGCGACGGCCGGCTGGTGGAGGTGGCGGAGGTCGGCTCCGAATTCGGCAATCTTGTCGCCGTGCATCCCAACGGTCCAGCGCCGGTGCCGGACAGCGATCGATGAGCACCCTGAACCTGATCGGCCCCGATAGCCGGAACTACGTCGCCAGCGACCAGACCGGCCGGCAGAGCTTCACGCTGCGCGATATCAGCGTGCTGGCCTTCTATAATTGGCGCCTGATCGTGCTTGCCTTCCTGCTGGTCTTCGCCATCGGCGTGGCCGCCGCCTGGAAGACCGAGACGCAATACACCGCCGAAGGCCGCATGCTGGTGATGATCTCGCGCGAGCATGCCGGCGCGCAGGGGCTGGGATCTCTGGTGCCCAGCGTCATATCCGTCGACGGGCTGAAGGCGGTTGAATCGGAAATCAACATCCTGGTCAGCCCGGCGGTGATCCGCGAGATGGTGAACCGGCTGGGGCCGACGATCCTGTTCCCCGAACTGGCGGAGCGGCGCTTTTTCGGCCTGCTGCCGGCCTATCCCGAATCCGACCGTGTCGGCCGCGCGACGGAGATGGTGCGCGAGCGGCTGAGCGCCGACCCTGCCTCCGCCTCCAACATCGTGCGGATCACCTTCCGTCATGGCGTGCCGGATATCGCGTCCCGCGTCATCAACGAGCTGCTGGAAGTGTATCTGAACCGCCGGCGCGAGATTTACGATAATTCCCGCATGGCCCTGCTGACCACCGAGCTGACGCGCACCAGCGCCCAGATGGAGCGGGTCAGCAATCAGATCGAGGCGGTGAAGAAGCAGTACGACATCGTGAATATCGAGCAGGAAGTGCTGCTCGCCGCCAACCAGATCGACACCGTGCTGGCCCGGCAGCGCCAGACCGAGGAACGCGGCGTGGCGCTGCGCGCGCAGATCGACGACACCCGCGCCAAGCTGAGCGCGACGCCGCCGCGTGTCTTCGATTACGTCGAGACGACCAACAATTCCTCGAACAATGACGACCGCAACATTCTGCTGAAGCTGATGCTGCAGCGCGACCAGATGCGCCAGCATTACCAGCCCGATTATCCGCCGCTGAAGGATATCGAGCGGCAGATCGCCGTTGTCCGCGAGTCGATGGATATGCAGAACAACCCGGTCTATACGACCAACCGGGAGGTGCGCAACCCGACCCACGATTTCCTGCTCAGCCACCTGATGCAGCTGGAGATCGAGGCCAGCGCCATCGACAAGCAACTGCTCCAGCTCGACGGTCAATTGACCGAGGCGAAGGCGAACGCGGCCAATATGCGCGAGGCCGACATCCAGCTGCGCGAGCTGGAGCGCAGCCGCGCCCTGCTGGAGACGATCCACCGCGATTACACGCTGCAAAGCGAGGCGGTGTGGATGGAGGAGGTCGCGGCGCAGAATAAGGACGCCAGCGTGCGGATTTCGCAATGGGCGGCGCCGCCGGTCATCGGCCAGTCCCGGATGCCGAGCTTCCTGGCCGCCGGCCTGGTGGCGGGGCTGCTGTTCGCCGGGGCGATCGGCTTTGCGGCGACCCGCTTCCGCCAAGTCTTCATCCTGCCGGCCGAGGCCGAACGGCGGCTCGGCATGCCGGAACTGGCCTCGGTATCCGATTCCGATCCGGAGCACGCGCTGCGCCGGGCGCAGGATTCCATCGCCCTGCTGGCGGCCCGCCTGACCGAGGTGCGGATCGACGGCGAAGCGCTGCGCAGCCTGCAACTGACCTGCGACATGCGGCAGCGCGATTTCCTCACCGTCAACGCCGCGCTGGCCGCCGAAGTGGCGCTCAATCACGGGCGCACAGTGCTGGTGGTCGACCTGATCGATCAAGGCGACGGCGTTGCCGGCCTGCTCGGCCTGGCCGAGGGCCCGACGGTGCAGGTGCAGGAGATCGACATCGCGCAGACCACGGTGCCGGGCCTGTCGGTCAGCCGCAACGCCACCCATTCCGTGCTGTCCAATCTGCGCGCGCCGCTGCCGGCGATCCGCGCCACGCTGGAGGCGATGGAAAAGGAATACGACATGATCGTGCTGGCCGCCCCGCCGATGCATGGCGGCCCGATGGCGCAGCGCCTGGCGCCCCTGGTCGATGCCAGCATCCTGGTGCTGGAGGCGGAGGAAACCCGGGCGATGGCGGCCATGCAGCTGCGCGACAGCATGCTGGATGTCGGCGGCGATCTGCTGGGCTTCATCTTCACCGGCCGGCGCTTCTACGTACCGAGGTTCATTTACCAATGGCTGTAATCCGCACCCTCGCCGCGCTGCTGCTGACGGTGGCCCTGGCCGCCTGCAGCACCGAGCAGTCGCTGACGGTCGCCAAGGAGAGCGACAAGCCCGAAGGCTTCGCCGCTTGGACCGACGCGGTGCCGGCCTACCGCATCGGCCCCGGCGACAAGCTGCAGGTGCGCTACCTGTTCACGCCGGAGCTGGATGAGGAGGTGCTGGTGGCGCCGGACGGCCGCATCTCGCTGCGCGTCGCCGACGCCGTCCTGGCCGACGGCAAGACCCTGCCGGAGCTGAACGCCGGCATCCAGCAGGCGGCCGCCAAATGGCTGCGCACACCGGTGGTGAACGCCTCGCTGATCCAGGCGACGTCGGCGCGTATCTATGTCGGCGGGCAGGTGACGACGCCGGGCGTCTACCGTATCGACGGCCGCATCGGGCTGATGGAGGGCGTGCTGCTGGCCGGCGGCTTCCGCGACACGGCGCGGACCAGCGAGGTGGTGCTGATCCGCCGCGACCCGACGGGCCGGCCGATGCTGCGCACGGTCAATGCCCGCCAGTTCCTGGAGACCGCGGCGCCGGGCGACAGCGTGCCGCTCTTCTCCGGCGACATCATCTATGTGCCGCGCACCACGATCTCCGAGATCAATCTCTGGATCGACCAGTTCATCAACCAGGTCCTGCCGTTCCAGCGCAGCGCCAACTTCTCCTACAGCATCTATCGCGACCAGACGCCGATTCCATGACCGACAGCGCCGCCCTCGCCCCGTTCGACACGCCTGTGCCCGAGGATTGGTTCCTGGGCGTGAAGCTGGCCGATCTGGATGTCGAGGGCGCCGCCCGGCTGGTGGCGGCGCGGCCGGCCGGCGCGCCCTTCGCCTATATCGTCACGCCGAACGCCCAGCATATGGTCGCCCTGCATAACGGCGCGCCGGAATTACAGGCGGCCTATGACGCGGCCTGGATACGCACCTGCGACAGCCAGGTGGTCCGGCTGCTGGGCCGCCATCTGTTCGGCTTGACGTTACCGAGCTGTGCGGGCAGCGACCTCACCGCCGCCCTGTTCGCCCGCCATATCCGGCCCGACGATTCGATCTGCGTCATCGGCGGCGACGCGGAGCTGGAGCGCCGGCTGGTCGCGCAATTTGGGCTGACGCACTTGGCCCTGCACAACCCGCCGATGGGCTTCATCAAGGATCCGGCGGCGGTACGGGCCTGCCTGGAATTCGTCGCCGGCCACCCCAGCCGCTACGTGTTCCTGGCGGTTGGCCAGCCGCGCGGCGAGATTCTCGCCCGGCTGCTGAAGGAGCGCGGCGATATCGTCGGCACCGGCCTGTGCATCGGCCGGTCGCTGCATTTCGTCACCGGGCTGACGCAGCGCGCGCCGGTATGGATGCGCCGCACCGCGCTGGAGTGGCTGCATCGGCTGCTGCTGTCGCCGCGCACGCATTTCCGCCGGGTGTTCATCGAATCCCTGCCGCTGCTCGGCATGGCGGTGCGCGCCCGGCTGGCGCCGGCGGCCAGGCGGCACCTGCCGCGCCGCGGCGAGCAGCCGCGATGAGCGTGCTGGCGCAACCGCGCCGGGGCCGGGTGCTGATCACCCAGGCGGTCGCCAATGAACGCGCCAGCGTGCGGGAGCGCAGCACCATCCTGCTGCTGCTGATCGTGCTGCCGATGTTCGGCCAGACCTTCCATTACCTCATCGACGTGCCGCCGCTCTATTTCCTGTCGAAAGGTTGGCCGCTGCTGACCGCGCCGCTGGCGCTCTACGCGCTGTTTCGCGAACGCATGCCGTGGCGCACGCTTTATGGCTTCCTGCTGGCCTATGTGCTGGGGCTAACGCCGCTGCTGGCGATGATCTATTTTCCGGTGGGCTTCGCCGACGCCTTCGCCACCACGGCCAAGACCCTGCCCTTCCTGTATTATTTCTCGGCCCTCGGCTTCTTCCTGATGACCCGGCCGGACCCACGGGAAATCCGCCGCGTCGTCATCGGCCTCGGCATCGCGACCTTCGTGATCATGCTGCTGCTGTGGCTGAGCATGCCGGCCGAGCTGTACCGTTCCGACCCGCAGGAATCCAAGCTGCTGCTGTATGAGGTGGAGCGCGGCTACCGCATCTTCATGCCGATGTTCTTCGGCCTGCTGTTCGTGTTCTACCTGGCCCGGCGCGCCTTTCTCGGGCGGGAATTCTGGGCGTTCGCGGCGATGATCCTGTGCTTCCTGCTGCTGCTGTGGATATTCAAGCAGCGCACGGTGATCGGCTCGGCCGCTCTGGTGGTCGGGCTGATAGCATTGCGCGCCACCAGCGGCTGGCTCCGCACGGCGCTTATCCTGGCCGGCGTGGTGGCCGGGCTGGCCGCCATCGCGCTGATCTTCGGGCCGTATCTGGCGCGCGTCGAGGCGATGTTCGGCGCCTCGCTGGATATCCGGCAGGTCTCGGTCAGCACCGCGCTGGATTTCATTTCCAACAATTACCTGGCGCTGATCTTCGGCGCCGGTTCGGTGACCCGCATCAGCGTCACCAACCTGCACACCATCCTGGGCAACGCGCAGTTTTTCCTGGCCGATATCGGCTGGCTCGGCGTGATCTTCGAGTATGGCGTCGTCGGCGCCGGGCTGATCCTGGCCGCCTATCTGGCGGCGCTGCGCCAATCCGCGCGGATGGAGGGCTATGGCGACCCGTTTCTGGGCGCGCTGGGCGATTATGTGATCTATATGCTGATCAGCTCGCTGGTCTATTCCGTGGTGTTCACCCCAGGCGAGGTCGCGACCATCCTGGCCCTTCTGGTGTTCCTGCACAGAAGCCTGCCGCCGCTGCCGCAACGGCCGGCCGCACATTAACTTGATTTCATTTTATTGTTATGGGTACGCGCTCTCCTTTAGCGTACAATGGTTATATAGTATTTGCGTCGCCTGACAGAATGTGACTGAGTTGCATCCCGACGTTTGAACAAGGAGAGCCCGATGGCAACTGCGAAAACGGACACCACCGAACCCTCGACCGCCACGCCGGCCTCCGAGGACACGCTGAAAATCACGCTGGCCAGCAGCAACCTGATCAAAAGCTACATGGTCGCCTCGGTCGCCGCGAGCGCGGTGCCGATGCCGCTGTTCGACATCGCCGCGGTCACCGCGATCCAGCTGCGGATGATCCAGAAGCTGTCGCATCTGCATGGCAAGCCGTTCTCCGAAGGCGCCGTCCGCTCGATCCTGATGTCGCTCGGCGGCAGCGTGGTCGGCTACGGCGTCGGCGCGATGGCCGCCAGCCTGATCAAGGTGGTGCCGGTGATCGGCTGGGCCGCCTCCATGATGTCGCTGCCGGTCATGGCCGGCGCCTCGACCTACGCCATCGGCCAGGTGTTCAACAAGCACTATGCCGAGGGCGGCACCATCTTCGACATGAACACCGACAATGTGAAGGCGTTCTACAAGGAGCAGTTCGAGAAGGGCAAGGCGATGGCCGCCGAAGCCAAGGCGAAAACCAAGGAAACGGTGGCCGCGGCCGCCTGATCCGCGCCCCGGTTCACAAACGCGAAACGGCCCCGCAAGGGGCCGTTTTCATGTCCGGCACGCAGGGCGCTCAGCGCGGTCTGTAGGTCTTTGCCGGCACCCGGTCATCCGAGGCCAGCAGCACCAGAAGCCCGACCACCGGGGTGAAAATGAACGCGACCAGGAAATTCCCGGCAAAGCCGAAGCGGCGGTTGCGCCCCAATATGCCGATGATCCAGCTGGCGATAATCCACAACAGCACCCCGACGGGGCTAAAGGCTGGCCACATCATTCCCGTATCCCCTTATGCCGGAAGCTGGGCGTCGCCGCCCGGATCGTACTGGTGAGGTCCGCAAACATCTCATCATTATAGCTGTAGCGGGAGGCGATTTTAAACGCCTTGCCGTCATGCCGGACCACATAGAGCGTGGCATTGGCGATCATGCCGCTGGTATTGAAGGTAATCTGCCCGGTCACGCCGCGAAACGGGCGGTCGTAGCGCATCAGCCGCGCGGTATTGGAAAAATTAATCTGATCGAAATTTCCCGCCCGCCGCACGATGGCGGCGATAAGCCGAACCGAATCGTACCCCACGGCCGCATCGTTGCTGGGCATCGCGCCGAAGCGCTGCCGGTAATTCTCCGTGAAGGCGGTCGCCTCGGCATCAAAGGAATCGGGATCGAACAGCGAGATGCCGACCACATCCTTCATCGCCGGCCCGGCGATCCGCGCGACATCGGCGCTGATGATCGAATCGGTGCCCAGGATCGGCGTCAGGATGCCCACCTGGCGCGCCAATTTCACGAATTGCCCGACGCTCTCGGGCGGCCAGCCGACGACGAAAATACCGTCCACGGAGCGCATATCGAAAGCGTTATTGTCGAGCAGCATCAGCACCAGGGTGCTGACCTCGCGCACACTCGGCTCGATCAGGCCCTTATAGGCGATGCTGCCGCCGGCACTGGTGACGGCAGCGGCGAAATAATCGGAACTTTCCTTTCCATATTCCGAAATGTCGCCCAGCACGACGAAGTTGCGCATCCCGCCGGTCAGCGCATAGCGCGCCAGAAAGGCGGTGGCGACCTGGTCGTTCGGCAGCAGGCCATAGACATGGTGCGTACTGCCGCGCGTCAGCGAGGTATTGGTGGCATGGGTGGCGAAGAACGGCACGCTCGCTTCGTCATAAACGCTGCTCGCGGGAATCGCCGTGTCGCTGGAATTATGCCCGATGACGGCCACCAGGCCGGGTTCGCCCACGATCCGCGCGGCCAGATCCATCGCGTTGCGCACCGTCGACAGCTCCCCCTGGGCGCGATTGCCGGCGGGCTCCGGATAGGTGCGCTCGATCAGCGTCTTGCCGAGCAGGCCGCCCTCCTCGTTCACCCGTTCCACCGCCATATGGATGCCGTTCAGGAAATCCGCATTGGTCTGCTGATTGCCGACCACGACGGCGACCAGCGCCTTGGTCGCCGCCTCGCGGCGCTCCTCGTGCAGCCGCAGCGCCAGGCTGGCCGCCAGAAGCAGCGCCAGGCAGGCAATCCCGCCGAGAATCCGGAATTTTGTCCTGCGTGCCATGATCCCCCTAGCGGTCCGCACCGCCCAGGATCACCGGCAGCCCGTCGCCGCCGCCGCCGATCACAACCGTCTTGGCGTTCGGTGACGCCGCCAGATCCTTGGTCGCCTGGATGCCCTGCCAGCGCAGCAGATCGTCGGTCAGCGTCTCGCTGATGGTCTTCTGATAGTCGCGGATGCCGACCGCCTCGATGCGTTTGCGCTCCGCCTCCTTGGTCTCGATGCTGAGGCGATAGACGTAGGATTTCTCCTGCTCCGACAGCACCAGCTTGCGCTCGATCGCCTCGCGCACCTGCTCGGGCAGCTCGACCGACTTGATCAGCACCTCGTCGATCAGCACGAACCGATCCTCGGTCTGCGCCAGGGTGGAGATCAGTATCTTCTCCAGCAGGCCGCGCGCGCTGGTATAGACTTCCTCCGGGCTGTAGCGGCCGACCTCGCGGCGCAGCACCGCCTCGGTTTCCGGGAAGATCACGCGGTTCACATAGTCCGGCCCGACCGCGACATGCAGCAGCGGCAGCATCCGCACATCCGGCCGGTAGCGCACGGCGACGCGCAGATCGACCGGCAGGCCGGTATCCGTCAGCAGCTTGTATTGCCGCTCCTCGGTGCGCAGCCGCACATCGTAGATATACATCGTATTCCAGGGCAGGATGAGGTGCGTGCCTTCCTGATACACCTCCGCCCGTTCGGTGCCGCTGAACCAGCGGAACTGCACGCCGGCCTCGCCGGAGCGGATCGTCACCACCATCAACGGCCAGAGCAGCGCCGCCAGGATCACCAGGACGATAAGGAAGCCCAGCACATAGACGTCGTAGCGCCGGAACAGATCGCGTCTCGGCGCCTCGTCCTCTTCGACTGAATCCTGTGCGACCATCAGCCCCTTGAGCCCCTTTCGAATACCGCGCCCATTATGCCGTCCGGAGCGCGCAATAGCCACCATCCATGCGCCGCCCGCACGCCGGACCGGGTGACAAAAAAGTAATGAACGCCGGCCATTAATCCTGCCGGCCGACCGTCGGCCCAGGGCCGCCGGCCTTATCGTCGCCCTGGTCGCCCCCTTGGTTATCGATCTGGCCATCGCGCATATGCAGCAACTGGTCGGCGACGCCGAACCACCGGTCGTCATGGGTGACGCAGATGACAATCTTGCCGCGCGCCTTCAGCGCCGGCAGCAGCGTTTCATAGAAGATGCGGCGGAAATGCGGGTCCTGGTCGGCGGCCCATTCATCCAGCACCAGCACCGGCTTGTCCTCCAGCTCGGCGACGATCAGCGCCAGGCGCTTGCGCTGGCCCTGCGACAGATCGGTGGTGCTGAACGCGCCATTCTCGATGGCGACCTTGCCGCCCAGTTGCAGCATCTCCAGCAGTTCCGCCACCCGCGCCGCATCCGGCTGCCCGACGCCGTGGAGTTCGCGGAACAGATGGTAATCCGACAGCACGGTGGAGAAATTATCGCGGTAGGCCTGCCGCTGGGTCGGCGCCAGCGCCTGCCCATTCACCTTGATCGCCCCGGCATCCGGCGGCGTCAGGGCGGTCAGCAGATGCAGCAGGGTCGATTTGCCCGACCCGTTGCCGCCGGTGATGAAGCTGATCTGCCCGGCCGCGAAGGTCGCGTTCAACGGCCCGACGCGGAAATCGTTGCGCGAGGCCTGGCCATAGCTGTAGCTCACGGCCTCCAGCGCAATCTCGCGCACCGGTCCAGGCAGCGGATCGCGCGCCTCGTCCAGCTCCCCGTCGATCTGCCGGCGCAGGGCGCTCGTCAACGCCTCGATCTCCTGCATCGCTGCCTCGGAATCGCTCAGCGACGGAATGGTCTGCACCAGCGCGCCGATCGGGCCGATCATGAACAACGCCACCGTGGTCGCCTGCATCACCACTGTGTGGAAATTCTGCGTGAACAGCGGCACGGCAAAGACCATCAGCCCGACCAGCAGATAGAAGGCGAGCTGCACGGCGGCGAATTCCTTCGCCCATTGCCCTTTCAACCCCACCTTCGCCGCCCGCACCTGGTCGGACACCAGCAGCGCCTCGGCGATCAGCGCATCGGCGCGCCGGCCGCTCATGCGCACTTCCTTGAAGCCGTCCAGAATATCGCGCAGCCGCCCGACCAGCTCGGTCTCCTCGCGGGCGACCTGCTGGGTCGCGCGGTCGACCGCCCGCAGCCGTTGCAGATGCACCAGCATGGCCAGGACGGCGAAGCCCATGAACAGCGCGAAAGCGATCAGCGACAGCCAGGCCAGATAGGCGCCGACGAAAACCAGCATCACCGCCTGCTGCAAGCCGATCACCACGAACGGGATGTTGCGCGATATGCTCTGCAGATTCTGCGTGATGGCGGTGTAGAGCCGGCCACGCCCGACGCTTTCGATTAGCTTCAGGTCGCCCCGGCAGATATCCTCGAAAATCCGCACCCGGCGGCGTTCGACAATGCGCTCCACCTCTTCCGCCGCTGCCGTGGTCAGGCGATTGGTGGCGAGCGCCAGCAGCAACCCGCCGCACACCATCAGCAGCACCAGCCGCAGGCTGACCTCGCCCCGGCTGGCTTCCTCGGCGGCCAGGTTGACGACGGCCAGGATCATCACCGTCGCCGCCGCCGCCAGAGCGGACAAGAACAGGATGGCGCGCGGATCGACCTGGGCTTCGCGCCGGAACAGGCTGAAGATCAACATGGCTCAGCCCTGCCCTTCGCCATTGACGATGCGCGCCTGGCCGATTTCCAGATGCACGCGATGATCGGCGGCGTCGAAATAGTGATCGTCATGGGTGACGGCGATGATGGTCATGCCGCGGCGCTTCAGAGCCGGCAGAATCTCGCGGTAGAATTTGGCGCGGAAATGCGGGTCCTGGTCGGCCGCCCATTCATCGAACACGTAGATCGGCTTATCCTCCAGCAGGGCGACGATCAGCGCCAGCCGCTTGCGCTGGCCCACCGACAGCTCGACCGTGTCGAACGCGCCGTCGCGAATCGCCACCCGGCCATCCAGCTCGAACCAGCGCAGCAGTTCGTCCGCCTCCGCCTGATCGACCAGGGGCACGCCATAAAGCCGGCGAAACAGGTGATAGTCGGAGAAGACGGTGGCAATCATCTCGCGATAGGCCGGCAAGCGGAAGGCCACGATGGGCCGGCGGTCGAGCAGCAATTCCCCACCCTGCGGCCGATACAGGCCGGTCAGCAGCTTGATCAAGGTCGATTTGCCCGATCCGTTGCCGCCGGTGATGAAGGTAATCCTGCCCTGCGGAATGGTGAAGCTGAGCGGGCCGACAATGAAGGGCGCCTCGCCCGCCGGCGCAGGATAGGCGAAGCGCGCCTGCTCCAGCCGGATTTCCTTGAAGGCGGCGGGCAGCCCCGCTTCCATCGGCGTCGCCAGGGCCGGGTCGGAGATCGCCGCCAACTGCTCGCCAAGCGCGAAAATCCGCGTCGCCGCCGCCTCGGCCGACATCAGCATGGTCCATATCTGCAGCACCAGCCCGACCGGGCCGACGACGAAAAGCACGGTGGTGGTCACCTGCTGCACGTCGCCGCTGATCTTCTGGGTGTAGAGCGGCACCAGAAACACGACGACGCCAAGCAGGAAGTAGATCGCAATCTCGCCGAAGATGAATTGCCGGAAGACCATCCCATGCACCCGCAGCGCCGTCTGCCGGGTCTGCGCCGCCACCTGGGCGAAGCTGGCGCGCAGATCGTGGCTGCGCGCGCTGGACATGCGGGCTTCCTTGATGCCGTCCAACAGGTCGGTCGCGGTTTCGAACAGCCGCTCCTCATTGCCCATATTGCGGGCATATTCGGCGCCGAGATCCCGCCCCATGGCCGCATAGATTCCGCCGGCCACGACAATGACCGCCACCACCAGGAAGAAGGCCAGCGTGGACAGCCACAGCAGATAAGCCATCGCGGCGACGATCAGCACCAGGGATTGCAGGCCGATGGCCACCAGATGCGAATTCTGCGAAATCACCTGGCTGTTCTGGGTGACGTTCTGGAACAGTTGCGCCTGGCCGATCTGTTCGAGCTGGCGGTAATCCGCGATGCGCAGCAATTCCAGCAGCCGGGCGCGCATCCGGTCGATCCCGCCCTCAAGCCGCGCCGCCGTGTCGCGGATCAGCCAAATCTGGCTGAACAGGAACACGATGGAGGCCACAGCGGTGATGCCCGCCAGCAGCCAATCCACCGAATCGGCGCCCTCGCGCATGATCTCTTCGGCGGCGCTGTTCACCATCGCCAGAATGACCACGCTGGCCACGCCGGACGCGCCCCCCAGCGCCAGCAGGCGATAGGGCGGACGGTCGGGCGCGAGGACAGGGTCCCGATCGGACGCCTGGGCCGGCGCCATGGACAGCAGGCGCAGCAGGTTCATGTCGGGATGTGGCGGGAAGCGAGCGGCATGCGGTCAAGGGCCCCGGCGGGAAGGGAAAGCAGGCGCTAACCATAGCGTCATTCCCCTCCCCGCCGAAAGGGGCGGATCGCCGGGCCGGGAACCTAATGCCATGCCCGGCTGTTGTTTCCGATATAACCGAGAGGGAGAATTCGCATGTACAGCCAATCCTGGTTCGTCGCCGCCGCCGTCGCGGCGACCCTGCTGCCCGGAATCGCCGCAGCCTCCGATTGCAGCGAGCGCGCCAAGGAGCTTCTGGTGGAAGCCGAGCAGGCGGACCAGCGCGTGGTCGACGACAAGGCGAAAGTGGTGCTGCAGACCAAGAACGAGGGGACCAAGGACGTCACCGGCGCCACAGATGCCGCCATGCCCCGCGATTCCTGGATCGCCGACCGAAATTCCCGCCGCGAGGCGATCGTCATCATCGAATCCGCCATCAAGGCCGACGAGGAAGGCAAGACGGATAGCTGCCGCCAGTTGCTGACCGATGCCGAGACCATGCTGATGCCGCCGGGCAGCGAGGAAAAGGCGCCGGCGAAAGCCACCCAATAAGCCGTCCTAGCCTGGCAGGAACACCCCTTTGCCCGTGGTCTGGCTGTCGAACAGCTGGTAGGCCTCCACCGCCCGGTCGAGCGTCCATTCATGGGTGAAGAGGTGATCGACATCGATCTTCCGGTCGGCGATGAAACGCGCGCAATCCGCCTGGCCGATGGTGGAGAAGGTCCAGGAGCCGATCAGCGTCACCTGCCGGCGCAGCAGATCGTTGCTGACATCCAGCGTCACCCCGTCGCCCTCGCCGACGAAACAGGCCTTGCCCCAGGTCCGCACGCATTTCACCGCTTGCGCGCGGGCCTGCGGCGCGGAGGAGGCGTCGAGCGACAGATGCGCGCCCAGCCCGTGGGTCGCATCGCGGATCGCCTGCACCACATCGGGCGTCTCTTTCGGGTTGATGACGACATCCGCGCCGAATTCCACGGCGCGCGCCAGCCTTTCCGGGCTGGTGTCGAGCGCGATCACCCGCGCCCCCATCGCGGCGGCGAGTTGCGTCGCCGACAGGCCCACCGGCCCCTGGCCGAAAATCGCGATGGTATGGTCGCCCTGCAAGCCCAGCCGTTGCAGCGCGCCCCAGGCAGTGCCGGTGCCGCAGGAGATCGCGGCCCCGGTCTTGAAGGACAGTTCCTCCGGCAGCGCCACCAGCGTGCGCGCCGGACATTTCATGTAGCGCGCATGCGCGCCATGCCCGGTGACGCCGTAGACCTCCGCCACGCCATCGACGCAGAGCTGCATCCAGCCGGTCGAGCAATGCGGGCACACGCCGCAGCCGCGATAATGATGCTGCATCGCCCGCATGCCGACCCAGGCCTGCTTCTCCGGCACGCCGGGGCCGACCGCGACCACCACGCCGCACGGCTCATGCCCGGCGATGATCGGCCCGTCCTGCATCTTGAAGCCCAGCGCCTTCGCGCCGCCCGGCGTGCGGTAGAATTTCAGGTCGCTGCCGCACATGCCCGACGCCATGATCTCCAGCACCACCTCGCCCGGCCCCGGCGTCGGGTCGGCGAAATCCAGCAAGTCCAGCTTCCGGTCTCCGGCGAATACGATCCCTTTCACGACATTCCTCCCGTTTGTTATGGCTTTGCCAGGATCATAAACCGGGATTGTCGCGCGCGACACCGGGGCGCGACGGCATGGGTGCCATCGCGCCTCGTCAAGGACGCCTCAGAGGCCGGAGAATTGCGCGGCGCCGCCTTCGGTATAGAGGCCGGTGATGATCTTATCGACCGTTCTGCCATCCTCCGCGCAAGGCAGCAGCAGGCGGTGGATCGAGGTCCATTCCCGGTTTACGCTCTGCCGATGAATATAGAGCGGCGCGGTGGTTTCCAGACAGAGGTGGTAATCGTCCAGGATGACGTCGCGGATCGTCGTCGGCATCGCCTCGTCGACATAGCGCCCCGTCATGTCGACATTGTTGACATAGACGAAGGCCGCGCCGAACAGGCCGAATTTCAGGCGCAGCGAGGGGCGCTCGATATCGACAATGGCGATGTGGCCTATCCAGGGCCAAAACTCTTCCGGAAGAAAATTACTTCGCGCAGGCAGAACGGACGTTACCGATTTCTTAAGCCAGAAATCGTAAAGAGTACGCAGCTTGGCGTGACCGACGTTCATTAAACCTCGCCATCAGACACGCAATACTAACCGAAGATTGGATAAATTCTAATAGTTTCAATCTATGGATTTGTTGTAAGAATGGGGTCGGTTTCTTATGGGACCGCCCTATCTTTGGCTTCGTCGCCTTGGATCGCATCCTCATCCAGGTTCGACCCGATATCTCCGCATCCGCGAGTTCGTTAGATGATGTCGATGCCGAACGATCAGCCCTGGCTGGACCCGACCGACCCGATGATCGAGGCCGGCGCGCGAAGCCTGCTCGACCATGCCGGCGACATACCGGAGCCGGCTTTGGCCCGGCTCGGCGAATCGGTCCTCCGCATCGCCTGGATCACCCGGCCGGACCAGCTTGCCGATGCGAAGCTGGCCTTCCTGCTGCAGCATTGGCGCAAGCTGGCCGAGGAACGGTCGGCGGCGGTGGCGCATCAGGATCAGATCGACTGCCTCGACCTCATCCCTACCCTGGGCAACCTGATCTTGCTGGATATCGAGCGCGACGGCCTCGATGCGCGCTACCGGGTCTATGGCACCAACGTCGCCAGCCATGCGGCGCGCGACTGGACCGGCTGGCGGGTGTCGGACATGAACCGGGAGGTGCAGACCCCGGCATCGCTGCTCTACCGCGTCGGCTACCGGGCGGCCTGGCTGCGCCAGGCCCCGCTCTTCACCGAGCATCGCTCCGCCCCCTGGCTGGACGTCCAGATCTGGCAGCGGCTGGTGTTGCCGCTGGTGGATGATTCCGGGCGATGCAGCCGCTGCCTGGTCGGCAGCGTCACGCTGGGCGAGCGCATCCTGACCGATCAGGAGCTCGCGGATCAGCGCCGCCGCCTGAAGAAATCATGATCGAGGTCGGCCCCGTCACCATCCCGGCGGAGGAGATCGAACTGAGCTTCATCCGCGCCGGCGGGCCCGGCGGGCAGAATGTCAACAAGGTCGCCAGCGCGGTACAGCTGCGCTTCGACATGCGCGCCTCGCCCTCGCTGCCCGAGCGGGTGAAGGCGCGGCTGGCCGGCATCGCCGGCGCACGCCTCACCAAGGACGGTGTCATCGTGCTGACCGCCAACCGCTTCCGCACCCAGGAGGCGAACCGCCGCGACGCGCTGGAACGGCTGGCGGAGATGATCGGCAAGGCGTGGCGGCAGCCGAAATCCCGCCTCGCCACCCGCCCCACCCTGGGCTCCAAGCAGCGCCGGCTGGAGAGCAAGACCCGCCGGGCCGGCGTGAAGCGCCTGCGTGGCGGCAGGATCGAGGATTAAACACCGGGTTGCGCCCGGCGCGCGGTCGGGATGCAGCGAAGATCGTTCCAAAATCGCCGGCGATGGCTAGACTGGCCTGTCGCCTCGCCAAGTGGATGCATCGATGAACGCTCAGCCCGCGAAGAGAATGGATGGCACGGTCATCCGCCTGCATGCCGACGATAATGTGGTCGTCGCCCGTATTCCCGTCACTGCCGGCATGCCGGTCGTCGAGGAGGGCTTCACCGCCCTGGACGACGCCAAGGCCGGCTACAAGCTGGCCGCGCGCGCCATCGCCAAGGGCGAACCGATCCGCAAATACAACACCACCATCGGCTTCGCGGCGGAGGATATTCCCCAGGGGCGGATGGTGCACAGCCACAACATCCTGTTCCAGGAATTCGACCGCGATTACGCCTATGCCAAGGAATACCGGCCGATCGAGCTGCTGCCGGAGGCCGAGCGCGCGACCTTCATGGGCATCGTGCGGCCGGATGGACGGGTGGCGACACGCAATTATATCGGCATTGTCTCGACGGTGAATTGCTCGGCCACGGTGGTGCATGGCATCGCCGATTATTTCACGCCGGAGCGGCTGGCCGATTATCCGAACGTCGATGGCGTGGTCGCCTTCGCCCACCAGCTCGGCTGCGGCATGGAGCTGAGCGGCGAGCCGATGAGCCTGCTGCGGCGGACCATGGCCGGCTATATCCGCCACCCCAACCTGGCCGCCGCCGTGGTCGTCGGCCTGGGCTGCGAGCGCAACCAGATCGCCGGGCTGATGCTGGAACAGGGCCTGGAGGTCGGCGACAACCTCAAGACCTTCACCATGCAGGAGACCGGCGGCACGCGCAAAAGCATCGAGGCCGGCATTGAGGCGGTGAAGGCGATGCTGCCGGAAGCCAACCAGGTGACCCGCCAGCCGGTTTCCGCCGCGCATCTGACGGTCGGCCTGCAATGCGGCGGCTCGGACGGCTATTCCGGCATCACCGCCAACCCGGCGCTGGGGGCGGCGGCCGATCTGCTGGTGCGCCATGGCGGCACGGCGATCCTGTCGGAAACGCCGGAAATCTATGGCGCCGAGCATCTGCTGACGCGCCGCGCGGTCGACCGCAAGATCGGCGAGAAGCTGATCGAGCGCATCCGCTGGTGGAAGGACGATTACAACAAGGGCCGCGACACGCAGATCAACGGGGTGGTCAGCCCCGGCAACCAGATGGGCGGCCTGGCCAACATCTTCGAGAAGTCGCTGGGCTCCTCCATGAAGGGCGGCACCGGGCCGTTGATGGAGGTCTACCGCTATGCCGAGCCGGTGACGGCCAAGGGGCTGGTGTTCATGGACACCCCCGGCTACGACCCGGTCTCCGCCACCGGCCAGGTCGCCGGCGGGGCGAACCTGATCGCCTTCACCACCGGCCGCGGCTCGATGTTCGGGGCCAAGCCGGTGCCCTCGCTGAAGCTGGCCACCAACACGCCGATGTATACGCGCCTCGAAGAGGACATGGACATCAATTGCGGGCTGATCATGGACGGCAAGGCCTCGATGCAGGAAATGGGCGAGCGCATCTTCCAGCTGCTGCTCGACACCGCCTCCGGCCAGAAGAGCCGCAGCGAGGAGCTCGGCGTCGGGCGCTACGAATTCGTGCCCTGGCAGATCGGCGTGATGTCGTAACATCAGATGGGCGGCGGCATACCCCCCACCCCCCCTCCCCCGCAAGGGGGGAGGG
>NZ_LPXN01000108.1 GCF_001618175.1 Oceanibaculum pacificum | reverse complement strand
AGCTGGGTGAGGGGAGGCGGCGCCGTCCCGGCCAGCTTCCCTCGCCAAGCTGCAACACCCCTCTTCCCCTTGCCGGGGCGATTCAGCGCCATGCATCTGGTACGGGGCTGCTTTTCATCAGTAAAAGGTGAGAAAGTGCTTGACCGGACAGGGCTAGAAAATGTTCCACTCTTGTCCCCGTCTGCGAGGCAGCAGGCGCGCCCACGACAGCAGACCGGACAAGGAACGATGATGCAGGTGAAAAGAGGCCGGGGCTTCCTCAGCACGCCCGGACCGACCAATGTGCCCGACCGTGTGCTCAACGCCATGCATCGTCCGGCGGTCGATCTGAACGATCCGGATTTCCTCGAACTGGTGAATAGCTGCTTCGACGATCTGAAGAAGGTGTTCCAGACGAAGAATGGCGAGATTTTCGTCTATATCACCAACGGTCACGGCGCCTGGGAAGCCGCGCTGGCGAATGTGCTGAGCGCGGGCGACAAGCTGCTGGTGCCGGAAACCGGCAATTTCTCCGGCGGCTGGCGCGACGTGGCGACCGCCTTCGGCGCGTCGGTGCAGGAAATTCCGAACGATTGGCGCCGCGCCATGGACCCGGCCAAGGTGGCCGAGGCGCTGGCCGCCGACAAGGCGCAGGAGATCAAGGCCGTCCTGCTGGTTCATACCGACACCGCCGTCGGCATCACCGCCGACGTGCAGGCGGTGCGCAAGGCGATCGACAGCGTGGGCCATCCGGCGCTGCTGATGGTCGATACCATCGCCTCGCTGGGCACGGTCGATTTCCGCATGGATGAATGGGGCGTGGACGTCGCCGTCTCCGCTTCGCAGAAGGGCTTGATGGTGCCGCCGGGCCTGGGCGTCGTCGCCGCCGGCCCGCGCGCCGTGGAGGCGCATCGCACTGCGACCGCGCCGCGCCGCTACTGGGATTGGGGCGCGCGTCTGCAATCCGAGGGCTACCGCAAATTCTGCGGCACCGCGCCCGAGCATCACATGTTCGCAATGCGCGAAGCGCTCGACATGATCTTCGAGGAGGGGCTGGAGAATATCTTCCGCCGCCATCAGATGCTGGCCGATGCCGTGCGCGACTGCGTGTCGGTGTGGACCGAGGCGGGGGCGCTGTCCTTCAACGCGATCAACCCGGCCGAACGCTCGAACGGCGTCACCACCATCCTCACCGCCGAGGGCGTCGATGCCGTGCTGCTGCGCGAAACCGCGCGCGACGTGTTCCAGACCGCGTTGGGCGGCGGGCTGGGCAAGCTGCAGGGCAAGGCGTTCCGCATCGGCCATATGGGTGATCTGAACGAGCCGATGATCCTGGGCACCCTGTCGGCGGTCGAGACCACGCTGGCCTATCTGGATATTCCCTACCAGCGCGGCGGCATCGACGCGGCGATCCGCAGTCTGGCCGAGGCGCGCAAGAAGGCCGCCGCCGTGGCGGCGCCGGTGGCCGGCCCGATCAGCCGGGTGGCCTAAAGCGCCTCGCCGTCTTCGATCACGCGGGTCAGGCCAGGCTGGAAGCCCTCGGCATAGGTCATGGTGACCGTGCCGGGGATGCCGCTGGTCTGGCCGAAGCTCTGCACTGTGAAGAAATGGTCGACATTCTCGCCATCATAGGCGAGCGGGCAGATCAGCCGCGTCGTCGTGCCCTGCGCCAGATCGTGGCTGCCGCGAAACTGGCAGCTAGAGAGCACTGGCAGCCGGGTCCGCCGGGCCAGCATGTACAGGTCGGTGATATAGTCGGCGTAGTCCTTGTTGGGATTCAGCTCGTCGACAAAGCAGCCGGTAAGATCCAGCCCGGCGAAGCGCGCCAGCTCCGAGCCGCAGAGGCGGAAGCGCAGGCGGCCGCCCGGCACCAGCTCGACAATGGCGATGCGCGGAAGCACCTGCTTTCCGAGATCCAGCGGGTCGATGTCCTGCCGGTCCGGCAGCCGGCCCTTGATCTGGCGCTGTCGTCTCCAGACGGCCAGCAATATCTCTGATGGCGGTGTCGAGGTTGCATCAGCCACCACTTGCCCTTTCGCCCGCGTGCAAATGTCCGTTTCCTTGGCGAATGTAGCCCCGCCGGCGCGGTGAGGACAAGCGGAAGGCTCGGCGATTGCGCGCCGAGCCTTCATCTAGATGATTGAAATGTCTGTTAGTTAGGCTGCTTTCACATCGGTGAGGAAAGTCTCGATCTGGTCTTTCAACGCATCGGCCTTATGGCCGAGATCGGTGGAGGAGGTGAGCACCATGCCGGCCGAGTTGCCGGTCATCTGCGCCGCCGAACTGACCTCGCCGATATTGGCGGAGACCTCGTTGGCGCCGGCGGCGGCCTGCTCGACATTGCGGGCGATCTCCGCCGTGGCCGCCTGCTGCTCCTCGACCGCGGCGGCGACCATGGCGGCGATGCCGTTAATGTCGGTGATGCGGCCGGCGATGCGGCGGATCGCCTCGACGGCGGAGCCGGTGGTGGTCTGGATCGCGCCGATCTGGCCGGCGATATCCTCGGTCGCCTTCGCGGTCTGGTTGGCCAGATTCTTCACCTCCGACGCCACGACGGCGAAGCCCTTGCCGGCATCGCCGGCGCGGGCCGCCTCGATGGTGGCGTTCAGCGCCAGCAGGTTGGTCTGTTCGGCAATGTCGTTGATCAGGCTGACAACCTCGCCGATGCGCGTGGCGGCTTCCGCCAGCTCGCTGACGACCTGGTTGGTCTCCTCCGCCTCGCGGCTGGCGGTCGCCGCCAACTCGCTCGATTGCAGCACCTGGCGGCTGATCTCGGCGATCGATTGCGCCAGTTCCTCGGCGGCGGCGGAGACGGCGTTCACATTCTGCGACGCTTCCTCGGCGGCGGCGGCCACGGCGGTCGCGCGCTCGGTGGTGCGGCTGGCAGTCTCCGACATGGAGTGCGCGGTCGCCTGCATGTCCGAGGCCGAGTGCGAGACGGTCTGCAACAATGTCTGCACGGCGTTGCGGAACCGATCGGTCAGCTCCTCCACCCGGGCGGCGCGGGCGTTGCGCTCCTGCTGCTGCCTGGCGGCGGCGGCGGCGAGTTCCTCGTTGCGGATCATATTGTCCTTGAAGACCTGAACTGATTCCGCCATGGAGCCGACCTCGTCGCGCCGGCCGACCGCGGGTATGGCGACGCTCTTGTCGCCCGAGGCGAGCCGCGTCATCGCCTGGGTCATCGCGCCGATCGGCGAGGCGATGCTGCGCGTCAGTAGCATGGCGAGCAGGATGGCGACGATGAGCGCCAGCACGGTGCCGGCGGCGCTGACCATGTAGGTGGTGCGAAAGGCGGCGGCCTGGTTGGCCTGGCGGTCGGCCAGAACGGTCAGTTCGACCTGCTGGAACTGATGGTCCAGCTCGCGCAGGCGCGTGGTGTATTGCTTGCCGATGCCGCTGGCGGCCAGCGCGCGCGCTTCCTCCACCGTGTCCATATGCTGCATCAGCTTGATTTCGCGGCTGATCACCGTTTGCCGCCATTCGCGATAGATTTGCTCCATCGTATTCAGTCGGGCAGTGTGCGCCGGGTCGCCGGCGATAAGCTCGCGCAGCCGGGCCAGCTTCTCTTCATAGCGCTGTTCGCTGGTTCGGTAGGGGGCGAGGTAGGCCGGATCGCCGCTGATCAGATAGCCGCGCACGCTGCTTTCCTGGTCCAGGATCGCTTCCTGCAGCTCGTTGGCGGTGTCGAGAACTTCATAGGTATGGGCGGTCTGGCGGTTGGCGTCCTCAATGAAGAACACCTGCCACACGGTAACACCGCTGACCGCCAGCATGATCACGATGATGGCGGCGAAGGCGACCGACAGCTTGCCGGAAATCCGCAGATTGCTGAAAGCGTTCATGTGCATTCTCCGTCGCTCAGCGGGCGGCAAGCTGCTTGCGCAGCGCGAGCTGACCCAGATCGACCTCGACCGTCATGGCGCCGATCGGCTGTTTGGTATCGGGATCGATCAGGGTGAAATTGACTTGCTGGGATTGCATGCCGGTTTTCTTGTCGACGGTGATCTCGTCGATGAACACAGCGTCCGGGCCGACCAGGAAGGTCTTCTGGTACTTGCCCTCGTCGCCCTGCCAGAAATCGCCGGTGATGCTGCTCTGGCCGACATTCAGCCCCTTATTGTCCATGACGAACATCTCGATGAACAGGCCGCGCGATTCCGCCATCTTGCGGATCAGGTAGGAGGAAAGCGGCGCGCCCATGATCTGCGCGATCAGCGGCTGATTGTCGGATTTGCGCTGCTCGACCCATTGCTTGTCCAGCGCGTCGATCTGTGCCTGCGGGATGTCCTTGTGGCGCTCGTTCTGCGCCCGCACCGATATCAGCACCACCGGATGTGCGGCGATGTCGCGCATCATTTCGATCAGTTCGGGCGTTATTTCGGCAGGCGCCTGCGCGGCCACCGGGCGCGGTCCTTGAACGAGAAGCAGGCTGAGTAAAATCAATGAGAGAAGCGTGCGCATAACCATCCTCCGGCATTGGTCTCAACCCGGACCATGCAAGAGAATGGTTAACAAACCCTCTCTAACTTCTTAACCAGTGGTAACTAGGGGTCTGAAAAATATGGATATTTCCTATATATGCATAATTTCCATTTAGTTTTAGGCAAAGTTTTCAGTCGTTTGGCTACAAGCGTAGATTCGTTCAAAGCTTAAATTTAAGGGTGTGGGATGCAAAAAATTTATTTTGTTTTCGCTGTTTTCGTCGGGTTGCTGGTCGGTTGTGCCAACGATCCGCCCACGCCGGCCGTATGGTATCGCTGCGCTGATGGGCAGGAGGTTTCCGCCTTTTATGACGGCGAAGCGGCGCGCATTGCCTTCGCCGGCCAGAGCTATGCGATGCAGACGGCGCGCTCCGTCAGTGGCGCGCGCTATGTCGGCGGCGGCCATCAATGGTGGACCAAGGGGCGCGAGGGCACGCTGTCGCGGTTGGAGCCGGAAAGCGTGCTCGCGGCCGATTGCGTGGCGCAGAACTGGCCTTAGTCGGCGGCGCTGGCCTTCACGGCCGGCAGATAGACCTCCAGGCTGGCCTGAACCTCGATGAAGCGCGGGCCGGGCGTGTCCAGCGCCTGGCGCAACACCGGGGCGATGTCGGCGTCGCGCTCGATCTTGAAGGTCGATGCGCCATAGGCCTTGGCCAAGGCGATGAAATCCGGATTCACCAGGTCGGTCGCCACCACCCGGCCGGGATAATGCTTCTCCTGATGGATGCGAATCGAGGCGTAGCTATTGTTGTTCGAGACGATCACCAGCACCGGCAGCTTGCCCGCGATGGCGGTGATCAGCTCCGAGCCGGTCATCAGGAAGCCGCCATCGCCAACCAGACAGATCACCTGCCGGTCCGGATGGCGCAGCGAGGCGGCCACGGCCGCAGGCATGCCATAGCCCATCGCGCCGGCAATCGGCGCCAGCAGGCGCTGCGGGTAGTGGAACGGCACATGGCGATAGACATGGCTGGCGAAGGTGCCGGCATCGGCGACGATGATGCCGTCCTCGGCCAGGATGCCGTTCAGCGCGTCGACCACATTGCCGAACACCACGCCGTCGGCGGCCTGCTTCGGCTTCCAGGCGGCATAGTCGGCATAGAGGCCGCGCAGCCGCTCGGTCCAGGCGGCTTCGCTGGCCGGCTTGGCATTGTCCAGCGCCGCGATCAGCGCGGTGGGCGCGGCCGCGATGCCGACCTCGGCGATGAAATGCTGGCCGATGATGCGGGTGTCGTCATGGCAATGCACCAGCTTCTGGCGCGGCTTGGGATAGTCCGGGAAGCTGTAATTCTGCGTCGTGATGTCGCCCAGGCGGGTGCCCAGCGCCAGGATCAGGTCGGCCTCCTGGAAGGCGTCGATCTGCTTTTTCGGATTGGCCAGGCCGAGATCGCCGGCATAGAGCCGGTGGGCGTTGGGGAACAGATCCTGCCGGCGGAAGCTGACCGCGACCGGGATGTTCCAGGCCTCCGCGAAGCCCAGCAGCGCCTCGCGCCCGCCCGGCACATCTAGCCCGCCGCCGGCTATGATCAGCGGCCGCTTCGCCTGCTCCAGTAGGGCGCGCACATCGGCGATGTCGGCCGGGGCGGGGATGGCGGGGCGGCGCTGCTGCACCACTTCGGTCGGCATCGGCGCCTCGGGGAATTGCAGATCCTCCGGGATCACCAGCACGACCGGGCCGGGCGTGCCGCTGGTGGCGATGCGCACCGCCTTGGCCGTCAGCTCGGGAATCTGCGTCGCATCGATGGCCTCGGCGACCCATTTGGCGATGCCGCCGAACATGCGGCCGTAATCGATCTCCTGGAACGCCTCGCGCCGCAGATCCTTCTTCTCGATCTGGCCGATGATCAGGATCAGCGGCACGGCGTCCTGCTCGGCGGTGTGGATGGCGATGGAGGCGTTGGTCGCCCCCGGCCCGCGGCTGACGGCATAGACGCCGGGCCGGCCGGTGAGGCGGGCATCGGCGATGGCCATGAAGCCCGCGCTGGCCTCGTGCCGCGCGGTCACCACGTCGATGGGCGATTCCAGCAGCGCGTCCATGATGCCGAGATAGCTTTCGCCCGGCACGCAGAACACGCGGTCGATCCCGTTGCGGTGGAGAATGGAGACCAGCGATTGGGCGGCGTTCGGCATCTGGATGGTCCTGTATTATGTGCGTTTGGTTCCGGCTTAAGGCGGGACTGACATGAAGGCAAGGCTGCATTGCGGAAAGCAGCCATGCGAGGGCCTTTTCCGGCGTTGACGGCGCGGAGACGCCTGGGTAATATTCTTTCCATGATGCATAAGAGCTTCGGGATCGCGATTCGAATTATCGCCCCGGCGTCTGTCGAGACGCCGGGTCTGATTGATTCGTCTTGGTCCCATGCTATTGGAAGTGCATCTCATGTCCGTTCTTCTTGTCTCGTCCCAGGCTCCTGTCGCTAACCCCTACGCTGCCGAAGCGACCGTCGAAGCCGATCCCGTTCTCGCCCATTTCCGCCTCTCCGCCGAAGTCGACCCCGGCATGTTGCCGCGCGTGCTGGAGCATTTCGCCAAGCGCAGCCTGGTGCCCGAGCGCTGGCTGAGCCGCCGCGTCGCCGCCGAAGAGGGCGAGCGGCTGGAAGTCGAGGCCGAGGCGATGATGCGCGATTCCGATCATGCGCATTATGTCGGCCGCTGCATCGCGCAGATCCCCGGCGTGTTCGGCTGCGTTGTCCTGACCGACTGAGACGAAAAAGGCCGGCGGGGATACCGCCGGCCTGTTCGCGTCAGCTTGCCGTGAGCGTATGCCGGCTGCGCCGCCAGGCCAGCGCGGCCGCGCCCAGCAGCAGCGCTATGCCCAGCCCGGTGCGGAACCAGCCGCCCATCATGATCAGCGGCACCGCCACGGAGGCCATGAAGGCAGCCCCGTAATAGAGCGACCAGCGCTGGCCCCGTTCCCGCGCCTTCTGATAGAGCGGGAAGAACACCGAGAACACCGCCATCAGCACGAAGAACAACGCCCAGGGGCGGGTGACGAACAAGGTGAGATCGTCGCTGGTGGCGATGGCGCGCGACAGGTTCAGCTCCGCCACAGGCCCCAGCACCACGCCCAGCACCATCGGCGTCAGCGGGAAGCCGCGCTGCTGCATGACGAAGCCGATGACGCCGAACAGCAGCAGGGTCCAGATGTCGGAGATGACGTTGTTCAGCGTGAACACGCCGATGGCGCAATAGCCCAGGATCACCACGCTCAAAATGTAAAGCGGCACCCGGGTGACCAGCATGAACACCCTGAGGCAGCCGGAGGTCATGGCCAGCGTCATGAAGTTCGCCAGGAAATAGGCGACCATGATGGCGTAGGCCAGCTTCGGCTGGGTCGAGATGAAGGTGGGGCTGGGCGCGATATTGTGGATTGTCAGCGCCCCCAGCATCACGGCGGTCACGGCGTCGCCGGGAATGCCGAGCGCCATCATCATGATCAGCGCCCCGCCAGCGGTGGCGTTGTTCGACGCTTCCGAGGCGATCACGCCTTCCGGCACGCCGGTGCCGAACTTCTCCGGATGCTTGGAGGCCTTCTTCTCCTGGTCATAGGCCAGGATGTTGGAGATCGAGCTGCCCGCCGCCGGCAGCAGGCCGATGAACAGGCCGATGGCCGAGGCGCGCACGACGGTAATCCAATGCACGAAATTCAGCCGGATCGATTCCAGATGCTCCATGCGCACCACGGCGTGCTTGCCGGACAGCATGGGCTTCTTCGCGGCCTCCTTGTCGCGCAAATCGGACAGCAGTTGGCTGAAGGCGAACAGGCCGATCAGCACCGGCAGGAAGTCGAAACCCGACCGCCATGTGTCAATGCCGAAGGTCATCCGCTCCGCGCCGTTGATGGCGTCCTCGCCGATAGCGGCGACGACCATGCCGAACACGCCGGCGATCAGGCCCTTGATCAGCGCGCCGTCGGACAGGCTGGCGGCGATGGTCAGCGCGAAGCAGACCAGGGTGAAATAATCCCACGGCCCGAACTCAAGGCCGATGGCGGCCAGGGTGGGGGCCATGAAGACCAGCACGATGGCGGACAGGATGCCGGCCATGAAGGACGACCACAGCCCCAGGCCCAGCGCCAGCCCGGGCCGGCCCTTGCGGGCCATCGGGAAGCCGTCGAACGTTGTGGATATGGCCGATGGCGTGCCGGGAATGCCGATCAGCGCGGAGGCGAACATGCCGCCGGTCAGGCCGCCGACATAGACGCCCAGCATGGTCGACAGACCCTCGACGGGGCTCATGCCGAAGGTGAAGGGCAATGTCAGCACCACCGCCATGGTGATGGTGAAGCCGGGGATGGAGCCGGCGATCAGGCCGCAGGCCACGCCGCCGGCCATCAGCGCCAAATTATGCAGGGCGAAGACATCGCCGAAGGCGGTGAGGAGATTTTCAAGCATCGCTTTTCTCTCCCCCCTTAGCGGAACAGCGAGCCGACGGGCAGCGCCACGCCGAGCCCGTAGCGGAAGATCGCCCACATGCCGCCGACAGCGACCAGCGCCACGACCAAATGGATCGCCAGGCTGCGCGGGTCGCGCCGGCCGATAACCGTCTGGGTGACGAATACGAACAGGATGCCGCTCAGCAACATGCCGAGATAGGGCATGACCAGCACGAACAGGAAGAACATCCCGAAGCACCACAAGGCGCTGCTATAGCTGGAGACCCACGCCCTAACGCTGCGCCGCTCGCCCTCGACCCGCGGCGGCGGGGAGGCGATGGACTGCACCAGATAGATCGACACCAGCACGAACATCATCGCCAGCGCGAAGCGCGGCCAGACCTCCGAGCCCATGGTGGAGAACGGAATTTCACGAATATAGAAGGTCTGCCAGAAGCAGGCGCCGCAGACCAGAAGCAGCACGATGGCTGTGATGGTATCGCGATTGAGACGGTTCATGGTTCTACCGGCAACGGGTACTGCCAATAGACAAGGCCGCAGGGAAGGGTTCCCTGCGGCTCTTGCCTCGCTTTAGGTCGTCGCGCCTTTACGGCTTCTTGTACATGCCGATCTTGATCGCCAGGCGCTCATGCTCGGCATAGGAGCTTTTCAGGAACGCCGCGTAATCAGCGGCATTCTTGTACATGACGGTGGAGCTGGCGCCGGTGATCGCCTTGGTCACGCCCGGATCCTTGGCGGCCTTGGCGAAGACTTCTTCCCAGAACTTGATGATATCGGCCGGGGTGCCCTTCGGCGCCATGACGCCGCGCGCTAGGCCATAGGTGACCGGAATGCCCAGCTCCTTCAGCGTCGGCACCTGGGGCAGCTGCTCGTCGCGCTGTTCGGTGGCGATGGCCAGCGCCTGCATGGAGCCTTCGGAGAGGTACTGCTTGGCGGTCAGGATGTTGCTTTCGCCCAGCAGCACGTTGCCGGCCAGCAGGGCGGTGTTGCGCTCGCGCGTGCCTTCGTAGGAGACGTAGCGGAACTCCGTGCCGGTCGCGTCCTCGATCAGCAGGAAGATGAAGTGGCTGGTCGACCCCAGGGTCACGCCGGCGGTGATGCTCTTCGGCTCTTTCTTCGCCGCGGCGATCAGCTCCTGCATGCTCTTGAAGGGGGCCTTGGCGTAGGCGCCGATGATCGACGGCGTGTAGGTGACCAGCGACACCGGCTCGAAGGCGTCGGTGGTGAAATCGACGCGGCCGGTCAGATAGCTGGTGATCGCGCTTTCATGGATGGCGACCAGCGTGCAGCCGTCGGGGGCCGCCTTGCGGGCCTCGGCCGCGCCGCGATTGCCGCCCTGGCCGCCGATATTCACGACCTGCAGCTCGGGCTTCACGCCGCTCTTGTTGATGGCGTCGACGAAGGTGCGGAAAACGATGTCGGTATCGCCGCCGGCACCCCAGGGAACGATGAGCTGCGCGGTCGAGCAAGTCGGCGCGGCGGCCTGGCTGCTGGCGGGAAGAAAGGCGGCGACGGCCATGAAGGCTGCGGCCGCGGTCGAAAGAAGGGTCTGCTTTTGCATTTCGGACTCCCTGCTGTGTCCTCTTGGTTATGGGAAAAACGCCCATGCTCTCCCGCTCTTTAGCAGGCAGGTTTGCAGGCTTGCAATTCCTCAGTCGTCCTCTCCCGGCGGGGCGGGATGTTATAAGTCTGGACAACAATCCGTCGGGGAAGGTAGGCCATCACCTACGATTTGACCAGTCCGACGGCTCAGAAAGAGAAAATCATGTCTACACCCCGTGCTTCCCTGCGTGTCGCCATCGGCGGTTTCGGCGCCATCGGCCATGCCCTGGCCGCCCGTATCGATGCCGGCATCGCGGGGCTGGAACTGGCCGCGATTTCCGCGCGCGACGTGGCGAAGGCGGAAGCCAAGATGGCCGGATTCGCCAGGCCGGTGCCGGTGCTGCCGCTGGAGGAACTGGCGGGGGTGGCCGACATCGTCGTGGAGTGCGCGCCCTCCGCCGTTTTCCTGCGGATCGCGGAGCCGGCGCTGCGGGCCGGCCGCATCTTCGTGCCGCTCAGTGTCGGCCAGCTTCTGGTGCATGAGCATCTGAAGCCGCTGGCCGAGGAGAGCGGGGGACGGATCGTCGTGCCGACCGGCGCGCTGCTCGGGCTGGACGCCGTGCGCGCCGCCGCCGAGGGCGCCATCGAGAGCGTCACCATGGTGACCCGCAAGCCGCCGCGCGGGCTGGAGGGAGCGCCCTATCTGGTCGAGAACGGCATCTCGCTGGAGGGGCTGAACGAGGCCAAGAAGGTGTTCGACGGCTCCGCCCGTGACGGCGCCAAGGGATTTCCCGCCAATGTAAACGTGGCCGCCGCGCTGAGCCTGGCCGGGATCGGGCCGGATCGCACCCGGCTGCAAATCTGGGCGGATCCCGCCGTGACCCGCAATACCCACCGGATCGAGGTGGAAGCGGACAGCGCGCGCTTCACGCTGAGCATCGAAAACGTGCCCACGGAAGAGAACCCGAAGACCGGCAAAATCACCGCGCTGAGCGCCATTGCCTGCCTGCGCGGCCTGGTCCAGACCCAGCGGGTCGGTACATAATACCTTAATATAAAAGGATAATTTATCCCTAAGGGAAGCGAGAAAATATTTATCTAAAATTTTCGGCTTTTTTTGCAGAATTTGTTGACACAGGGAGTGGGCAGGGGTAGTGTCGAGATAGACAGCATTTTACGCAAATCAAAACGATTGCGCTGCTGTGAACCGATTGAGCCCTTAGAAGAAGGATCTTCGCTATGCCTGCTGGTGCAAATTCGATCAATACCAATCCCGGCGCGATGGTCGCGCTGCAGAACCTCAACAGCATCAACAACCGCCTGGACACGGTTCAGAACCGCGTTTCGACCGGTTTCAAGGTCACGGGCGCTGTCGACGACGCGTCGAGCTTCTCGATCGCGCAGGGCCTGCGCGGCGAGTTGAAGGCGTATGAAGCGGTCTCCCAGGGTATTGCCAACGCGGTCGGCGTGCTGACCGTTGCGGAAGCGGGCGCTACCGCGCTGTCCGACCTGACGGGCGACATCAAGAAGAAGGTGACCGAGCTGGCCAACGCCGCTCTGACCACCGCGCAGCGCGACATCCTGACCGACGACTTCAACCAGTTGCTGGTCCAGGCCCGCGCCTTCATCAACCAGGCCGAGTTCCAGGGCAACAATATCCTGGCCTCGGACGCCACCGACACGAACGTGATCTCGGACATCGACGGTTCGACCATCACCATTCGCGCCAACAACCTGATCGACGATCTGGAGACCTTCTCCGGCGCCGCCGACGTGTCGACCGCCGCCGCCGCGATCACCACGCTGGGCGACCTGGATACCTTCATCAGTGAAGTGAACACCGCCCTGGGCAATATCGGCGCCGACACCCGCCGCCTGAAGTTCCAGGACGAGTTCATCGGCAAGATCTCCGACGCCGTCGAGGTCGGTCTGGGTTCCATCGTCGACGCCGACCTGGCGAAGGAATCGGCCCGCTTGCAGGCTCTGCAGATCCAGCAGCAGCTGGCCTCGCAGTCCCTCGGCATCGCCAACCAGCGCCCCTCGGTGCTGCTCAGCCTGTTCCGTTAACCGGAAGTCTGATATTCTCCAAGGGTGGGACCGAAAGGTCCCACCCTTTTTGTTTGCCCGCATCGCAGCACGGAACTCGGAAGCGCGTCATGGCTTTGAAAATCAATATCAAGCCGGGTGAGAAAATCGTCATCAACGGCGCGGTGATCACGATGGGCGAGGGGGCCTCCTACATCGTGCTGCAGAATCAAGCCACCTTCCTGCGTGAAAAAGACATTATGCAGCAGGAGGAGGCCAACACCCCGGTGCGCCGAATTTACTTCTCCTTAATGCTTATGTACTTAGATCAGGATAATTATCAGAACTACTACAACGAATACATGGACCGGATGATCGAGCTGATGCGCAGCACCACCTTGCCACAGGTGCGCGACACGCTGATGGTCATGTTCCGCGATGTCCAGGAACGTCGTTTCTTCCCGGCCTTGAAGGCGTGCAAGGCGCTGATGAAATTCGAAGAAGAGCTTATGAAAATGCCTGCCGAGGCCGGCCAGACCGAGCTGGCGCGCAGCAAGGGTTGAGGATCGGTGTCATGGTGAACAGCTACGCGGCCTATCAGCGCGCCAACGCGGCGATTGAAAACCCCCGCGCGCTCGAATACCGGCTGCTCGGCATGGTGACCGCTGCCATGATCGATGCGGAAAAGAAGGACTCCATGGAGGGTCAGAAGGCGCGCATCGAGGCGGTGCTGTGGAACAAGCAGATATGGGATCATCTGCTGCTCGACCTGGTGCATGAGGAAAACCGCTTGCCGAAGGAAACCCGCACCGCGCTGGTGAATGTCGGCGTCTGGGTCTCCCGGGAAGTGCGCTCGGTGCTCGACAAGACGACCGATTGCCAGGCGCTTATCGAGATCAACCAGATCATCATGCAGGGCCTGAAGACGGCAACGACGGAACCTGCCCCGGCAGTTTCTGCAGCGCCAGTCGACCCGACCTCTATCGGCAAAACGTCAATAAGCTCCTGATCTAAAACAAAAAACCAATCTGGCCTCGTTATTGCATTCTCTCGACCTAACCGGCCTATCCCCCTAGCCTATGCGGCTGGTGGGGAAAACCCGGTGGGAGTATGATGTAAAACAGATCGCCCGCCAGGGATGGCGGCGATCCCAGAGAGGGACTTTGTCATGCATAGCGAAACCCAAAGCGTCGCCATTGAGCCGGGTCGCACTTTCATCATCAACGGCGCGGTCGTGAAAATCGACGATAACGGCAGCAGCCTGAAACTGGACTCCACCGCTTCGCTGCTGACCGAGGATCATATCCTCACCGAGGAGCAGGCCACCACGCCGGCCAAGCGCATTTATCTGATGCTGCTGTCGATGCACATCAATCCGGGCGCCTATCGCACCTATTACATTCCCTTCATGGACCGCATGATCGAATTTCTGCGCGGCTGCGAAATTCGCGAAGTGCGCCAGGGCCTGATGACGATCCTGAAATGCGTCGAAAGCGGCCGTTACAGCGAGGCGCTGGAGGCTTGTCGGGCGCTGATGTTGTTCGAATCGAACATTCTGCAGGACGGCGCCGTCGCTCAGTAACGGCGCGGGAGCGGGGGATATATGTACGGCTATAATGCCTATCAAAAGGTAACGCACGTCACGCAGACGCCGCGCACGGCCGAGCATCGGTTGCTGGGCAATGTCACCGCGGCGCTGATGGCGGCCGACCGCACCCCGGACGACAAGAAGAAGCTGATAGATGCGTTGCTGTGGAACAAGAAGGTCTGGGATAATTTCGTCATCGAAGTTCGGGACAATGACAATCAACTGCCCGACCAGCTGCGCGATTCCCTGATCGGCATCGGCATCTGGGTAACGCAGGAGACTTACCGGGTGATGGATAGCGTCAGCGACGTGAAGTCGCTGATCGAGGTCAACACCATCATCATGGAAGGGCTTCGCTGAGTTCCCGCCATCCGAATGCTCATTCTTCCCAAGCCCGGCCCTCGCAGGCCGGGCTTTTTCTTTGCCCACGGGCCCGACCGCATCATAGGTCGGGCTTTTCGTCGTTTCAGGCCTTTAGGCGCTTACAGGGCGCGCTAGGCACATTTGCCGAAAGGGCCCGGCAATTATTGCCCCAGGGAATGGGTTGAACATGCCGAATTGCTGACCTCAGCCAGGAATTGGCGAAATAAAGTCAATTAAATCATATGGATAGATGATTCTTTGCGAACTGGCATCGTGCTTGCTCCTTAGCGGCCATGGGTTTTGGCATTCGACTTGGGAGTTTGTGATATGCCAGTGAATTCGATTAACACGAACACCTCGGCGCTCGTTGCGCTGCAGTCGCTGAATACGACGAACCGCGAGCTGGACAAGGTTCAGGACCGGATTTCGACCGGCTTGAAGGTTACGGGCGCGGTCGACGACGCCTCCAGCTTCTCGATCGCCCAGGGCATCCGCGGCGATCTGAAATCCTACGAGGCGGTGTCGCAGGGCATCGCCAACGCGAAGGGCGTGCTGACCGTCGCGGTCGCCGGCGCCACGAAGATTTCCGACCTGATGGCCGACATCAAGAAGAAGGTGATCGAGGGCATGAACCCCGCGAACACCTCTGCCCAGCAGCAGATCCTGGCGGCCGACTATGTCCAGCTCATCAATACGATCTCGCGCCAGATCGAGAATTCCAGCTACAACGACCGTAACCTGCTCAGCGGCGGCGTCGACATCAACGTCATCAGCAACATCGACGGCTCCACCTTGCGGGTGCGCGGCAATGACCTCGCCACCGGCCAGGCCGATCTGGCGGCGAATACCGATCTCGACACCCCGTCCAACGCCGCTTTGGCGCTGGTCGAGATCAACGCCTACATCTCCATCGTGAACACGGCGCTCGGCAATCTCGGCGCGGATACCCGCACGGTGAATTTCCAGGACGAGTTCATCGGCGTGTTGAACGACGCCACCACCACCGGCCTGGGCGACATCGTCGATGCCGACCTGGCCAAGGAATCGGCCAGGCTTCAGGCCATCCAGGTGAAGCAGCAGCTCGGCACGCAGACGCTGAGCATCGCCAACCAGCGGCCGCAGGTCATCCTGCAGCTGTTCCAGGGCTAAGACCCCTAGGCACCGGCCATGTCGATTTCCTCCCAAGTCACGTCTGACGCCGGGTCGTCGGTATTTATACCTGCGATCCCCGGCGCTGGCGGAAACGCGGACATGGCCCGGCTTTTGCTTGGTATCGATAAGACCCGATTGGGGAGTGCCGAGCGATGAGTTTGAATATTGCCCTTCAAAACGCATTAAGCGGCCTGCGCGTCTCGCAGGGCGGGATGGACATCGTCTCCCGCAACATCTCCAACGCGAACACCGAAGGCTATACGCGCAAGGTCGCGGAGCAGCTGAACGTCGTCTATCGCGGCCAGGGCGCCGGCGCGGCGCTTGCCGAGGTGCGCCGCCAGGTGGATGAGGGGCTGCGCCGCGAGCTGGAGAATTCCACCTCGCTGCAATCCAAGCTGCAGGTTGTCGACACCGTGCTGTCCGAACTGGAGTTGGGCTTCGGCAAGCCGAACGAGAACACCTCCATCGCCGGTCAGTTGAACACGCTGCGCAATTCTTTCGAGCAGCTCTACGCGAACCCGGAGAATCTGACCGCCCAGCAGGCCGTGCTGGATAAGGCGCAGTCGCTGATCGACGGGCTGGGCGCGATGTCGGACCAGGTTCAGGAGTTGCGGGAACGCACCGATGCCGACATCGCCACGGCGGTCGAGGAGACCAATGCGGCGCTGGCGAAGATTGCCGAGCTGAACGACGATATCGCCCGCCTCAAAGCTCAGGGCAGGAGCACGGCCGACGTGGAGGATCTGCGCGACATCGAAGTGCGGAAGGTGGCCGAGAATATCGGCATCAAATATTTCGAGCGCAGCGACGGCAAGCTGGTGCTGATGACCGAGAGCAGCCGCTATCTGGTCGAGTACGAGGATTTCCAGCTTAGCTTCGACACCACCGGCGGCATGGACCCCAACGCCCGCTATCCTGGCGTTCTGGGCGGCGTCACGCTGAACGGCGTGGACATTACCGGCGAGATCAGCTCGGGCAAGATCGGCGGCTTGCTGGAGCTTCGCGACCAGCGCCTGGTGCAGGCGCAGGGCCAGCTCGACGAAATGGCCGCCACCATGACCGAGATGTTCCAGGCCACCGGCGTGGAGCTGTTCCAGGATAACGGCGCCACCTTCGCGCGCGGCGCCGGCGATGTAAACGTGGTCGGCCTGTCGCAGCGCCTGACGCTGAACCAGGACATTATCGACGAGCCCTGGCGCCTGCGCGAAGGGTCAGACGTGGTCGCCGTGCCGACAGAGAGCGCCAATATCGGCGACACCACGATCATCGAAGGCATCATCGACGCGTTCAACGCGACGCGGGCCTTCACCACGACCGAGCCGGGCGGCCTGACGCTGGGCACCGGCACCGGGGTGACGCTGCAAAGCTACGCCGCCGGCATTGTCTCCTTCCAGGGCGTGCAGCGCGCCAATACCCAGGCGCAGCTCAGTTTCGAGCAGGGGCTGAACCTGTCGCTCGACCAGCGCCTGAAGAACGAGAGCGGCGTGAATATCGACGAGGAAATCTCGACCTTGATCCAGCTCCAGACGGCCTATGCCGCTTCGGCCCGGGTGGTGTCCACCATCACCCAGGCCTTCGACGAGCTGCTGTCGATCAACCGTTAATTAGCCGGATAGACCGGGGAGACGAACCATGAGGGTTGCAAATCTCGCGCAGAGCCTTCTGACCCGCACCCAGACGCTGCAGACGCAGGCGCGGCTGCAGATTGCTGAACAGCAGATCAGCACCGGCTACAAATCCAACGTCTTCAGCGGTCTCGGCGGCGATTCGAAGAAGCTGCTGGATTTCGACCGGGCCAGGAGCGGGTTGGAAACCTTCATGGCCACCATCCAGGCGGCCGAGCGGCGGGCCACCATAATGGACGCCTCCATGACCTCGGTGACCGATATCGCCCAGCAGGTCCGGGCCGACAATTTCTCCACCCGCGCCTTCATGGGCGATGCCTCGGTGCGCCAGAACGTCATGACCGGCGCGGAGGAGGCGATCAACACCACGATCAGCGCGCTGAACGCGCAGTTCGAGGGACGCTACCTGTTCTCCGGCTATGAATTCGACACCAAGCCCATCGACATGACCGCCGACGACATGATCGCGGCGGTCGAGGCGCAGTTGACCGCCGACGGCTTCCCGCCGGGCACGCCGGTGACCGCGGCCGATATCGAGGCGGCGATCGACACCTATCTCGGCATCAATCCGGCCGGTGCTGCGGGCTATTACGCTTCCGGCTCCAGCGACACGGTCACTGCCCGGATCGACGAAAACCAGGAGATGGATTACGGGCTGACCGCTGACAATGCGGCCTTCCGGGAAACCTTCAAGGGGTTCCTGATGACCTCAATGTCGGTGGATCGCTATGACGAGCTGAACCAGACCTCGGCCACCGAATTCGACGATTCCTTCACCGACGCCCGCGTTTTCGTCGAGCAGGGGTTCGATCAGACCAACCAGCTCGTCGGCCAGCTCGGCATCCGCCGGCAGAAGCTGGAGGACACACGGATCGGCCATGAGAAGACCATCGACATCCTGGTCCAGGGCATGTCGGACATTCAGGATGCCGACGTATACGAGGCGATCACGGAATTCCAGCGGCTCCAGGTTCAGCTGCAAGCCTCCTATCAGGTCACGGCGCAGCTCTCCAACCTGTCGCTGGTGAACTTCATCTAACCGCGTGCGCCTGCCCCCCAAGGGCAGCCCTGGGGCCGCTCTTGGGGGCAGGCCGGACGATGGCAGCAAAGAGAGGGCGCTCGTCGCCCTCTTTTATTTTTTCTGATTTGCTGCATAATTAAATAGAATTTTAACCATGAGACGCGGAAAGGCGAGCCGATGATCGTGGACAGCATTCGTTTGGCCTTTGATCGAACCGCTGGCGTATCGCCGGTCGCTTCGGAAAAGGCTGACCTTTCCGCTGTCTCGCGCGCACCGCTGCCGGACCGCGACCTGACCCCCCGGCCGACCGAGGCAGCGGGGCCGCGGGTCTGGGGCAATGGCTATCTCAGCCCGGTCATCCGGTTCGACAGCAACACCAGCACGCTGTTTTTCGAGATCCGCGCATTCGAGACGGGCGATACCGAACGCCAGTTCCCGCGCGAGAGAGCGGTGGAGCTTTATCAGCTATTCCAGGATGTGCGGGATAACGGTCCGAGCGGCAGCGCGCCGCCGCAGGCCGATGACGCGCCGCCCACGCCGACGGCCCCCCGGGCCTTGTCGCGCGATGGCGAGGAGGCGGCGAGCCGGTCGGCCGGGCCGGCCGGGTCTGGCGCCCCGTCGGTCACGACACCGCCCTCCCTTGGGGACGCCAGGACGCCGGGCCGATTGCTCAGCCTGGAAACCTGATTCTCCGCCAAGCCTGGCGCTATAATGGAAAAAGCCTGGAAGCATCGTGCTTCCAGGCTTTTGTCTGTGCGAGGGCGGGCGGTCAGATCTGCTTGTCGATGGCGACCGACACGGTCTCGTGCTTCGGGGTGCTGACGCCATAGCTGAACTGGCCGCTGGCGGTGTAGCCGCCGGTTTCGGCCCGCTTGCTCTGGACGGCGTTTTTGATTACCTGGAACACGCGCTCGCCGGCTTCGACGGCGCTGGCCAGGGCGATCATGTTGCGGCCCAGCATGTCCTGTAGGGCGACCATGCGCTGGCCGAGCTGCCGGCGCTCTTCCTCCGGCAGCGCGCGGATCGGCGCCGGATTCTCGTGCAGCGCGCGATGCAGCTTCACATAATCGTTGGAAACCAGGTTCTTTTCGTCCTGGAGCACCCCGATCTCCTTGATCCGGCGTTGTTCGATGCATTGCGTCTCGCGCGTCAGCACGTCGAACAGCCGGTCGATGGCGTTGTTGAAGCTGGCCAGCGAAACCGGCAGCGCCGGGGCTTCCTGCGCCAGCGTCATGGCGGCGAATGCGGCATTCATGATTTGGCCTCCTGCATCCTCAACATTTCAGCTTGGATATGGTTGGCGAGTCCCAGCCCGCCCTTCTGCGCGATCGACTTGCCCACTTCCTGGATCATCATCGAGCGCCAGATGCCTTCCGCCGGGCCGCCGCCGAACATGCCGTCGGTCGACAGCCCCTCGAACATCGGCTTCAGCATTTCGGAGATGAACACCGCCTCGAAATCCTCGGCCGCCTTGCGGGCTTTCTCCGGGCTCATCTTGCCGTTCAGCGACGGCGCCTGGGCGCCGGCCCGGTCGACCGTGGCAAAGGCGTTGTCGAAGGCGGCGGAGGAGACGGCGCTCATTAGATCACCTCGATATCGGCTTGCAGCGCGCCGGCGGCCTTGATCGCCTGCAGGATGGAGATCATGTCGCGCGGACCGACCCCCAGCGCGTTCAGGCCGGAGACCAGGTCCTGCAACGTGACGCCGGAGGACATGACGCTGAGGCGGCGATCGGCGCTGTCGTCGATCTCGATCTGCGTGCGCGGCACCACGGCGGTCTGGCCGCCCTGGCTGAACGGGTTGGGCTGCGAGACCTGCGGCGTTTCCGTCACCCGGATCGTCAGATTGCCCTGGGCGATGGCGACGGTGTTGATGCGCACATTCTCGCCCATCACGATCACGCCGGATTTCTCGTCGATGACCACCTTGGCGATGGAGTCCGGCGAGACGCGCAACTGCTCGATGTCGGTGATCAGCCCGACCGCGTTGTTGGTGTAGTTGGACGGCACCGCCATGCGCACTGTGCCGGGATCGACCGGCTGGGCGATGGGCTGGCCGATGAAGGCGTTCACCGCCTGGGCGATGCGCCGCGCGGTGGTGAAGTCGGGGTTGCGCAGCGAGATATTGACCGATTCCATCTGCGCCATCTGGAACGCGACCTCGCGCTCGACAATGGCGCCGTTGGCGATGCGGCCGGCGGTCGGCACGCCCCGGGTCACCGAGGCGGCGGCGCCCTGGGCGCTGAAGCCGGAAACCGCGACCGGGCCCTGGGCCACGGCATAGACCTCGCCATCGGCGGCGATCATCGGGGTGACCAGCAGCGTGCCGCCCTGCAAATTCGAGGCGTCGCCAATGGTGGAGATGTTCACGTCGATGCGCGTGCCCTGGCGGGAGTAGGGCGGCAGCACGGCGGTCACCATGACGGCGGCGATATTGTCGACTTCCAGGCTGTTGTCGCGGGCGTTCACGCCCAGCCGTTCCAGCATGCCGACCAGGCTTTCGCGGGTGAAGACGGATTTCCGCAAATCGTCGCCGGTGCCGTTCAGGCCGACCACCAGGCCGTAGCCGACCAGGATGTTGTCGCGCACGCCCTCGAAATTGGCGATGTCCTTGATGCGCGAATTGGCCTCGGCCGGCTGCGCCAGCGAAGACAGCGCCAATCCGGCGATCAGAAGCGCCGACAGGGCGCGGCGGATGAGAAGGGTCAGCGGTCGAGGCATATCGTGTTCCTCTGCCTGAACAAATCGTTCGGTGAGGGTAAAGCGAAAACCGTGCCAGTCGTATTCTACCGGCAAATCCCGGCGAACCGGCGCATTTCGGCGCTTTTGCCGGGCCGGCGGCGAAGAAGCCGGTTGCCAGGGCGGCCGGCGGGGCAAAGACTGCCTGCCGCGCGGCGCCGGACGGCAATTCCTGCCGGGTTCCGCAATGGCCCTAAGTTGTTGAACCCATCGGTGGTATAACGATATATAGTTTTGTGGAAAGACGGAGCTCGGATGAAGGTCAACCAGACAGGCACCGTGCGGACCGACGCCACCCGAAAGGCCGATAAGACCAAGGGCCGGGGGGCGGAGTTCGCGCGTCATCTCGGCGAGTCGGAGGAGGCGGACGATACCCGCGGCGTCTCCGGCGTGCGCCAGGCCGACTCTCTCCTGGCCGCGCAGGAAGTCGATGAGCGTCCCGAGCGCCGGGCCCGCCGGCATGGCGAGGATTTACTGTCCCGGCTCGACGAAATCCGCCATGGGCTGCTGATGGGTTCGATCCCCGAAGGGCGGCTGCATCAGCTTGCCCAGATGGTCGACCGGCAGCGCGAGGCGATCATGGATCCGGGTCTGATCGAGATACTCGACGAGATCGACCTGCGGGTGAAGGTGGAACTCGCGAAACTGGGCATGGCGGGCTAGGGTTTTGCCGCCCATATTGGGTATTTCAAAAGTTTCATAACAATTACAATGGCTTGTGTGGTTGTGCGAGGGATAAACTTGCCCTTGTTCTAGATCGGTTCGCTCCGTATACTCCGCGCGCTTAAATTCTCGCAGTGTGGAGTAGGTAATGTCCGCATCGCCTTTGCTGCCGCCCGATTATCGGCCGTCCGAAGACGAGCCTTTCATGAATCCGATGCAGCGCGAATATTTCCGCCAGAAGCTGCTGCGATGGCGGCACGAAATTCTCACCGAGGCTGGCCTGACGCTTAGCCATTTGAGCCAGGAAAATCTGCAGCAGCCCGACATGGCCGACCGGGCCTCGCTGGAAACCGACCACGCCATCGAGCTGCGCACGCGCGACCGGGAGCGCAAACTGCTCTCGAAGATTGATGCGGCGCTGGAGCGGATCGACAACGACACCTACGGCTATTGCGAGGAGACCGGCGAGCCGATCAGCCTGCGCCGCCTCGAAGCCCGGCCGATCGCCACGCTCAGCCTGGAAGCCCAGGAACGCCACGAGCGAATGGAACGCACCCACCGCGACGACTGACAGAAAGGCCGCCCCACCGGGCGGCCTTTTCGCTTAGCGGACAAAGCGGCCAGTGGGATGGGGGAGATTTCCGCCCGAAAGAAGAAGGGCCGCCCCGTGTCCCATCATCGGGGGGCGGCCCTGCTGACCCGCCTTCTGCGGGTCTGTTTGCATCGGATACGGCCTTCTACCGTCCGGATGTCTTCTGTGCGGGCGGCCCTTCTGCCGCCCTCATGCCGGTTGATCAGAACGGCATGATGATGTCGAACACCTGCTGGCCGTAGCGCGGCTGCTGCACGTCGGTGATGTGGCCGCGGCCGCCATAGGCGATGCGGGCCTCGGCCAGCCGGTCATAGGCGATGGTGTTGGTGGAGCTGATATCCTCTGGCCGGATCACGCCGCCGACGACCAGCTCGCGCACCTCGTAATTCACCCGGACCTCCTGGCGGCCGCGCAGCACCATGTTGCCGTTCGGCAGCTTCTGGACGATGACGGCGGCGACGCGCAGATTAATGTCCTCGCTGCGGTTGATGGTGCCGGCGCCGGTGCTGCTGCTGCCGCTTTCCAGCCCCAGCAGATTGCCCGGATTGACCGCGTCCGGCAGCACCTTGCCCAGTTCCGCCTCCAGGCCGAACAGACCGGTCAGCCCGGCATCCTCGGTATTGGCGCGGGTGCGCCGGGTGGTGTTCTCCAATTGCGCATCGTCGGCGATCTGGATGATCACGGTGATGATGTCGCCGACCTGGCTGGCGCGCTGGTCCTTGAAGAAGGCGCGCGAGCCGACGGTCCAGAGCGAGTTGGCCTGGCGGATCTGCGGCCGGGTGGCTGGCATCGGCATGCTCACCGGCGTATAGCCCTTGGCGTGGGTCGGGTTGTCGATGCCGGACAGCTCCGGCGTTGCGCCGATACTGGCGAGGCGGTCGGCGGTGTTGCAGGCCGACAGACCGAGCGCGATCAGCGCGGTGCAGGCCAGCAGGCCGGTCTTGCCGAAAATGGAGGTCGAGCGGGTCATGATGGGACGGTCCTTATGCTCGGTCGCGTTGCTGTCAGTTCAGGGCCACATGGCCGTTGGTAATCACTTCGACGGTGTTCGGGCCAACCACCCGGCCGCGCACGGCTTTCTTGCTGCTGCTGTTGATGACCTGGATCAGGTCTCCCTCGGCGCCGCTCTCCTGGGCGATGCCCAGGGCGGTTAGCTGCATGGTCGGGGTGGCCGCGATCAACGTCACCTTGTCGCCGCGCTTGGCCAGGATGTTCGGCTTTACATCGGTGGTGCGGATGGGCTGATTTATCGGGATCGGCCGACGCGGGATGGTGCCGACGATCTCCTCCGGCTGGCCGACCACGGCGCCGTTCAACTGACCGGCGCGCACCATCTTCCAGGTGATGTCGCGTTCCTGGATGATGTCGCCGGGCAGGATCGAGCGCGACAGCACCGGCACCGAGACCAGATTGTAGAACCGGCCGCTGACCTGCTGGGTCTGCGCCTCCGGGTCGCCGGCCGGCGCGGTGATGGCGGCCTGAAAGCGCTGGGTGCGGTTGTCGAAGGAGAGCCGGTCGACGGCGAAGTTCATCGGCGCGTCGGTGGCGATGTGCAGCCGCAGGCCGCGATTGTAGATATTCACCTCGATTTCGGCCGGCGCGCCGGCATCGATCAGCGCCTGGCGCATCTCGCGCTCGACCTCTTCCATCGGCACCACCAGGCTGGCGCGCTCCACCGCGACCTTGTCCAGCGGGCTGTTCGGCCGCCATTCCAGACCGTGCTTCTGCGCCAGGCGCTGCAAGGTGCTGGCGGTGTAGATGCGGCGCTCGCCGGGCAGCGGGGCGCGGTCGACCTCGATATTGCGGTCGCTCTCCACCCCGGAGAACAGGTCGCCCAGCATGATGCTGCGTCCATAGACCAGGCTGGTCGATTGCAGCGAGACCGGCAGCAGCGCGGCCGCCGCCGCCGGAACGCGGGCGGTGGAAACCAGGGTCTGGCTGGCCTGCGCGGAGATCTGCGCGGGCAGGGCGGAGAGTCCGGCCAGCAGCGTGGCGAGGGCGAGGGGGCGGATATGGCGGTGCATGATCGGTCTCCTTCTCCGGTATCGCGGTTAGCGCAGCCGGGTGACGGTCTGCATCATCTGGTCGCCGGCCTCGATCACCTTCGAGTTCATCTCGTAGGCGCGCTGCGCGGTGATCAGCGCGGTGATCTCGGTCACCGGATTGACGTTGGAGCTTTCCAGGAAGCCTTGCAGCAGCGTGCCGAAGCCGGGCTCGCCCGGATTGGCGGCGATCTCCGCGCCCGATGCCGGGGTTTCGGTCAGCAGATTGTTGCCGATGCTCTCCAGGCCGGCCATGTTCGGGAACACGGCGAGGTCGAGGCGGCCGAGATTCTGCAACTCGATCTGGTTGTCCAGCTTGGCCAGCACTTCGCCGCTGGCGTTGATGGTGACCGACACGGCGTTCTGCGGCACCGCGATGGCGGGCTGCACCAGGAAGCCGTCGGCGGTGACGATCTGGCCTTCCGGGCTAAGCTGGAAGGAGCCGTCGCGGGTATAGGCGATTTCGCCGTTCGGCAGTTCGACGCGGAACATGCCTTCGCCCTGGATGGCGATGTCGAGCTGGTTGTCGGTCAGCAGCAGGCTGCCCTGTTCGTTGATGCGGTAGGTGGCGGCGGTGCGCACGCCGACGCCGATCTGCAGGCCCGATGGCACCACCTGGCCCTGGTCGGAGGATTGCGAGCCGACGCGGCGCAGATCCTGGTACAGCAGGTCCTGGAATTCCGGGCGCAGCCGCTTGAAGCCGACCGTGCTCATATTGGCGATGTTGTTGGAGATGACCTCCACGTTCAACTGCTGCGCCTGCATGCCGGTGGCGGCGATATTGAGAGCTCGCATCTTCGTCTACTCCGTCTGTCTAGGCGACTTGTTATTACGAGGAGGTCAGGGGCTTGCCGAGCCGGCGGATGCCGTCTCGGATGCGGTCATGCTCCTGCTGGATCATGTTGGAGGTGCGCTCGTAGCTGCGATGCACCTCGATCAGCCGGGTAATCTCGGATACCGAATTCACGTTGGAGCCTTCCAGCGCGCCCTGCACGACCTTGAAATTCTCCGCCTCGACCGGTTCGGCCACGGAGACGTAGAGATTGTTGCCGGCCCGGTCGAGCACCTGCGGATTCTCGAAGGCGACGATCTGCATGCGGCCGATCTCCGCCCCGTCCTGGGTGCGCAGAAAGCCCAGCGCGTCGATGGTGATCGGCCCCTGGTCCATCGGCACCGAAACGGGATTGTTCGCATCGTCCAGCACCGAATAGCCTTGGCTGGTCACCAGATTGCCTTCCTGGTCCGGCTTGAAATTGCCGGTGCGGGTGTAGCGCGGGCCGGCCGGGGTATCGACGACGAAATAGCCATTGCCGCTGATCGCCAGATCATAGGCGTTGCCGGTGCTCTGCAACGGCCCCTCGGTCATGTCGAAGGCCATCGCCCGGTCCTGCACATAGGAAATCTTCTCGCCGATGCGGGGCTGTTCCAGATATTCGGAAAACAGCACCCGCTGGCCCTTGAAGCCTGTCGTATTGCCGTTGGCGACATTATTGGCGATGGCGGACAGCTCGCGCTGAAGGCCCATTTGCCGTGACAGGGCGATAAAGGATGCGTTTTCCATCGAACTCGTGCTCCCGAACCGATCTTTCCGCTGGGGGCCGCCTGGCCCGCCTTTCCGGTCGGCAAAGCTGATGCATGCCGTGTGCCAATCGATGAAGATGGCGGAAATACTGGAGTTTCGCGCTTCTCGGCAGGCTGCGTGGGGCGGCAGAAAGGGCCGTCGGAAGGGCTTGCCCGGCAAAATCTGTCCAGTGCCGTTTCCAGGCACGCAACGGGGATTGCGCCTCTCGACCACAATATGACGGGGTGGCGACAGCACCGCCGACAAGCTGTTGCGTGGCGATCTCCAAGCGCTGCTTTAAAGACACCCCTGGATTGGTATAGAATTACTGTTAATTTTGGCGTCCGGTTCCGGCGGGGCCGTCCCGGCCCCTGCCGGATGCCGCCGCTGGGCTCGGTAGGCACGGCTTTTGCGTGATGGTTGGACGCCGTCCGGAAGTGTGGCTTCCGGGACTTTAGGGAATGGAACGAAGCGATGGCGGCTGACGCAATCGGCGAAGATTTCGAGGATGGCGGGGGCGACGGCCCGCGCAAGAAGAAGTTCAGCGGCAAGAAGCTGATCCTCTTCATCGTGCTGCCGCTGCTGCTGCTGATCGGCGCGGGGGCGGGCGTCTACCTGTCCGGCATCCTCGGCCCGAAGCAGGAAGCCGCGCCCGCGACCGACCAGGAGGCGCCGCCGCCGCCGCCGGCCCAGGCGGTGTTCTTCGATCTGCCGGAGATCATCGTCAATCTGAACAGCGCCGGGCGCCGCAGCACCTTTTTGAAGATGAATGTCAGCCTGGAATTGCAGAATCCGAACGATATCGGCCGGATCAACGAGGTGATGCCGCGCATCATCGATAATTTCCAGGTCTATCTGCGGGAGCTGCGGATCGAGGACCTGCAGGGGTCGGCCGGCATGTACCGGCTGCGCGAGGAGCTGCTGCGGCGGGTCAATCTGGCCGTTCGCCCGGCCCGCGTGCGCGACGTGCTGTTCCGCGAAATGCTGGTGCAGTGATGCACCCGACGGAGGCGTGATTTGAGCAACGACCAGGACGCTTTGGCAGACGAATGGGCCGCCGCCGGCGATGACGACCTCATGGAGGACGGCACAGCCCGGGTTCTGAACCAGGCTGAAATCGATTCGCTGCTGGGCTTTGACGAGGATGGGGCCGGCGACGGCGAGAATTCCGGCATTCACGCCATCGTCAATTCGGCGCTGGTGTCCTACGAACGCCTGCCGATGCTGGAGGTGGTCTATGACCGCCTGGTGCGCATGATGTCGACCTCCTTGCGCAACTTCACCTCGGACAATGTCGAGGTCTCGCTCGACAACATCAACTCGATCCGCTTCGGCGACTATCTCAACTCCATCCCGCTGCCCGCCATGCTGGGCGTGTTCAAGGCGGAGGAGTGGGACAATTTCGGTCTGCTGGTGGTCGATTCGGCGATGATCTATTCCATCGTGGACGTGCTGCTGGGCGGCCGGCGCGGCACGGCGGCGATGCGTATCGAGGGCCGTCCCTACACCACCATCGAGCGCAACCTGGTGGAGCGCCTCATCAACGTCGTTCTGTCCGACCTGTCGGCGGCGTTCGATCCGCTGTCGCCGGTGACCTTCCGCTTCGAGCGGCTGGAGACCAATCCGCGCTTCGCCACCATCGCCCGCCCGGCCAACGCCGCCATCGTCGCGCGGTTGCGCATCGACATGGAGGATCGCGGCGGCCGGCTGGAGATGCTGCTGCCCTACGCCACGCTGGAGCCGGTGCGCGAGCTGCTGCTGCAGATGTTCATGGGCGAGAAGTTCGGTCGCGACTCGATCTGGGAAAGCCATCTGGCGACCGAGCTGTGGAACACCGAGATCGAGCTGGAGGCGGTGCTGGACGAGGTGCCGGTGTCGCTGGGCGACGTGCTGAACTGGAAGGTCGGCAGCCGGCTGCTGCTGGATGCCGATTCGGATTCGCAGATCGATCTGCGCTGCGGCAACGTCACGCTGTTCGGGGGAAAAATGGGGCGCAAGGGCTCCGATATCGCGATCCGCATCGAAAAACGCCATCGGAAGATGTAGAACAGAGGCAGCCGCGGCGATTGGCGGCCGCGACCGTTAGAGGGGTGGGACATGGACCTGGATCCGTCATTGATCCTGGAAGTGTTGGTGGCGGGGCTGCTCGCCGCCACCATCGTCTATGCCGCGATCCTCAACCGCAAGCTGGGGCGGCTGCGCGCCGACCGGGCGGAGATCGAGCAGATGATTGCGCGCTTCGTCGAGGCGACCCAGAAAGCCGATCATTCGGTGCGCGGCCTGAAGGCGACGGCGGATGAAGCCGGACGCTCGCTACAGCAACCGATCGACCGGGCGGTGGCGATCCGCGACGAGCTGGTGTTCATGATCGAGCGGGCCGACGCGCTGGCCGACAAGCTGGCGATCCGAAGCGCGCCGCGCGACGAGCGGGGGGCGGCCGGCTTGGCCGCCGGCCTTGCCGCCGGACTCGCCGCCGAGGGGGTAAGAGCGCCCCGGGAGGCGCCCAGGGAGGCGACCCGCGAGACATTGAGGGGGCAGCCGGAGCCGGCGGTTGAGCAGGAGGAGGATGTCGCGATGGGCGGCCGTTCCAAGGCCGAGCGCGATTTGCTGCGCGCTTTGCGCAACGCCCGCTGACGCCGCCGCGCGACAAGGAATTTGAAGGGACCGACCATGGGCTTGCCGATCCGATTGCTGCCGGTGACCATTCTGGCCGTGATGCTGTTGCTGACCGTGAAGCTGGGCGATATCTGGCAGGATGTCACCCGCCTCGGGCCGGCGCCGCTGGCCGCGCAGCAGCAGCAACCGAATCAGCCCGCCCAGCAACCCGGCCAGCAGCCGGCGCCGAAGGCCCAGTCGATGCCGGTGCCGAACTCGGCCGCTGGCGGAAAGGATGGCGAGAAGCCGATCGACCCGATTCTGTTCAGCCGCTCCGAGATCGAATTGCTGCAGGAATTGTCGCGCCGCCGCGAGGAGCTGGACCAGCGCGAGCAGACCCTGGCGCAGAAGGAAGGGCTGCTGGCCGCCGCCGAGCAGCGCATCGAGAAGAAGATCGGCGAGCTGGCCTCGATCCGCGTCGACATAGAATCGCTGATCAAGAAATATAACGAGCAGGAAGAAGCGGAATTGCAGCGCCTGATGAAGATTTACGAGGCGATGAAGCCGAAGGACGCCGCCGCGATCTTCAACAATCTGGAAAACGAGGTGCTGCTGCAATTGCTGGAGCGGATGGCCGAGCGCCGGGTGGCCCCCATTCTGGCCGATATGGACCCGAAGCGGGCGCAGCAGATCACGTCGGAGATCGCGGCCCGCCGGCAGATGCCGAAACTCGAAGAGGCGGCGAAACAGTGAGCCGTCTTCTTCCACTTTAATCGAGCGGCTTAACGCTTGCTTAATGAAGCTCTTTATAGAGTGGCTTCCGCAGGCGGTTAACCATATACGACCTGTTTTTTGTGACGCCAACCGAGGTGATTGATGTCAGTCGATATGAACATGGAAATTCTCATCGTCGATGATTACAGGACGATGCTGAGGATCATCCGGAATCTGTTGAAGCAGATCGGCTTCGACAATGTCGACGAGGCGACCGACGGATCGATGGCGCTGAAAAAAATGCGCGAAAAGAGTTACGGCCTGGTCATCTCCGACTGGAACATGGAGCCGATGACCGGCCTCCAGCTTTTGAAGGAGGTGCGCGCCGACGCCAAGCTGAAGAGCACGCCCTTCATCATGGTCACGGCCGAAAGCAAGACCGAGAATGTGATCGCCGCCAAGCAGGCCGGCGTGAACAACTACATCGTGAAGCCGTTCAACGCCGCGACACTGAAAATGAAGCTCGTCGCCGTCATCGGTAACTTCTAAGAGGGGTGAAGGCCCGTGTCCGGTCTCTCCAAACAGGGTCGCTCGGCATCGCTCGCCGCTGAAGCGCCGGCGCCGACGACCGGCGAGGTGGTCGAGATCGTCGAGCAGATGATTGGTTCGATCCGCGGCGATCTCTCGCCCGGCGCCTTGCAGCTCTATGGAGAGCTGGAGGAGTTAGCGCGCTTCATCCGCAACACGCGCGAGGAGCTGGCGACCATCGGCGCCGACGAGCTGCGCGACCATGATATCGCCAGCGCCACCGACGAGCTGGCCGCCGTGGTCGGCGCCACCGAGGACGCCACCGGCAAGATCCTGGATTCCTGCGACGTGATCGCCGAGATCGCCGCCGAGATGCCGGCCGAACAGTCGGCGCGCGCGACCGACGCCGTGACCACCATCTACGAAGCCTGCAATTTCCAGGATATTACCGGCCAGCGCATCACCAAGGTGGTGCGCACGCTGCAGCATATCGAAATCAAGGTCGGCCAGTTGCTGGGGGCTTTCGGCGCGTCCGGCGCGGTGGTCGCTCCGAAGGCGGATAAACCGAAGGCCGCTGCGTCGAAACCGGCCGCTTCCGCCGCAACGGATGCCGATCTGCTGAACGGGCCGCAACTGCCGGGCAACGCAAATTCCCAGGCCGATATCGACGCTATCCTGGCGAGTTTCGACTAAGCGGTGTATGCATTAACCCTGTAAGGTACGGGGCGGAACCGCGATAATCGGAATGTTCGGAGAGCAGCAGCCGGAAGAGACGGCCAACCCGGCAGCAGCCGGCGGTCAGGCATTGCTGAGCCTTTATCTGCTGCTGCTCGCTTTTTTCATCCTGCTGCATTCCATGTCCAGCTTCGAGACCGAGCGCGCCCAGCAGGTCGTCGAGGGCGTGAATCAAAGCTTTCCGTCCTTTCTGCGCACCGGCACCGTCGGAGGCGACGGCATCGCCGCCGGCGGTCTGGCCGTCGGGGCGGATTCCTCGGCCAAGCTGGGGGCCTTGTTCCAGCAATATTTCGCCCTGGAGCCGGTGGACCAGGCGGCCCGCGCCGATGTCTACCGGGTCGATCTGCCGGTCGCCACGCTGTTTCCCGGCGACGGCGCGGATATCTCGCCCCGGGGCATGGCTTTCTTCGCGCCCTTCGCGGAAATCCTGCGCAACCCGCCGGCCGGGACGCGGCTGGAGGTGGAGCTGTTGCAGGGCGGAAGCATCGATCTGCCGGCCGCCCGCGCCGGCATTCAGACGCCCGCGATGGCGCGGATGAGCGCCCTGGCGCAGGCGCTGATCGCGGCTGGCCTGCCGCCGGACCAGCTTTCGGTCGGCTTCATGCCGGGCTCGGCGCAGCGCATCGGCTTCTTCGTCACTGTGCTGCCGGCGGATGCGCCGGGCGTCACCTTTGCCGCGACCGGACCGTAGCGATGGCGCGCGACAATTTCGCCCTCGGCCATGAGAACGGCCCTTCCCCCAATGCCGGAGGAGAGGAGGGGCCGGACCCCTTCATCGTCCTGCCCAAGGTCGGCGGTCCGGTCTGGCTGCTGACCTTCCTGGACATGATCGCGCTGGTCCTGGCCTTCTTCATCATGATGCACGCCATGTCGACGCCGCAGTCGGAGCCGTTTCGCGAATTATCGGCGACGCTGGCCGACCGGCTGAACCCGAACAAGGAGACAGTGGCCGCCGCCCCGCCGACCGCGCTGGGTCTGAACCCGGACCGGCGACAGGCGGCCCTGGACCTGGATTATCTCTTCTCCGTCCTGCGCACCCATCTGGATGGCGAGCCGGTCTTGGCACGAAGCGTGCTTCATCGTTTGCCGGACCGGCTGGTGATTTCCCTGCCGAGCGATGTTCTGTTCGAGCGCAACAGCGCCCGGCTCGGCGATTCCGCCGGCCGCGCCCTGTTCGCCCTAGGAGGGGTGTTGAGCAATCTGGGCAACCGCGTGGATGTTTACGGCCATACCGACCCGGCGCCGATTCGCGCCGGGCCCTATGCGACCAATTGGGAATTGTCGCTGGCGCGCGCGCAGTCGGTGGCAGCATCGCTGCTCGACTCCGGCTATGATAAGCCGATGACAGTGCAAGGATTTGCCGATACACGCTTCGCCCGGCTCGCCGGCGACATCGACCTGCCGCGCCGCGAGGCGCTGGCGCGCCGCGTCGATCTGGTGATCTATCCGACGCAGGCTGCGGCGGCCCCATGATGCGCGCGCCGCTCGCCCTTCTGCTGCTGGCCCTGGCCCTGTTGGCCGGGACCGTCCAGACGGCCGTCGCCCAGCAGGCCCAGCCGGCGGATATATCGGTGCGCGGCGGGCTGCATGAGGGCTATGCCCGTCTCGTTTTCGATTGGCCGGGGTCGATGGAGGTGCAGTCACGGGTCGAGGGCAACACGCTTATCGTTACGTTCGACCGGCCGATCCGCGCCAATCTCGATTCCGCCGTGGCCGATCTGCGCAGTTTCCTGGCTGGCGGCTCGATGACTCCGGACGGTCGCTCCGCCATCTTCGCCCTGGTGCCGGGGGCCTATGAGGCGCGCAATTTCAAGATCGGCACCTCTGTGGTGGTCGACCTGGTGCGCCAGGGCGCCGCCGCCGCGCCGCCGGCCGCCGCTCCACAAGCAGCCGCCCCGATACCCGCCGCTCCCGCCGCTTCCGTCCCACCGGCGGATGCGCCTCGCCTGACCGTGCGCGGCGGCGACCATGCCGGCTACAGCCGGCTGGTGTTCGACTGGAACCGCCCGGTCGAGTTCAGCGTGGATCGCGGCGACGGCACCGCGACGGTACGCTTCGACCGGCCGGCGCAATATGAGATCGGCAGCTTGAACAGCCGGCCCCTGCGCAATATCCGCCGGGTCGATCCGGTCGCGGCCTCGGAAGGACGCGCGGTCGATCTGCGCGTTCCCGGCGATGCCCGGCTGCGTTATTTCCGCAGCGGCACAAAGGTGGTGGTCGATGTACTCGATCCGGCCGAGGCAGCACCCGCGCCGACAGCCGATGCGGCGCCGCGCCCCACGCCCCCGCGCCCCACGCCGCCCCGCCCGGCACCGCCGCAGAGCGCGCAGACGTCAGCCCCAGCCGACGCTCCGGCATCTTCCCCGGCCGCCCCGACCGCCGATGCTCCGGCGCAACAGGCCGCGCCCGCCGTGCCACCGGTAGCCAGCGGCGAGGGCGGGGGGCAGGCGATAACCTCCGCGGTACCCGCCACGCCCGCCACACCGACCACCTTGGGGCCTTCCCAGCCGCAGCGCATCCGCGCGCCGGTGGCGCTGGAGCAGTTGCCGGGCGAGGCGGTGCCGGTGACGCTGCGCCGCGAGGGCGACATGGTGGCGCTGCGCTTCGAATGGCAGCAGGCGGTCTCGGCGGCGGTGTTCCGCCGCGCCGGCCATTTATGGGTGGCGTTCGACGAGGGCCGGCGTTTTGCCCTGACCGGCGACATTACCGGGCTGGAAACGCAGGTCTTCTCCCAGGCGCAGCAGGTGCCGGTGCCGGTCGGCTCGCTGCTGCGCGCCCGGCTGGTGGAGGGCGTCAACCCCCGCGTCTGGCGCGACGGCAATGCCTGGGTGGTTGAGCTGCGCGCCCAGGGCATCCGCCCGGATGTGCCGCTGAACGCCGAGGTGCAGCCGGTCAGCCCGCAGGGGCCGCGCCTGTTCATTCCGGTGACCGGCATCGGCGAGACCATCATCGTGCGCGATCCGGAAGTGGGCGACGAGTTGAACATCGTGCCGCTGGCCCCGCTCGGCCGCGGCATCGAGGGTGAACGCAGCTTCGCCGAGTTCGAATTGCTGCCGACAGTGCAAGGCATCGTCGTCGCTCCGCGCGCCGATGGCGTGGCGATCCGCGACCTGCCGGACGGCGTGGCGATCACCAGCGCCGAGAGCGGCGGTCTGGCCCTGTCGCGCGACGTGCCGAAGCGCGAGGCGACCTTCGGCGACCAGAGCGAATCGGGCCTGCAAAGCGGCCGGCCCTTCCCGATGACGCAATGGCGGCGCGGCGGACGCGATAGTTTCTACCGCGACCGGCAGCAGCTGCAATTCGCCATCGCCGACGCGACCAGCATCGCGCGCACCAAGCCGCGCATGGAGCTGGCGGAGTATTACTTCGCCAACGGCCTGGCGGTGGAGGCGCAGGGGCTGCTGCGCACCATCGTCACCGAAGACCCCGATATTGCCAATGTGCCCAGCTTCAAGGCGCTGCGTGGCGCGTCCTTCTTCGCGTCCGGCCGCTATGCCGAGGCGAAGGAGAGCCTGTCCGACCGCGCGCTGGACGGCAGCCGCGAGATCGCGCTATGGCGCGGCGCTGCGGAGGCGGCGATGGGCAATTGGAACGCCGCCGTGGAGCAATTCGCCCGCGCCGGCGAAATCCCGGCCGATTATCCGCGCAACTACACCACCGAGATCGCGCTGCTGGCCGCCCAGGCGGCGATCCGCGTGGGCGATTATCGCGGCGCCGGGGAATTCCTGAACGTGGTGGCCGACGGCCAGCCGACGGATAGCGAGCGGGCGCGCATCAATTTCCTGCGCGGCCGCGTGCTGGCCTCGGCCGGCGACAAGGACGAGGCGATGGCGCTGTGGCGTCCGCTTGCCGATGGCACCGACCGCTGGGCGCGCATCCGCGCCGCCCGCGCAATCATCGAGGAGGAGCTGGCGCAGGGCAGCATCACCCCGGGCGAAGCAGTACAGCGGCTGGAGAATCTACGTTTCGCCTGGCGCGGCGACGAGCTGGAATTCGATCTGCTGCGCCGCATGGGCGAGCTGTACCTGTCGCAGAATGATTACCGCAACGGGCTGGCGACGATGCGCGAGGCGGTCACCCTGTTCCCGGACAGCCCGGAGACGGCGACGCTGACCCAGACGATGACCGATTCCTTCGCCAAGCTGTATATCGACGGCATCGCTGACCAGATGCCGCCGCTGACCGCGCTGGCGCTCTATGACGATTTCCGCGAGCTGACCCCGCCCGGTGCGCGCGGCAACGAGATGATCCGCCGTCTGGCCGACCGCCTGGTAGCCGTCGATCTGCTGGACCGGGCCGCCAATCTGCTCGACCGGCAGGTGAAATTCCGGCTCGAAGGCGTCGACAAGGCCCGCATCGGCGCGCGGCTGGCGCTTATCCGCCTGCTGGACCGCCGGCCGGACGCCGCCATCGGCGCGCTGGACGAAAGCGCGGTCCCCGGCATGCCGGGTGAACTGGTGGCGGAGCGGGGACGGCTGCGCGCCCGGGCGCTGTTCGATCTCGGCCAGCCCGATCCGGCGCTTGCTCTGTTGCAGAGCGACACTTCCCGCGAGGCCGACCTGCTGCGCGCGGATATTCTGTGGCGCAAGCAGGATTGGGGGGCCGCCGCCGGCGTCTTCGCCCGCCTGGCGCAGCCTATCCAGGGCAAACGCGACCTGACCGAAACGGAGGCCACCACGGTGCTGAACTGGGCGATTTCCGCCTCGATGAGCGAGAATGGCCAGCAGGTGGCGCTGATCCGGCAGAATTACGCGCAGAGCATGGACAACACGCCCTATCGCGAGGCGTTCCGGCTGATCACCAACACAACTTCCGGCGATCTTGCCGATTTGCAGACGCTGACCCAGCGCTTCCAGGAAGTGCAGCGCTTCCAGTCCTTCCTGTCCAACTACCGCGAAAAGCTGAAGAACAGCCAGCTCAGCGCGATCAACTGATCGGCGTTCCCCGCTACGGCAAGCGGGCGGCTCCTATCCCCCCGCCTGGCGGATAGCCTGCCAGACGCGGTGCGGGGTGGCCGGCATGTCGATATGGGTAATGCCGTAGACCGACAGCGCGTCGACCACTGCATTCATCACCGAGGGCAGGGAGCCGGCGCAGCCGGCCTCGCCGCAGCCTTTCGCCCCCAGCGGATTGGTGGTGGCGGGCACGGCATGATAATCCTGCACCATGTCGGGCATATTGTCGGCGCGCGGCATGGCGTAATCCATGTAGGAGCCGGTTAAGAGCTGGCCGTCGGCATCGTACACGGTGTTTTCCATCAAGGCCTGGCCGATGCCCTGGGCGACGCCGCCATGCACCTGGCCCTCGACCATCATCGGGTTCACGATGGTGCCGAAATCGTTCACGGCGGTGTATTTCACCACCTCGACCACGCCGGTGTCGGGATCGATCTCCACTTCCGCGACATGGCAACCGTTCGGGAAGGCCGAGGGCGCATTGTCGAAGATGTGCTGCACATCCAGCGCGCCCGGCTCCAGCTGGCCGGCCAGATCCATCAGCGAGACCGAGCGGTCGGTGCCGGCGATGGTGAAGCGGCCCTCGGCGAATTCGATATCGACGCTGGCGGCCTCCAGCACCGAGGCGGCAAGCTCCCGGCCCTTCTCAACCACCTTGTCGGCGGCTTCGATGATCGCAGCACCGCTGGCCATCAGCGATTTCGAGCCGCCGGTGCCGCCGCCGGCGATCAGCTCGTCGCTGTCGCCCTGGAGCAGCTGGATGCGCTCGAACGGCACGCCCAGCCGGTCGGACAGCACCTGGGCGAAGGGCGTGGCGTGGCCCTGGCCGTAATCCAGCGTGCCGGTGATGATGGTGACGTCGCCATTCGGCTCGAAGCGCAGGCCGCCCATTTCCTGGGCCGGCGGGGCGGTGACCTCCAGATAATCGCCGATGCCGATGCCGCGCAGCTTGCCGCGCGCTTGCGATTCCGCCTTGCGGGCCGGGAAGCCCTGCCAATCCGCCAGCGCCAGTACCCGGTCCAGCACGGCGGTGAAATCGCCGCTGTCATAGGACATGCCCGAGGCGGCCAGATAGGGCATCTCGCTCGGCCGGATATGGTTGCGGCGGCGCAGCTCCGCCCGGTCCAGGCCCATCTCGCGGGCGGCGGTGTCGATCAGCCGCTCGACATAGTAATTCGCCTCCGGCCGGCCGGCCCCGCGATAGGGGCCGATGGGGGCGGTGTTGGTCAGCACGCAGCGGCTGTTCACCTCGATCAGCGGGAAGCGGTACAGGCTGACGCCGTTCTTCACGATGTTCATGGTGTGCATCAGCGGCCCGACCGTGGAGAGATAGGCCCCCTGATTGGCCAGCAAATCGAAGCGCACGGCGAGGAACTTGCCTTCGGCATCCAGCGCCAGCGCGCCGGTCACCAGATGGTCGCGGCCATGCTGGTCGGACAGGAAACTCTCGGACCGGTCGGCGGTCCATTTCACCGGGCGACCCAGCGCCTTGGCGGCATGCAGGATGCAGACATATTCCGGGTAGATTGGGGCCTTCATGCCGAAGGAGCCGCCGACATTGCCGGTCAGCACCCGCACCTTGTCGTTGGGAACCTTCAGCACGTCCTTGGCGAGTTGATTGCGCATCGGGAACGCGCCCTGGCTGCCGGCATGCAGCGTCCAGCGCCCGCTCGCCGCATCATATTCGCCCAGTGCGGCACGCGGCTCCATCGCATTCACCACGATGCGGCTGTTCACGATGTCCAGCCGGGCGACATGCGCGGCGTTGGCGAAGGCGGCCTCGACGGCGGCGCTGTCGCCGGAATGGAAGTCGAGCGCCAGATTGCCCGGCACCTCGGCATAGATTTCTGGCGCGTCCGGCTCCAGCGCGGCTTTCATGTCGGCGATGGCGGGCAGGGAATCGATGTCGATTTCAACGGCTTCCGCCGCCTCGCGCGCCTGCATCGCGGTCTCGGCCACGACGAAGGCGACCGGGTCGCCCAGGAAGCGCACCTTGTCGGCGGCCAGGGCGAAGCGCGGCGTGGTCCTGGTCGGGCTGCCGTCGCGGTTGGGAATCTTCAGCTGGAAGTTCAGACCGCCATAATCCCGCATGTCGGCGGCGGTGTAGACGCCCAGAACGCCCGGCATGGCCTTCGCCGTCTCACTGTCGATGCCGCGGATCACGCCATGCGCATAGGGGCTGCGCACCATCGCCGCATAGGCCTGGCCGGGCAGGGAGATATCGTCGCTATAGCGGCCCTGGCCTTGCAGCAGCCGGAAATCCTCCTTGCGCGGAACGGGCCGGCCGATGGCGGTGTTCTGGTGCTGCGGCGACGAAAGCGGTGCGTTCATGTCCCGGATATCCCTCAACGAAACAGGGTCGGCGGCATGATAAACCGCTCCATGCCGCCTGCGTCACCCGTTAATCGCGGTTGGCAGGCATGAAAGAGGGCGGCGGCGTGAGCCGCCTCATGCTGAGGAGCCCCTTCCACGTCCCTTGGCGGGGCTCCTCAGCATGAGGG
>NZ_LPXN01000107.1 GCF_001618175.1 Oceanibaculum pacificum | reverse complement strand
GGAGGGTTGGGGTGGGGGTGAAGCCACACAGCACCGCCGGCGCCATTCCCCCCTCCCTGTCCCTCCCCCGCAAGGGGGGAGGGAGAAGAAAGCCGCCCTGTCGATACTCCAGCAATGCCCTCACCCTGAGGAGTCGCCCATGCCCTTGGGCGGCGTCTCGAAGGGGATCGGCGGCGGTATGAAGAACTTGCCCTTATGGCCATCTTACCCGATCAGCTTGGACAGCGCGGAATCGATGGAAAGCTCGTGCTTCTCGCCGGTGCGGCGGTGCTTGATCTCGACCAGGCCGTTCTGCAACCCGCGCGGGCCGACCACAAGCTGCCAGGGCAGGCCGATCAGGTCCATGCCGGCCAGCTTCGGACCTGGCCGCTCGTCGCGGTCGTCATACAGCACCTCGATGCCGGCGGCGTTCAGCTTGGCGTAGAGATCGTCGCACACGCGCGTGCACTCGGCGTCGCCGGCCTTCAGATTGACCAGCCCGACCTTGAAGGGCGCGACCGATTCCGGCCAGATGATGCCGGCCTCGTCATGGCTCGCCTCAATGATGCCGCCGACCAGACGCGACACGCCGATGCCGTAGCTGCCCATATGGACCGGCGCGGTGGCGCCGTCCGGCATCTGCACCTCGGCCTTCAGCGGCTCGGAATATTTGCTGGCGAAGTAGAAGATGTGGCCGACCTCGATGCCGCGCGTCTCGATCAGGTCGGCGGCCGGCACCGGGCACTCCGCCGGCACATGCTTCTCGTCGGTCGCAGCGTAGAGGCTGGTGAATTTGTCGACCACCGGCTGAAGATCGCCCTGGTAATCCACCTCGATGCCGGAAATGCCGAGGTCCATCCAGCCCTTGTGGCAGAACACCTGGCTTTCGCCGGTTTCCGCCAGGATGATGAATTCATGGCTCATATCGCCGCCGATCGGGCCGGTGTCGGCCGCCATCGGGATCGCCTTCAGCCCCAGCCGGTCGAAGGTGCGCAGGTACGCCACGAACATCTTGTTGTAGGCGCGCTTGGCGCCCTCGTAATCGACATCGAAGGAATAGGCGTCCTTCATCAGGAATTCGCGCCCGCGCATGACGCCGAACCGCGGCCGCACCTCGTCGCGGAACTTCCACTGGATGTGATAGAGCATGCGCGGCAGGTCCTTGTAGGACCGCACCGAGGAGCGGAAAATCTCGGTGATCTGCTCCTCGTTGGTCGGGCCGTACAGCATCTCGCGGTCGTGCCGGTCCTTGATGCGCAGCATTTCCTTGCCATAGCCGTCATAGCGCCCGCTCTGCCGCCACAGATCGGCCGACTGGATGGTCGGCATCAGCATTTCCTGCGCGCCGGCGGCGTTCTGCTCCTCGCGCACCACCTGACCGATCTTCTGCAACACCTTGAAGCCCATCGGCAGCCAGGAATAGATGCCCGCACTGGCCTGGCGCACCATGCCCGCGCGCAGCATCAGCCGATGCGACGCGATCTGCGCCTCGGCGGGCGTCTCCTTCAGGATCGGCAGGAAATAAGCGGAAAGACGCATGGAATTCCTCTGACAGACAGGTGGCAGCTTGCTAACCGCCGTTTATGGCACGATGGCGGCAGACTTTAGGGAAAGCGCGGGGGGATGTCTATGTGGGGCGGTGGGGGATGCAGCCACCAAAGCGGTTGACGTCACACTCCACTTACACAACAATAGATATACATCTATTGTACATGGAAATAAAAATGACAAAACTCTTATCCGTATTCAACAATAAAGGTGGGGTAGGCAAAACAACGCTTACATTTCACTTGGCCCACGCTCTAGCAGGTATGGGAAAAAAAGTTCTTTTGATTGATTTGGACCCACAGTGTAATTTAACGATATACGGAATTAGTGAAGAAAAAATTGCTGAAATATGGGAACCAGAAGACCAATACATTGAAGATTACGAAGCAACAAGAAATAAAAACATAAACAAATATAAGTTAGTTATAAAAAACCCTAGGTCGATTCACTTTACACTTAAACCCACAGAAGATGGAACGGCTGAACCAGAAACACTGCCTCCTCCCATTAATTTGGAAGAAAATTTAAGCTTAATTCCCGGCCGGCTTACACTTCATATGTATGAAGCTAAAGTTGGAGAACGATGGAGTGGGGTCTATCAAGGAGATCCTCTTTCAATACGCACAGCTACAAGAATTAGGTCAGTTGCTCTAGAATACTCAAAACACTATGGATACGACATAGTTATACTTGACACTTCTCCATCTCTTGGTGCTTTAAATAGAAATATAATATCCTTAGCCGATGCTTTTATAATACCAGGCGGGCCTGATTTATTCTCAGTTTATGGGATTAGAAATATTGGAAATGCCTTGAGCTCTTGGCAAAAACAATTCGAAAGTATATTTCATTTTCTCTCCGATGAGAAAAGAGAAAATTTTCCCAAAAGATTTGTAAGATTTGCTGGATATACACTATATAATGCAAAAAAACTATCTGGCAAAAAATCAACTAACCCGCTCGGCCTAGCAAAAGCTCACTACCATTACGCAATTAGAATGCCAGATACTATATTTTCATCTATTAAGAAAGAAAATATGATAAAAATACCTATTGAAAAACTGAAAGAGTCCATAGGAAAAAACTCCGTTATTTACACGCACAATACTCTTCCTAGTATAGCTCAGAAATATCATCGACCAATGTGGGAACTTCCGTCATGCGGAGTTCTTGAAAAAGATGATATACCCACTGTAAGTGGCAATAGACAAATATATGAAAACACCAGGTCATCATACAATTCATTTGCAGAAGATTTACTTGAAAGACTAGAGGCTACGGAAAATGAATAAAACTGAATGGAAGCAATTTGAAAAAAAATATGACGAAATCAGACATGAATTGACAATTTTCATGGATACGGTCGAATCTTTTTTTGCGAACCACCCAAAACTACAGCTTGAAAACAAAGAAAAAATACACTCGACTAAAAAAAGGCTAAAAAACAAAAAACATCTTAAGGAGAAAATTATTCGAAAAAGAAACTCTGAAACAGAAATAAACCTTAATAATTTTTATTCAAAAATCACAGACCTTTCTGGAGTGAGAATACTTTTGTTATTTCAGGAAGATTTTCAATTTATAGATGATGTATTAAGAGAAAAAATAAACAATGGGGATTGGTTTTTAGCCGAAAAAGGGAAGGCATATACCTGGGATCCTGAAAGTGAACAGTATTTCAAAAAATTCGATCTTGATGTGAGTACCAAATCAACTAATTATACCAGCGTCCATTATTTGATAAAACCGCGATCAGATTCCCCCATATGCTGTGAAATTCAAGTACGAACTCTTTTTGAGGAAATATGGGGGGAAGTTGATCACAGGATAAATTATCCAAATCAAACAAAAATTTCTGCATGCAAAGAACAAATTCGTGTCCTGTCAAAGATTGTTGGAGCTGGAAGTCGATTAGTCGACTCCATACAAAGGTCAATTAAAAAATAATTTATAGCATACATAGTATGTGATATTTTTAAATAAATTAAGAAGTTATGGAATCCGCTGCATTTCCCCAAGTGAATTTGATTAGAAAAATATTAAACTCTACATCGCCCGCACATTCACCAGGAAGCCGTCGACGCTGGCGCGGAGCTGGTCGGCCTGGTCGTTGAGGGCGCGGGCGGTGGAGAGGACGGAGGCGGCGGTCTCCCCGGTTTCGCGGGCGGCCTGGGTGACGCCGTTGATGTTGGCGGCGATCTCGCCGGTGGCGGCGGATTGCTGGTCGACGGCCTGGGCGATGGCGCCGGAGATATCATTGACCTGGGCGATGATCTGGCCGATCTGGCGGATGGCGCCGGCGGTCACCTGGCTGGATTCCTGGATGCCCTTGATCTGCTCCTCGATCTCGCCGGTGGCGCGGGCGGTCTGGGTGGCCAGGCTTTTCACCTCGGACGCCACCACGGCGAAGCCCTTGCCGGCCTCCCCGGCGCGCGCCGCCTCAATGGTGGCGTTCAGCGCCAGCAAATTGGTCTGCGCGGCGATCTCGCCGATCAGCTGGGTCACGTCGCCGATCTTCTGCGCGGCGGCGACCAGATCGGCCACCATCTGCTCGGAGCGCTGGGCCTCGGCCACGGCGGTCTGGATCACGCGGGCGGAGTCGGCGATCTGCCGGCCGATCTCCGACACCGAGGCGGCAAGCTGGTCGGAGGCGGCGGCGACCATGGTGGATTGCTGGTTCGACTGCTCGGCCGCGGCCGCCATCGTCTGGGCCGAGCGCTCGGTGCCCTCGGCGGAGTGGGCTACTTCGCGCACCAGCGTCTGCACGCCGGTCTCGAAGCTGGCGGCCAGCTCGGCATTCTGGCGCTTGCGGACGGAAATATCGGTGGCGAACTTCACCACCTTGTGCGGCCGGCCGCTGGCGTCGAGAATCGGGTTGTAGCTCGCCTCCAGCCAAAGCTCCCGGCCGCCCTTGCCGATGCGGCGGAACTGGCCGGTCAGGTACTCGCCCTTCGCCAGACGTGTCCAGAAGTCGCGATACTCGGCCCCGTCGCGCTCGGCGGCATCGATGAATATCGAATGGTGGCGGCCCTGAATCTCCGCCAGCGTATAGCCCACCGCGTTCAGGAAATTCTCGTTAGCGCCGAGGATGGTGCCGTCGAGCTGGAATTCGATGACCGCCTGGGAGCGCGAGATCGCCTCCAGCTTGCCCAGCATGTCAGCCGCCGCCGCCTTGCGCGCGGTGATGTCGGCGGCGTATTTCACGATCTTGTAGACCGCGCCGCGCGCGTTGCGCACCGGATTGTAGGAGGCTTCCAGCCAAATCTCCCGGCCGCCCTTGGCGATGCGGCGGAATTCCCCGGCCTCGAACTTGCCGGCGGCCAGCGACGGCCAGAACGCCTTGTAAGCGGCGCTCTCGCGTTCCGCCGGATCGACGAACAGCGCATGATGCCGGCCCTGGATTTCTTCCAGCCCATAGCCGACAGCGGTGAGGAAGTTGCCATTGGCTGTCAGGATGGTGCCGTCAGGCTTGAATTCGATGATCGCCTGGGATTGAGACAAGGCGTCCACGCACGCGACGGCGTCGCGCGTGAAAAGTCCGAACATGCTGGGAATTCTCCGTAAAAGTAGGGCTACTTAATTAGTAACTCGCGCATACAAATATGATGGAAGTCGCGCGCGGCCAGCCCCCTTAACGAAAAATTATTCATATCCACCCGCGCCGGCGGAAAAACCACAGCATGCCGAGCGCTATGGCGAGCATCGCCAGCATTACCGCCGGGTAGCCATAGGCCCAGCCCAGCTCCGGCATGTTCCAGGGGCTGGCCTCGCGGTCGAAATTCATGCCGTAGATTCCGGCGATGAAGGTCAACGGCATGAAAATAATGGAGATGACGGTGAGGATCCGGATGATGTCGTTCAGCCGGTTGCCGCTGGCCATCAATATCAAATTCTGCAGATCGGCCAGCACCTCCCGGTAGGTTTCCAGCAGGTCCAGCGCCTGCGCGGCGTGATCGTAGCTGTCGCGCAGGAACACCTGGGTCTTGCGGCTGATCGCCGGTTCCATGTCGCCGCGCTGCATCTGGCTCAGCACCTCGCGTTCGGGCCAGAGCATGCCGCGCAGCAGCAGCATGTGGCGCTTCAGCCGGTGGATGCGCGGCATGGCCTTGGCGTCGGCATCCTCCAGCAACTCGTTCTCCAGCGCCTCCACCGCGACGCCCAGGCGCTCCAGCACCGGGAATTTGTGGTCGACCGCCAGATCGATCAGCGCATAGAGCAGGTAATCCGCGCCGCGCTTGCGCATCTGCCCGCCCTGGCGCAGCCGGTTGCGGATCGGCGTCAGCAGATCGGCCGCGCAGCAATCGATGCTCAGCACCAGATTGCCCTTCAGGAACAGGCTGGTCTGGTAGAGATGCAGGTCGCGGCCGGTATAGTCGGCATGCGACAGCACGACGAACAGATGCTCGTCATACATCTCCGCCTTCGGGCGCTGGCAGCCATTCAGCACATCCTCCAGCGCCAGCGGGTGCAGGCCGAAAGCCGCCTTCAGACGCTCCGCCAGGTCGGCATCGGGCGTGCCGGCGACATGCAGCCAGACGGTGCCCTTGCCGCCGGCCGCCTCGGCCGCGCGCAGGGCGGCCAGGCATTCCTCGATTGTGGCGGCCGGGCGCTCCTCCAGCGTCTCGGCGTCGAACCGCGTCAGGCACAGCGTCGCCTCGCCGGCCGGCGTATCGGGATGCGTCGAGAGCGTGCCGGGCGCGGTGCCCGGCGGATGGTAGCGCGACCGATACAGCGCCATGCGGCTTCTCCTTCAAGGCGGGCTGTGGGAGGCTTGGGCCTCCGCCTTCGCCCGAAAGGAAAGCCGATGCTGAACGCGCTGACCACCCTTCTTTTCTTCCAGCTTGCGGGCGAGGTGATCGCCCGCGCCAGCGGCCTGCCGCTGCCCGGCCCGGTGATCGGCATGGCGCTGCTGTTCGCCACCCTGCTGATCCGCAACGACCTGCCGGACAATCTGCGCGGCACGGCCAGCGGATTGTTGCAGCATCTGTCGCTGCTGTTCGTGCCGGCCGGCGTAGGCGTGGTGCTGTATCTGTCGCTGATCGCCGATCAATGGGCGGCGATCAGCGTGGCGCTGCTGGTCTCGACCACCGCCACCATCGCGGTGAGCGCGCTGGTGATGGTGGGGTTGAGCCGTCTTACCGGCCGCGACGCCGCGCCGGAGGAGAAAAGATGAACGCCGACCTGCGCGAGATCTGGGTCTATCTCTCCACCTCCCCGCTGCTGGGGCTGACGCTGACGCTGGTCGCCTACCAGGCCGGGCATTACGTCTATACCCGCCTGAAGCTGTTTCCGCTGGCCAACCCGGTGCTGATCGCCGTCATCCTGCTGGTGGCGCTGCTGTGGGTCACCGACACGCCGTACCAGACCTATTTCGACGGCGCCAAATTCGTGCATTTCCTGTTGGGGCCGGCGACGGTGGCGCTGGCGATTCCGCTCTATATCCATTTCCAGGCGGTGAAGCGGTCGGCGCTGGCCATCGTGGCGACCGTGATCGTCGGCTCGGCCACCGCCATGGTGACCGCCGTCGGCGTGGCCTGGGCGATGGGGGCGACGCGCGAGACCCTGCTGTCGATCGCGCCGAAATCGGTCACCATGCCGATCGCCATGGGCATTTCCGAGAAGCTGGGCGGCCTGCCCTCGCTGACCGCCGTGCTGGTGCTGCTGACCGGCATCGCCGGGGCCATGCTGACGACCTGGACGCTGAACTTGCTGCGCATCAAGGATTGGCGGGCGCGCGGCCTGGCGACCGGAATCGCCGCGCATGGCATCGGCACAGCGCGGGCGTTGCAGGTGAACGAGGTGGCCGGCGCGTTCGCCAGCCTGGGCATGGGGCTGAATGCGCTGGCGACGGCAATCCTGGTGCCGCTGCTGGCGAGCCTGTTTCTATAGGAAGGAGAAGGCGGAAGGTCAGCTCAACGGGGAACGGCCACGGAAATCCAGCAGGTCGGCCCAGTAGCGCTCCAGCGTGCGATAGGATTCGGCGGCCTGCTGCAACTCCTGCGGATTGGAGATGCCCTTGCCCAGATCGCTGGCGTGACGCTCGAACATGGCGGCCACATTGTTGCACAGCGCCAGGCCCTTTTCCGACAGGCGCACGCGGATCGAGCGGCGATCATGCGGCGAGCGTTCCTGGATCAGATAGCCGTTTTCCACCATCTTGCGAACATTGTAGGAAACGTTCGACCCAAGATAATAACCGCGATTGGTCAATTCCCCGACGGTCAACTCGTCCGACCCAATATTGAACAGGATCAACGCCTGGACGTTATTGATGTCCTCGATCCCATTGCGGTCGAGTTCCGTCTTCACGACTTCGAGGAATTGGCGATGCAGTCGCTCGATCAGCTTGATCGCCTCGAGATATGACTCCTTCACCTTTAACCAGCCCCCACAACGAGTTGAAAATTTTTTGAATTGCCCTTGCAATCATCTACCATACAATATCTGGCCTTTACAATTTCATTTCGAGCCGTCGCCTCTCATCATCTTGATGATGCCGGAAAAATCCACCTCGCCAAGGCCTTGGCTGCAATAAAGGTTGTAAAGCTGCGCCGCCTCCGCGCCCAGCGGCGTATTGGCCCCGGCCTGGGACGCGGCTTCCTGCGCCAGCTTCAGATCCTTCAGCATCATCGCGGCTGTGAATCCCGGCTTGTAGTCGCGATTGGCCGGCGAGGTCGGCACCGGCCCCGGCACCGGGCAATAGGTGGTCAGCGCCCAGCACTGGCCGGAGGATTTCGACGAGATGTCAAACAGCTTCTGATGGTCCAGCCCCAGCTTCTCGGCCAGGGCGAACGCTTCCGACACGGCGATCATCGAGATGCCGAGCACCATGTTGTTGCAGATCTTCGCCGCCTGGCCGTTGCCCGGCCCGCCGGCATGCACGATGGTCTTGCCCATCTTCTGCAAGACCGGTTCGGCCTTGGCGAAGGCGGCTTCGTCGCCGCCGACCATGAAGGTCAGCGTGCCCGCCTCCGCCCCGCCGGTGCCGCCGGAGACCGGGGCGTCCAGCATCGCCATGCCGGCCTCCGCCGCCGCCGCCGCGACCGCGCGCGCCGAGGCGACGTCGATGGTCGAGCTGTCGATCAGCAGCGTGCCCCTGGCAGCGCTGGCGAGAATGCCGTCCGGCCCGGTATAGACTTGGCGCACATGCGCGCCGGCCGGCAACATGGTGACGACGATCTCCGCCCCCGCGACCGCGCCGGCGATGTCCGACGCCGGCGTGACGCCGGCGGCCCCGGCGCGCTCCAGATTGGCCGGCAGCAGGTCGAACCCGATCACCCGGTGCCCGGCCTTCACCAGATTGGCCGCCATCGGGCCGCCCATATTGCCCAGGCCGATAAAGCCGATCGTCGCCATGTCGCGTTCTCCCTGATGGTTCTTTCTTAGAAAGTCAGCTCCCGCGCGCCCAGCTCGGCGAAGTGCCGCTCGACCAGGGCGGCATCCACCTCTTCGATGGTCGCGGGGTTCCATTTCGGCGCATGGTCCTTGTCGACCAGCACGGCGCGAATGCCCTCGAAGAAATCGTGGCCCTGCATGCAGGCCTGGGTCAGGCGATACTCCATCGCCAGCGCCTCCTCGATGGACAGGCCGCGCCCGCGCCGCAACTGCTCGAAGGAGACGCACACGCTGGTCGGCGAGCGGTGGCGCAGCGTTTCCAGCGTCTCGCGGCCGAACGCGCCGCCTTCCGTCTCCAGCGCCGCCAGGATGGCCGGCACGCTGTCCTGGCGGAAGCAGGCATCGATCTTCGCGCGGTTGGCCGCCATCGGCGGCTGGCCGGCGGCGTCGGCGAAGGATTGCACGATATGGCGCACCACCGTCTCCGGGTCGCTGGCGGCCCAGTCGGCGGTGTAGAGCGCTTCTTCCAGCGCGCCCATCTTCTCCGACGGCACGAAATGCGAGGCCATCTCGACATAGATCGCGTCGGCCGCGTTCAGCCGCGCGCCGGTCAAGGCCAGGTAATAGCCGGTCCAGCCCGGGCATTCGTTCAAGAACCAGGAGCCGCCGACATCCGGGAACAGGCCGATGCCGGTCTCCGGCATGGCGATCATCGTCTTCTCGGTGGCGATGCGGAACCGGCCATGGCGCGACAGCCCGACGCCGCCGCCCATGGTGATGCCGTCCAGCAGGGCGACATAGGGCTTCGGGAAATGGTGGATGCGGCGGTTCAAGCGGTATTCGGCGGCGAAGAAGTCGCGCGACAGATCGCTCGGCTTGCCCTCATTGCCCTGCACGATGGACTGCCAGATGGCGCGCACATCGCCGCCGGCGCAGAACGCCTTGCCGCCCTCGCCCTTGATCAGCACCGCCTCGATGGCGTCGTCTTCCTCCCAGGCGGCGAGTTGCGGGTCAAGCGCCTCTATCATGCCCATCGACAGGGCGTTCAGCGCCTTCGGCCGGTCGAGCGCTATCACGCCGACCTTGCCCCTCACCTCGAAGCGGATTTCCTGGTCCATCGTCTTCCTTATTGATTCGATTGCAAAAGCTGGCGGGCGATAATCACCCGCATGATCTCGTTGGTGCCTTCCAGTATCTGGTGCACCCGCACGTCGCGCATCAGACGTTCCACCGGATAATCGCGCAGATAGCCATAGCCGCCATGGATTTGCAGCGCCTCGTTGCAGGTTTGGAAGCCGATATCGGTGGCGAAGCGCTTGGCCATCGCCGCCTGCATGGTGGCCTGCGGGTCGGCGGAATCGAGCGCGCAGGCCGCGCGATGCACCATCAGCCGGGCGGCCTCCAGCTCGGTCGCCATGTCGGCCAGCTTGAATTGCAGCGCCTGGAACTCGCCCAGCTTGCGGCCGAACTGGGTGCGCACCTGCATATGCTCGCGCGCGGCATTCAGGGCCGTGCGGGCGCCGCCCAGCGAGCAGGCGGCGATGTTAATGCGCCCGCCATCCAGCCCCTTCATGGCGATCTTGAAGCCGTCGCCCTCCGCCCCCAGCCGGTTGGCGACCGGCACCCGGCATTCCTCGAAGATGACGGCGCGGGTCGGCTGGCTGTTCCAGCCCAGCTTGCGCTCCTTCTTGCCGAAGGACAGGCCGGGCGTGCCCTTCTCCACCGCCAGGCAGGAGATGCCCTTGGCCCCCTCCCCGCCGGTGCGCGCCATGACGACATAGACATCGCTGTCGCCACCGCCGGAAATGAACGCCTTGGAGCCGTTCAGCACGTAATGGTCGCCATCGCGCACCGCCCTGGTCTTCAGCGCCGCGGCGTCGGAGCCGGCGCCCGGCTCGGTCAGGCAGTAGCTGGCGAAATGCGCCATGCTCATCAGCTTGGGCAGAAAGCGAGCGCGCTGCTCGTCATTGCCGAAGCAATCGATCATCCAGCTCGCCATGTTATGAATGGAAATATAGGCGGCGGTGGAAACGCAGCCGGCTGCCAGCTCCTCGAATATCAGCGCGGCGTCCAGCCGGGTGAGCGCGCTGCCGCCCTGGCTCTCGCCGCAATAGATGCCGGCGAAGCCGAGAGATGCTGCCTCGCGCAATGTCTCGGTCGGGAATATCTGCTGCTCGTCCCACTCGGCGGCGTGCGGGGCCATGCGCTCGGCGGCGAATTGCCGGGCTGTATCCTGGATCAGACGCTGATCCTCGGAGAGCTGGAAATCCATGCTTTTTTGTTCCTCCCCCCTGGCCTCCCCCCTGGCCTCCCCCTGGCCACTCCCGGCTTCCAGGCCGGCGGGCGCTTGGCGGCCCGCTCCGTCGCCCGGATCATAAGAGGGTGCGAAGACCTGTCAATCCGCACCGCCATGCGGGGGCGGCAATCGGGGGGCTTTGCCCTGCGGCGCGGCCTACGGCCGGTGCAGGCTGAACAGCACCCGGCCGTAGATGACGAAGAGCGGGCCCTTCGGCTTGTCCAGCTCATAGCTCTTGTAGGCGGGGTTGTCGCTGTGCACGCGCAGCCGGCGACCCGGCAGCCATTGCAGCCGCTTCACCATCGGCCGGCCGTCCAGCCGGCAGACGAACACCCCGTCGACCGGCTCCCGGCCGGCGGCGCTGCGGTCGATGATCACCGGGCTTTCGGGCCTGATGGTGGGGGCCATGCTGTCGCCGCGCATGATGAACACCGCCAGGTCCGCCGCCGTCGGCCAGAAGAAGGCGGCCAGCGATTCCCGGTCGATATACAAGAAGCCCTGATCCCTGTAGGTCGGTGAGGTGGAGTCGGCATCCGGCTGGGTGCTGGGGTCGATCAACGGTATGGCGACCATCCGCTGCAGCGGGCCGGGCGCGCCTTCCCCGGCGCCGCCGTCACGCTCGGTCGAGGAGAGCAACATAGGGCCCCGTCCCGTCGCCAGCCATTCCAGATGCACCGGCCCGGCCCCTGCCAGCGCCACCAGCCGCTCGCGCGACGGATCGGAAACCCCGCGGATATATTTGCGGATCACCTGATGCGACAGGGCGGACCGGCGCGCCAGCTCCATCACGCCACCGCACAGCTCCGCCAGCCGGACGATCCGGGCGGCAAAGTCGTCATGACGGTCAGGAGCGCGCGGGCGGTCATCGCTAGGGGAGCCGCCATCGCCGGTCGCGCCGGAAGACTTCTGCTTATCCGTCATTATCTTGGGAAAATTCCAAACATTGAGGAAGATATGGAAGATTGCTCCGTTCGTAATTGACGTTGGAAATGAATTATACGTATGTTCACAGTCATAATTTGCTCATCCCTCTTTTTCGTCAGCGCCCGGGAAGAATACGACTATGGACAAGCAGTCCCCCGGTTGGCATCCGGCTGACATAGCCGCAGCCATCCGCAAACGTGGGAAAACACTCACCGCTCTCGCCCTGGAAAATGGATTGAGCGAATCCGCATGCCGTAAAGCATTGATTCTAAAATATGCGAAAGCCGAACTGGTCATTGCTCGCTTCATTGACGTTTCTCCTCACGAACTCTGGCCCGATCGTTGGAACAGCGACGAAACGCGACGGAGAGCGCCTCGCTCCACGCGAAAGAATATTCCCGTTCGTTCCTAATTAGTACGGCAAAACGACTTTTTGTCATGAACATGGAGCAAAAGCTGCCGCTGGCTACGGACGGGGAGGCAAACTAATGCAGTTTACGAACATAAACTCAGTATGTGCCGTCCGGCATTGGCTAAAGGTAGACAGGGCATCTGCACACTATTATGCTCACAATCACATACTACTTTTAGATGGTGTTCAACAGAGAGAGGCACGCAGTGGACGATGCGGCGCCCATACTTCCGTCTAGCGCCGATCGACGATTGCAACTCGTCCTCCGGCACTGGCTGGATATACGGAAAGGACAGCGGTTGCCGTCGCGCGCCGATCTGGATCCGCTGGCGATTTGGGATGCGCTGCCGTATGTCTGGATGTGTGACTATTTGCGCGACAGCCATCGGTTTCGCTTTCGGTTGGCCGGTGAAGAGTTGAACTTTTTCCATCATGGCAATCTGGTCGGCCGATATTTAGACGATTTGATTCCAATCAAGTTCCGCAAAGAGATAAACAACAATTATCTAAAAATCGTTAAAACTCCCTGCTTTCTATACGCCGAGGGGGCGATCCATTCGTTGACCCGACAGGCGGTGCGCGGTGAGCGGCTGGTGTTGCCGTTGCGGGAAACCGGTACGGAAGCGTCGCTGATCCTGGGCATCACGATCGTGTCCTATGCGCCCGACTTTTCCGACGAGACCGGCGCCGCCACACCGAATACGCGCTACATTCCCGTCCCCAACCCGTGCCTTTGCGACGCGCCGGCCGATTAGGCCCATCGTCCGCTCGGTTGCGCGATACGGCCGGCAGCGCCTAATATCGGGCTGAATCGGATATGAGTGGACATCGCCATGAATGACCTGACGGCCCGCCCGCCCCTCGGCACCCGGGGCAGCCAGCCGGAGCCGGCCGCCGCAACCGCCGCGCCGGCCTTTCCGCAGACCCGGATGCGCCGCAACCGCCGCACCGACTGGTCGCGCCGCCTGGTGCGCGAGAACAGCCTGTCGGTGAACGATCTGATCTGGCCGGTCTTCGTCATGGAAGGCAAAGGCCTCACGCAGCCGGTCGCCTCCATGCCCGGCGTGCTGCGCCACACGGTGGACCGCATCGGCGCGGCGGCGAAAGAGGCCCAGGCTCTGGGCATTCCGGTCATCGCCCTGTTCCCGCAGATCGATCCCGCCGCCAAGGACGTGACCGGCAGCGAGGCGACCCGGCCGGGCAATCTGGTGTGCCGCGCCATCAAGGCGATCAAGGATGCCGCCCCCGATCTCGGCATCCTGTGCGATGTGGCGCTGGACCCGTTCACCGATCACGGCCATGACGGCGTGCTGCAGGATGATTGCATCCTGAACGACGAGACGGTGGACATTCTCTGCGCCCAGGCGCTGGTGCAGGTCGAGGCCGGCTGCGACATCATTGCCCCGTCCGACATGATGGATGGCCGCATCGGCGCGATCCGCCGCGCCCTCGACGCCGCCGGCCACCAGGATGTGCAGATCATGGCCTATGCGGCGAAATATTCCTCGGCCTTCTACGGGCCGTTCCGCGACGCCGTCGGCTCCGCCAAGACCCTGGGCAAGGCCAGCAAGTCGACCTACCAGATGGACCCCGCCAACACCGACGAGGCAATCCGCGAGGTCGCCCTCGACATCGCTGAGGGCGCGGACATGGTGATGGTGAAGCCGGGCATGCCCTATCTTGACATCGTGCACCGGGTGAAGAAGGAGTTCGGCATCCCGACCTTCGCCTATCAGGTCAGCGGCGAATACGCGATGCTGAAGGGCGCGATCCAGAATGGCTGGCTCGATAATGACCGCGTGGTGCTGGAAAGCCTGATGGCCTTCAAGCGCGCCGGGGCGGACGGGGTGCTGACCTATTTCGCCATCGAGGCGGCGAAACTGCTTAACCGCTGATCCGGAACCCAGCAAAGAAGGCCAGCAGGCAGCGGTCATGCCAGGCGACCGGCTCCCGGTCGTGAAAGCCGACATGCCCGCCGCCGGAGGCGAGCAATAATGTCAGCGCCGGATTGTCGGCCCAGTCGAAGCCGCGATACATCGCCGCCGGTATCCAGGGATCGTCCGCCGCGTGGATCGCCAGCGTCGGCACGCGGATAGTGGCCAGGAAGCCCAGCGCGCTGCACCGGGCGTAGTAATCCTCCGCCCCGGCGAAGCCGTTGCCCGGGGCGATGAAACGGTCGTCATATTCATAGACATCGCGGGAGCCCAGAATCGCCTGCCGCTCCGTTTCGCTCAGGCCGGGAGCGTTCAGCGCCTCCTGCTTCATGCGGTTCAGCAGCCAGCGGTGATAGAGGAAATTGCGCGGCGCGCGGAACCGGCGCGAGGTTTCGGCCAGATCGATGGGCGCCGAGACCGAGGCCGCCGCCAGCACCGGCAGGTCGCCTATCCCCTCGCCCCGGCCCTCCCCAAGTAATTTCAGCAGCATGTTGCCGCCCAGCGAATAGCCGGCCAGCACCAGCCCGTTCGCCAGCGCGGCCGGCGCCAGCCAGCCGAGCGCACGGCGCAGATCCACGCTGCGCCCGGCATGGTAGCGCTGCCGGCAGACGCTTTGCAGCGCCCCCGCCCCGCGCAGGCTGAGCCGCAGCACCGGATAGCCGGCGCGCAGCAGGGCAAGCGCGCTGGCGCAGACATAGCTGCTGTCCTGGCTGCCGGTCAGCCCGTGGATCAGCACCGCCAGCGGCCGCCCCCTCTCGCCTGCGGGCCGGTGCAGCGCGCCTTGCAGATGATCGCCGGTGCCATCCTCCATCGGCAGGCGCAGCAGCTCATGCGGAAAGGCCGCCAAATCCGGATTATAGCCGGTCAGGATGTTGCGGATTGTCTGCAGATCGCCGCTCCACCAGGGTGGACGCGGGCAAAATGGCGGAAAGGCCGGAACGGGGGGACGGTGCCGAACGCTCGCCATGCCGCCTTCTATTCCTGCGCCGCCTCTTTCGCGGCCTCTTCCTCGGCGATGTCGCGCTCGACCCAGGCATGCAGCCAGTCGCGCACGATGGCGGTCTGTTCGTCGTTCATCAGCGCCGGGGCGTGGCCGCAGCCGGGAATCTCCACCAGCTCGGCCTTCGGGCCGCGGCGGGTCATCTCCTCCGCGGTCTCCGGCAGCAGCACGTCGGATTGCGCGCCGCGGATGACCAGCACCGGGCATTCGATGCGGTCCCAGATCGACCACATATCGACATCCTGCAACGGCGCCCTCTTGAAGGCGTCGCCGATCGCCGGGTCGAGATGCAGCGTATAAGTGTGGTTCGGCTGCCGCTCGACGCTGTGCATGACCATCTCGCTCCATTCCGCGTCGGTCAGTTCGCCGTAGCTGGCATAGATTTTCCGGAAATGTTCGTCGACCGCATGCAGGCTGGGAAAGACCAGCTCTTCCCCGACATATTGGCCGATGCGCTCCAGCGCCGCCTTCGGGATGAAGGGGCCGATATCGTTCAGCACCAGCCGGCGGATCGGCGAATCCTCCTGCGCCGCCAGGATCATGCCGATCAGCCCGCCCATCGAGGTGCCGACCCAGTCGACCGCGCCCAGCCCGCGATAGGTCAGCAAATCCTGCGCGTGCTTCACATAGGTGCCGTAATGGTAATCCTCCTTCATCGACAGCCAGCCGCTGCGTCCACGCCCCACCACATCCGGGCAGAGGACGCGGTAATCGGGCTGCAGGGCCGCCGCCAGACGGTCGAAATCGCGACCCTGGCGGGTCAGGCCGTGCACGCACAGCGCCACGCGGTCATTGCTGCGCGGGCCCCATTCGGTGAAGGCAAGCCAGGCGGTCTCGCCGGTGGCGGTGCTGGGAAAACTGCCCTGACTGGGTTTCATGCGCGTGATCCTTGGCTAAAAGGCGCTAGTCGGCCCCACCGACGGAGGGGGGCTCGTCTTCCAATTCCACGAACGTATTCGGATAGAAGCCGTTGAACGGCGTCGCCAGCGCATTTGTGTAAGCGCCCATCTGGCCGATCTCGATCCAGTCGCCCTCGCGCATGTCGGCGGGCAGCGGGAACGGGCCGGCCATGCGGTCGGCGCTGTCGCAGGTCGGGCCGAAGAAGATGTAGTCCTGCATCTCCTGCGAAGCCTGCTCGCCGCCCGGGCGGACCAGCCGCACCGGGAACTGGAAGGCCGGCACGCCGGCATCCGACAGCGAGCCATAGACGCCGTCATTGATGAACAGCTCATTGCCCCGGCGCAGCTGCACCTGGACGACCAGCGACGCGCCGGCGGCGACCAGCGCGCGGCCCGGCTCGCACCACAGCTCGCATTTCGGCAGGTTCAGGCGGCGGAAGCCACGGGCGATGGCGCTCATGAACTCCCACAGCGCCGGCGGGGTGGCGTCCGGGTAGGAAACCGGGAAGCCGCCGCCGACATCCAGCACGTCCGGCTGCACGCCGGCGGCGCGGATCACCTCGCCCGCCAAATCCAGGGCGCGCTCATAGGCACTCGGGTCCAGGCACTGGGAGCCGACATGGAAGCACAGGCCGACGCGCTTGCCGGCGTCGCGGGCGGCGCGCAGCAGGGTCACCGCCTGCTCCGGCGCGGCCCCGAACTTGCCGGACAGATCGTAGACGGCATTGCCCTTCGGCAGCTTCAGGCGCACGAACAGGCCCAGATCGGCGGCATGGCCGGTCTCGGTGATGATCTTCGCCAGCTCGTCCACCGAATCGAGCGAGAAATCGCGCACGCCATACTTGGCATAGGCCTCGCGGATCGAGGCGCGCGGCTTCACCGGATGCATGTAGGCCATGCGCGCGTCCGGCAGCAGCCGGTGCACGGTCTCGATCTCGGTCAGCGAGGCGACGTCGAAATGGCTGACGCCGCCGGCGCTCAACGCGCGCAACACGGCGGTGTCCGGGTTGCACTTCACGGCATAGAAGACGCGGCCGGGAAAAATGGAGGTGAAGCTGCGCGCGGTCGCCTCGATCAAGCGCGGACGCAGGCAGACCAGCGGGTCGCCCGGCTTCAGCGCGGAGACGACGCCATCGACGGACGGCAGGCGGTTGACGGCACCGCGTCGTCGGGCAGCGAGATCGGACAGGACGTCCAGCGTATGAGCCATGACAGCACTCCCTTGGGGGGCGCGGATGATGCGACCCCGTTGACCCGCCGGCAAACCGGCGGATCGCGACAGAACCCTATTGGCGCCGCGAATCGCGCGACGGCATGAGAAGGCTATGAAGTGAGACGTGCTTGGCGGGTTCGGCGGCTGATCCAGTCAGCCTGTGGGACCGCGCAAGGTTCGTTTCGGGGGGGTGTCTCAGCCCCCGGTGGTACAGGACGAATTCATAACAAGACCCCTTCGGACCAGGCGGCCACCGCCGCCAATTGAGCCAAAAGAGACGCGTTACGTCGTTACTTAACCACGTGGGCCATTGGTACGTGCGAATACGCTCTGGACGCCGATATATGCCCAACCACCCGGCCGTGCAAGGGCGAATTTTCCCTGGCCCGCCCGCAACTTACCGGCATTTCCCGGATTTCGCGTCTGACTGTTCGAACGCTCAGCGAAAATACCCCACAATTCATTGAAACAAATAGATTATTCGCTGATTTTTTCGCGCCTTTCTCAAAGAAAATCGAACGTCAATTTTTTGTGACGTTTTTTTGTCGCATCGCCAGCAGCCCTGGCTACCGTTTTTGCCGTATTCAAACGGCGAATGCCAAGACATCACCGTGGAGCAGCCACCTTTGCGCCACTTTGCCCGACCAGAGTCCGGCGCTGTGATGGTTGATCTATCCAAAAGCTCCTCCGGCGCTCCCCAGAGTCTGAAGCATTTCCTCTGGCATGGCGCCTTGCTGCTCGGCGGCATCGCCCTGACCGGCGTTGTGCTGCTGGCCGGCTGGATGGCGTGGCTGGCGCTCCAGGATCCGTTGGCCGCCCTGCCGCGCGCCGAAGGCCGCCTGACATTCGAGCGCGAGTCTCAGGTGCTGCGCGACGATCGGCTGGACCGCCGGATGGTGTTCAGCGACCCGACGCTGAAAGAGGTGCGGGCGACCATCTCCCTGCCCGCGCAGCTTCCCGGCGGCCCGATGCCGGTGATCATCGTGCTGGGCGGCATGCGCACCGGCATCGAGAATATCCGCCCGATCCAGAATGCTGGCGACAATGTGCTGATCGGCTATGACTGGCCGCTGCCGGCCGATGTGTCGATCAGCGGCGGGCTGAACGCCCTGTCCTTCGACATGCGCGACCGGGCGCTCAGCATTCCCGGCCAGGTCGAGGCGATTCTGTCCTGGCTCGATGGCCAGCCCTGGGCCGATACCCAGCGGGTCAGCCTGCTCGGCTACTCCCTGGGCGCGATGGTCGCCCCCAGCGTGCAGCGGGTGCTGGCGCAGGCCGGCCACCCGGTCGGCTGGACCGTCCTGGCCTATGGCGGCACCGATCTGGGCGACATCGTCGCGGCCAATCCCCATCTCCGGCCGGACTGGGCCAAGCCGCTGCTGGGCCTGGCCGCCGACCGGCTGCTGATCCCGCTGGAGCCGGCCGAGCATCTGGCGCATCTGCAGGGCCGCTTTCTGCTGCTGGACGGGTCCGCCGACCGCATCATCCCCGCCGCCTCGGCCGCGCGCCTGCGCGCCCTCACCCCGGAACCGAAAACCGCGCAAACGCTGGAAGGCGACCATATGAGCCTGGCCGCCGACCAGGCGACGCTGCTGGCCGAGATCATCGGGCGCAGCCGGTCCTGGCTGGCCACGCAAGGCGCGGTGAACGGGGCGGAATCCGCCGTGATCTCCTCCTCTTCTTCCCCATCGGTCCCGCCCCAATAACAGGCCGGTTGTTCCGATAGCCCGGCCAGCGTAGAAAAGGCCCCGGTGGGACCCCCGGTCGGGGCAAGGGGATTCGTCGTTTGAAATTGCTTTTCATAACCTCCAATCGGCTGGGCGACGCCGTGCTGTCGACCGGCTTGCTCGCGGCGCTGCTGGACCGCCATCCGGGCTGCCGGACAACGGTGGTCTGCGGCCCCCTGCCCGCGCCGCTTTTCGCCGCCCTGCCGGGGCTGGAGCGGGTGATCGGGCTGGAGAAGCGCCGGCATGCCCTGCATTGGCTGCATCTATGGCGCGAGTTGATCCCGCAGCGCTGGGACAGGATCGTCGATCTGCGCAATTCCGCCGTCAGCTACCTGCTGCGCCGGGCCAGCATCATCCGCCTGGGCGCGCACCAGCCCGGCCGCCATGTGGTGGAGGAGCTGGCGAGTCTGATCGGCGACGAGCCGCCCACCGCGCCGCGCCTCTGGCTGTCCGAGGCCGACCGGCGCGAGGCCAGGCGGGTGATCCCCGCCGACCGGCCCGTGCTGGCGCTGGGACCGGCGGCGAACTGGCCGGCCAAGCAATGGCCGGTCGAGCGCTTCGCCGCCTTGGCCGAGCGGCTGACCGCGCCGGACGGGCCGCTGCCCGACGCCGCCATCCTGGTCAGCGCCGCCGCGCATGAGCGCGCGGTGGTGCAGCCGCTGTTCGACCGGTTCGGTCCGCGCATCATCGACATGGTCGGCGCGCCGGTGATGCCGACCGCCGCCGCCTTCGCCGGCTGCGCGCTGTATGTCGGCAATGATTCCGGCCTGATGCACGCCGCCGCCGCCGCCGGCACGCCAACGCTGGGCCTGTTCGGGCCGACCAACGCGCAGCGCTACCGCCCCTGGGGACCGCATTGCCGGCTAGTGCGCACGCCGGAGGATTGGCGCAGCCTGGTCCAGGCGGCCGACAGCGGCGTGCTGCCGGGCGAACGGCTGATGGACGGCATCACGGTCGAGCAGGCCGCCGCCGCCGCCCGCGACATGCTGGCGCCGCCTGCCCCCTCCCACCCCGGCTCTCATCCTGGGGCGGCAGCATGAATGGCGCAATCAGCGGCGACGTGGCGGTGATCCAGCCGCTGCCGGGCGTCGGCGACATGGTGTGGCACCTCCCGCACATCCATGCCCTGGCGCAGGCGCTGGGGGAGCCGGTGACGATCATCACCAAGCCGCGCTCGCGCGCCGACCAGATTTTCGCCGGCGACCCGGCAGTGCGCCGGGTGCTCTGGCTCGACCGGTCGCAGAACGACGACAAGGGCCGACACGATGGCTGGCTGGGGGCCGGCCGGTTGGGCCTGATGCTGCGGCAGGAACGGTTTCGCCGGGTCTATGTGCTGCATCATAGCTGGCGCTATGCCTTCGCCGCCTGGCTGGCCGGCGTGCCGGAGCGGTTCGGCTACGGTTTCGCCCGCCAGCGCTATTATCTGAACCAGGGCCCCTATTTACCGCAGGCCCTGCGCCGCGCCCATCCGCTGGAGCTGGCCGACGCCTATCTGAAGAGCGCCGGCATCGTGGTGGCGGAGACGGAGCCCCGGCTGCGCATCGCCCCCGAGGCGCTGAGCCAGGCCCGCGCCCGCCATGCCGACCGCCTGCGCCCCTGGATCGGCATCGGGCTCGGCAGTTCGGAAGCCTATAAGCAATGGGGGCCGGAGAAATACGCCGCGCTGATCGCCGGGCTGACGGAGGATGGCTGGGGCAGCTTCTTCCTGCTGGGCGGGCCGGCGGAAGCCCCGTTCCTGCCCGTCATCCGCGCCGCGCTGGGCCGGGAATCGGACCGGCTGGTGGAGACTTTCGACATGCCGATCGGCGACATCCTGCCGTTTTTGGGCGCGCTTGACCTGTATGTCGGTAACGATACCGGCTTCCTGAACCTGGCCGCCGCCGCCGGCATTCCCGCCCTCGGCCTGTTCGGCGCGACGCCGCCCTTGACCCATAGCAGCGCGATCACCGCGATCCTGCCGCCCGACGGCATTCCCGACAAGCAGCACGGCATGGCCCGGATCACCGTCGATGCGGTGCGCAGCGCTGTGGCCGGCAGCAAACGGCCGCATCATGGCTGACTTCGACAGCGTCGCGATCTATAGCGGCGGCGAGATCATCGGCGACGGCGTCTATAAGCTGCCCTTCCTGCGCGCGTTGCGCTCCAGCTTTCCGCGCGCGCGGCTGACCTGGATCTGCCCCAGCACCACCGTCTACAAGGACCGCATCGCCCCGCTGGCGACCGACCTGCTGGACGAGATTCTGGCCGAGGCCCCGCTCGGCCGAAGCCCGTTGGAGCTGCTGCGGCCGGTGCGGCTGCGCCAGCGCTACGATGTCGTCATCGATACCCAGCAGATCGTCTGGCGCTCGCTGTGCGCCCGCCGGCTGCGCCATGGGCTGTTCGTCAGCGGCGCCGCGCAGTTCCGCCTGTCGGAACGCAAGCCGCCCGCCGGCTATGAGCGCCCCGACCATATATTGCAGCGTTTCAACGACCTGATCGCCCTGGTGACCGGGGTCAGCCCGGGGCTCGACCGCAGCCTGCGCCTGCCGGAATCGCTGATGGCCAAGGCGGCGGCGCAATTGCCGGACGGGGCGGCCTATGTCGGCTTCGCGCCGGGGGCCGGCCAGGCAGTGAAGCGCTGGCCGCTGGAGCGTTTCGTCGACCTGGCGCAACGGCAGGCGGCGCGCGGCCGGGTGCCGGTGTTCATCCTGGGGCCGGCGGAGATGGCTGAGTTGCCGGCGATCCGCGAGGCGGTGCCGACCGCGCTGTTCCCGGAACAGGATATCGCGCTATGGGGCGCCGGTTTCGACCCGATGCGCACCATGGCGATCGGCCGGCGTATGGCCGGGGCAGTGACCAACGACAGTGGCGTCAGCCACATGCTGGCCGCCGCCGATACGCCGCTGACGGTGCTCTACGGGCCGACCAGCGCGGAGAAGTTCGGGCCGGTCACGCGGCGCGCGCATTTCATCCAGGCCGAACGCTTCGGCGCGTCGGAGATGGCCGCCATTCCCACCGACGCCGTCGATACGGCGCTGGAGGCATTGCTGACGGCTAGCCCTGATAATCCTTGAAGTAAATCCGCGCCATCGTGCCGACGATGACATTGGCGATCAGCACCACCGTCAGCAGGATGTGCCAGAAATCCAGGAAATAGCGCTGGTTATAGAGAAAGGGCAGCAGGGCGAGCAGCGCGGTCCATGACAGCAGCACATAGGCGGTCAGCAGCCGCTGTCCCAGCTTGGCCTGCTTGGTCGCGCCCTGCCTGCGCATCTCGGCCCACCCTTCCGGCATACTCCGTTCGCGCGTCATTCTAGGCGGCGGGTGGCGGGCGATGCAATCCGCCAGCCAGCGCGACGACCAGCCAGCCCAGGATCAGCGCGCCGCCGCCCAGCGGCGCGGCGCCGCCGAACAGCCCCTCACCGGTCCAGGCCATGCGGTAGAGCGAGCCGCTGAACAACACGCTGCCCAGCGCGAACAGCGCCAGCGCCGCCAGCGCCGCGATCCGCGCCCGCCCGGCGAACACGGGCAGCGCCAGCGCCACGGCCAGCATCGCCAACACATGCAGCCCCTGATAGCGCCACGCCGTATCGAACAGGGAGCGCGCATACTCGTCGCCGCTGAAGCCATGCGCGCCCAGCGCCCCCAGAACCACCAACAGCGCGCCGTTCAGCCCCGCCGCGATCAGCCATATCCGCATATGTCGCCTTCCCCTCTGGCAAAAAACCAGGGCCAGCCTCGGTGTTTGTCCCGGCAAGCACAAGGGATGCATTGCCGCAGGCTCACAGACCGCCTCATGCTGCGCTGCAATAAAACGCGGCGATCTATTGGAGGAAACGGCGGATGCGGGCATTTCTATTTGTAGGCGCGCATCAGAATGGGTAGATGCGGCCGCCAACTAACTATATAGTCCGTCCGGAACTCGCCCGGCGACTCAAGAAGGCGGGCAGTCAAACCGAACAATTGGGAGGAATTCGATGAAACGTCTTGCATGGGGACTTGCGGTCCTGATGGGCCTGGGGCTGGCGACGAACGCCAATGCCCAGGATCGTGCCATGTCGATCGTCACCGGCGGCACCGGCGGCGTGTATTATCCGCTGGGCGGCGGCCTGGCGAACATGCTGACCAAGTATGTCAAGGGCTGGTCGGCGACCGCCGAGGTTACCGGCGGCTCCGTCGATAATCTGAAGCTCGTGGGCGCGGAACGCGCCGACATCGCCTTCGCGATGGCCGACGCCACGCTGGATTCGCTGCGCGCCGAAGGCAAGTTCAAGGGCCAGAAGCTGGGGCTGAAGACCCTGGCCGTGCTGTATCCGAACCGCATGCATGTGGTCACCACCGAATCCACCGGCATCAAGTCGGTCGCAGATTTGAAGGGCAAGCGGGTTTCCACCGGCTCCCAGGGCAGCGCCACCGAGGTGATGGCCTTCCGCGTTCTGCAGGCCGCCGGCCTCGACCCGGAGAAGGACATCACCCGCGAGCGCCTTGGCGTGGCCGAATCGACCAATGCGGTGAAGGACGGCAAGATCGACGCCTATTTCTGGGTGGGCGGCGTGCCGACCTCCGCCGTTACCGATCTGGGCGCGACGCCGGGCCTGAATCTGCACCTGATCGATCATTCCGACCTGGTCGAGAAGATGAACGCCAAGTGGGGCCCGCTCTATTCCCAGGGCATCATCAAGGCCGAATCCTATCCGGGCCAGGAAGCAGACAACAAGCAGGCCAATGTCTGGAACATTCTGGTCGTGCATGAATCCATGCCCGACGATGTCGCCTACAACATCGTGAAGACGATCTTCGAGAAGAAGGATGAGTGGGTCGCGACCCACAAGGCCGCCGCCGAGGTGATCATGGAGAACCAGGTCGCCGGGAATTCGCCGGCCGCGTTCCACCCGGGCGCGGTGAAGTTCTTCACCGAGAAGGGCCACAAGGTCAACTAAAGGCCTGAAGCCATCGATAGACGTACCAAAGCGCCCTGCTTCGACTTAATCGAAGCAGGGCGCTGATTTAGAGAATAGGGGAGCCTGACGGCGCGGGCCGCCGTCGGCAGGGGAGACAGAAAATGAGTGCTGATTCGGCTCGTGACGAGTTGAAATCCGACGATGCCGTCAGCGAAGAGGCCCTGCGGAAGGCCGAGAAATTCGTTGAGGAAGAAGAAGGCGCCGTAAACCGGCTGAGCGGCTGGTTCTGGTATTTCATCATGGGCGTGGCGCTGGCCATGACCCTGTTCCACCTGTATGCCGCCTACGACATCGTCTCGGCGCAGATCCTGCGGCCGGTCCATGTCGGCTTCGCGCTGTTCCTGATCTATATGATGTTTCCGGTGTCGGAGCGTTTCCGGAACAAGGTCTATTTCTGGGACGTGCTGCTGGCCATCGCCTCCATCGTCACGATCTGGTACCTGATTCAAGGCGGCGAGGAGCTGGCCGACCGCTCGACGCTGCCCTTCGCCCTGGATATATGGATGGGCGGCGCCTTCATCGTGCTGGTGCTGGAAGCCGCGCGCCGCAGCACCGGGCCGATCATGCCGGTCGTCGCCCTCATATTCCTGGCCTATGCGGTGTTCGGCCCCTACCTGCCGGCGCCCTGGACGCATCGCGGCTATGAGATGGACCGCCTGATCGGCCAGCTCTACATCACGCTGGAAGGCATCTTCGGCCCGGCCATCGACGTCTCCTCGACGCTGATCATTCTGTTCACCATCTTCGGCGCCATCCTGCAGGCGTCGGGGGCGGGCAAGTTCTTCATCGATTTCTCCTTCAACATGATGGGCGGCAAGCCGACCAGCGCTGGCCGGGCGGTCACCTTCGCCTCCTTCCTGCTGGGCGGCCCGTCGGGCTCCGGCGTGGCGACCACGGTGACGCTGGGCTCCATCGCCTGGCCGATGCTCAAACGCTCGGGCTATCGCGCGGAGGATGCCGGCGGCCTGCTGGCGGCCGGCGGCCTGGGCGCCATCCTGTCGCCGCCGGTGCTGGGCGCCGCCGCCTTCCTGATCGCGGAATTCCTCGGCATCTCCTATCTGGACGTGATCCGGATGGCGGTGATCCCGACCTGTTTCTACTATCTGGCGCTGTTCGTCATGGTGGAACTGGATGCCGGGCGCTTCGGCATCCATGACGTGACGATCCAGAAGAAGGAAAGCCTGTGGGCGATGACCCGCACCTATGGCTTCCACTTCTCCTCGCTGGTCTCGATCATCGCCTTCCTGCTGATGGGCTTCTCGCCGGTCACCTCGGTGTTCTGGTCCATCGTGATGGCGATCGCGGTCAGCTTTTTCCGCCGCGACACCGCGCTCTATCCGAAAAAGCTGCTGCTGGCGCTGGCCAACGGCTCGGTCGCCACCCTGTCCATCGCGGCGACCTGCGCGGCGGCCGGCATCATCGTCGGCGTGGTCACGCTGACCGGCCTGGGCCTGAAGTTCAGCGCCATCGTCATCGGCTATGCCGGCGGCAATCTGGCGCTGACCGCGCTCTACACCTCGCTGATCGTGTGGATCATCGGCCTGGCCGTGCCGGTCACCGCCTCCTACATCATCTGCGCGGTGATCGCGGCCCCGGCGCTGACCCAGCTTGGCGTGCCGGCCTTCGCGGCGCACATGTTCATCTTCTACTACGCCGTGCTGTCCGAGGTTTCCCCGCCGACCGCTTTGTCGCCCTTCGCGGCGGCGGCGATCACCGGCGGCGACCCGTACAAGACGACGCTGCAAAGCTGGAAATACACGCTGCCGGCCTTCCTGGTGCCGTTCGTCTTCGTGCTCGACCCGGCGGGCGTCGGCATTCTGCTGGCGATGCCGGAAAGCGGCTCTGTCATGGATGTCGTCATCGTCATCCTCACCACCGGCATCGGCATCGGCGCGCTGGCGTCCTGCGCGCAGAACTGGTTCCTGCGCAAGCTGACCAAGCCGGAGCGGCTGGCGCTGCTGATCTCGGGCGTCCTGCTGCTGTTCCCTGGCATCCTCGACGCCATGTCGGATGCGATGACCGAGCATCATCTGATCTACGCCAAGATCCTCGGCGTGGGCGTGTTCCTTGCCGTCATCCTGCGGCAGATCCTGGAACGGCGACGCAGCGGACCGGTCGCCGGCTGACCCCGGTTCCGACGCAAAAAGAAACGGCCGCCTCCACGAGGCGGCCGTTTTTCCGTGTCCGGCGTGAGGGGGTCAGCCGCGGCCGACGAACGGCATCTTGGTCGCCATCACGGTCAGGAACTGCACATTGGCGTCCAGCGGCAGGCTGGCCATGTAGGCGACCGAACTGCCGACATGGGCGGCGTCCATGCGCGGCTCCACCGCCATCTCGCCATTGGCCTGCTGCACGCCCTTGACCATGCGGTCGGTCATCTCCGTCGCCGCATTGCCGATATCGACCTGGCCGCAGGCGATGTCGTATTTCCGGCCATCCAGCGAGGCCGATTTGGTGAGGCCCGTCACCGCGTGCTTGGTAGAGGTATAGGGGGCCGAATTCGGGCGCGGGGCATGGGCCGAGATCGAGCCGTTATTGACGATGCGGCCGCCGCGCGGGTTCTGGTCCTTCATGATCTTGAAGGCTTCCTGGATACACAGGAACATGCCGGTCAGGTTCACGTCGACCACGGCCTTCCACTGCTCGTAGGTCAGCTCCTCCAGCGGGATCGCCGGCGCGCCGATGCCGGCATTGTTGAACAGGAAGTCCAGCCGGCCGAAAGCCTCCTTGGTCTTGGCGAACAGCGCCTTCACCTGGGCCGGATCGCCCACATCGGTCGGCACCGCCAGCGCCTTCACGCCCAGCGCCTCAACCTCCTTGGCGGCCGCCTCCAGCGGCTCCTTGCGGCGGCCGGCGAGAACGATGGAAAACCCGTCCTTGGCCAGCGCCAGGGCGACGGCCTTGCCCACGCCGGTGCCCGCACCGGTAACGATGGCGATCTTCGATTGCGCACTCATTGGTCTGTATTCCCCCGGGAATGATCGCGGGCGGCCCGTGGCCGGCCCGTCAGTTTCAGATCGCTGATTTGAGCCCGTTTCGCCGCGAAGGGCAATCAATCGATAGTGCGCCTTGTTGTGATGTTTTTTGCCGAAAATTCTATCATTTTCGTTTTTTGGCACTGATGGCATAGTCGACGCCAGGAAACGCCATGAACCAGCCAAACGCCTTCTCAACCGCCATAGAACTGATCGTCAGCGGCAATCCGGCGCTGGGCGCCATCGTGATGCTGTCGCTGCAGGTCACCTTGAGCGCCGTGCTGATCGCCAGCCTGATCGGCCTGCCCGCCGGGGCGGCGCTGGCGCTGGGCCGGTTCCGAGGACGCAGCGCGCTGATCGTGATCAGCAACGCGCTGATGGGCCTGCCGCCAGTGGTCGCCGGGCTGGTGGTGTATCTGGCGCTGTCGCGCTCCGGCCCGCTGGGCTTTCTGGGGCTGCTGTTCACGCCGGGGGCGATGATCGTGGCCCAGACCATCCTGATCCTGCCCATCGTCATCTCCCTGACCCGCCAGACCGTCGAGGATCTGTGGGCGGAATATGCCGAGCAGCTCCGCTCGCTCGGCTCGTCGCGGCTGCGCGCCATCCCGACGCTGCTGTGGGACGGACGGTTCAGCCTGATCACCGCGTTGCTGGCCGGCTTCGGCCGGGCCAGCGCCGAGGTTGGCGCGGTGCTGATCGTCGGCGGCAATATCGCCGGCTATACCCGCACCATGACCACCGCCATCGCGCTGGAGACCAGCAAGGGCGACCTGGCGCTGGCGCTGGGCCTGGGCATCGTGCTGATCGCCATCACCCTGCTGCTCAACACCGGGGCCTTCGTCGCCGGTCGACTGGCGCAGCGGGCGGCGGGCTAAGGGGTGGACGGCATGCATGGCACGCTCTCCATCCTGCCGCTCTCGGTGTCCGGGCTGGGCTTCTCGGCCGGCGGCAAGCGCCTGCTGCACGGGCTGGATTTCGAGCTGGCGGCCGGCAATCGCACGCTGATCATGGGGCCGAACGGCGCGGGCAAAAGCCTGACGCTGCGCCTGTGCCACGGGCTGCTGCAACCGACCGAGGGCCGCATCGACTGGCGCGGCGGCCTGCCTGACGCCGACAAGCGGCACGCCATGGTGTTCCAGCGCCCGGTGCTGCTGCGCCGCACGGCGCTGGACAATCTGACCCATGCGCTGGCGCTGGCCGGCCTGCCGCGCGGCGAGCGCGAGGGCCGGGCCCGCCAGGCGCTCAGCCGCTTCGGGCTGGACGCGCTGGCCGACCGGCCGGCGCGGGTGCTGTCGGGCGGCGAGCAGCAGCGCCTGGCCATCGCCCGCGCCTGGGCGCGCAACCCGCAGGTGCTGTTCCTGGACGAGCCGACATCCGCCCTCGACCCGGCCGCCACCAAATCCATCGAGACCATGGTGGCGGCCTGCCACGCCGAGGGCATGAAGATCGTCATGACCACGCACGATCTCGGCCAGGCCCGGCGGCTGGCCGACGAGGTGCTGTTCCTGCACCATGGCCGGTTGCTGGAGCAGACGCCGGCCGAGGAATTCTTTCACAAACCGCGGACGCCGGAGGCGCGCGCCTTCATCCGCGGCGAATTGCTGTGGTGAGCATCGCAACCAAGGGAGTTACACCATGCGTATCCTCCATTCTGCCCTGATCGGCGCGGCCCTCTGCCTGTCGTTGAGTCTCGGCGGCACGCCGGCCATCGCCCAGGAGAAGGTGATCACGGTCGCCTCCACCACCTCGACCGAGCAATCCGGCCTGTTCGGCCATATCCTGCCGATGTTCAAGGCGAAGACCGGCATCGATGTGCGGGTGATCGCCCAGGGTACCGGCCAGGCGCTGGATACCGGCCGGCGCGGCGACGCCGACGTGGTGTTCGTGCACGATCCCAATTCGGAGAAGAAATTCGTCGCCGAGGGCCATGGCGTCGAGCGATTCGAGGTGATGTATAACGATTTCGTCGTGGTCGGCCCGAAATCCGATCCGGCCGGCGTGATGGGCATGAAGGATATCGACGCCGCCTTGAAGAAGATCGCCGCCGCCAAGACCCCCTTCGCCTCGCGCGGCGACGATTCCGGCACTCACAAGGCCGAGCAGCGGCTTTGGAAGGCGGCCGGCGTTGAGCTCAAGGGCGCCGGCGACTGGTATCGCGAAACCGGCTCCGGCATGGGGCCGACGCTGAACACCGCCTCGGCCATGAACGCCTATGCGCTGACCGACCGGGGCACCTGGCTGAATTTCAAGAATCGCGGCAATCTCGTCATCGCCGTCGAGGGCGACGCCAAGCTGTTCAACCAGTATGGCGTCATGCTGGTGAACCCGGCCAAGCATCCGCACGTCAAGAAGGAGCTGGGCCAGGCCTTCATCGACTGGCTGGTTTCCGCTGAAGGGCAGAAGGCTATCGCCGACTACAAGATCGATGGCGAGCCGCTGTTCTTCGCCAATGCCAAGAAGGGCCAGTCCTGATCAGACCGACCGCCCCGGCCGGCCCGAGGGCCAGCCCGACTGCCGGCCAGGGTTTTCCGGATACAGCCCCACGATGATGCGGTCCACGCTGCTGCCGTCCGTGCTGCAGGGCAGCAGCAGCCGGTGGATCGTCAGCCAATCCTTCCGGCCGCTGGCGCCGATGGTATAGACCGGGCGCGCCTCTTCCGCGCAGCGCCGGTAATGCGCGATCACCCGTTGCCGCCATTCCACGGTCAGCACATCGTCGAGATAGCGGCCGGTGAAGTCGCAATCGTCGAAGTCCACCAGCCGCGTGCCATAGAGCCGGAACCGGAACCGCAGCGGGGCCGGCTCGACTTCGAGAATCCCCAGATTGCCCATCCAGGGCCCCAAATCCTCAAAACTGAAATCGCCGCGCGATGGCACTCGGCGCTCGCCCCGGCGCTTCTGCCAGAGCCGCTGGAGGGCTGCGAGTTTGCCGTGCGCAATCAAAAATGGGTCCGGCGCCGACAGGCCCGAAGGGTGGATCGGTATCATCGGCGCGCTGTCATGCGATGGGTTGGGTATTAGTTGCAACGGCTTGGTCTCCGGCTGCCGAAGCGCAGAATAGTCCGGCAACCGTGAACGAACGATTAACCACCTCGTAACGCTGCGGGAATTGCGCAATCGGCGATTTCGCCTGTAGCATTCGCGCGCTGCCTTTCCCATCTATCGGCAAGACATGACCGACATCCCCACCACCCGCCTCCCCTCCGGCGAGGCCGTCCCCCTTCTGGGCCAGGGAACCTGGTGCATGGGCGACGATCCGCGCCAGCGGCAGGAGGAGATCGCCGCCCTGCGCCTGGGCATCGACCTCGGCATGACGCTGATCGACACCGCGGAAATGTATGGCGACGGCGCGTCCGAGGCGCTGGTGGGCGAGGCGATTCGCGGCCGGCGCGACGATGTCTTTCTGGTCAGCAAGGTGCTGCCCGGCAACGCCACCCGGCGCGGCACCATCGCCGCCTGCGAACGCAGCCTGAAGCATCTGGGCACCGACCGGCTGGACCTCTATCTGCTGCATTGGCGCGCCGGACCGGGGCTGGAGGAGACGCTGGCGGGATTCCAGGAATTGCAGCGGGCCGGCAAGATTCGCCATTGGGGCGTCAGCAATCTGGATATCGAGGATTGCCGGGAATTGGCGGCGCTGCCAGGCGGGGGCGATCTCGCCACCAATCAGCTGCTCTACAACCTGTCGCGCCGGGGCATCGAGTTCGATCTGCTGCCCTGGTGCCGGCAGCGTCGGGTGCCGGTGATGGCCTATTCGCCGATCGAGCAGGGCCGGCTGCTGCGCCAGCCCGTCTTGCAGCGCCTGGCGGAACGCCACGACGCCAGCCCGGCGCAATTGGCGCTGGCCTGGCTGCTGCGCCAGGGCGACATCATCGCCATCCCGAAGGCGGCGCACGCCGCCCATGTGCGCGACAATCGCGCGGCGCTGGAGATCGATCTCGCCGCCGAGGATCTGGCCGCGCTGGATGCCGCCTTCCCGCCGCCGACCCGGGCGCGGCCGCTGGAAATGCTATAACCAGGCATACTGCCCACCTATAGGGAACCTCACCACCGTGTCGGGGGTTTCCTTAATATGTCCAAACGCGGGAAATGGCTGCTCGGCGGTGTCGCGGCGTTGATCGGCGCGATCGCGCTGACGGTCATCCTGTTCGACTGGAACTGGCTGCGCGGCCCCGCCACCGGCCTGGCGGCGGACAAGACCGGCCGTTCGGTCGATATCGGTTCGATCCAGGGCCAATGGTCGCTGACGCCGCGCATCACCCTGACCGACATCCGCCTGGGCAACGCCGAGTGGGGCGAGGAGAGCGAGATGCTCGCCGCCGAGACGGTGGAGGTGGTGGTCGACCTGCCGGAATTGCTCAGCGGCCGGCTGGTGCTGCCGGAAATCCGCCTGGTGAAGCCGGTCGTCGTGCTGGAGCGCCGGCCCGATGGCAGCGCCAATTGGGAATTCAGCGGCATGGACGCCGCCGAGGGGGCCGCCCCCGACGATCGCACCGAATTTCCCCTGATCGGCCGGCTGATCATCGAGGATGGCAAGCTGACCTATCGCGACCCGCTCGCCGGCGTGATGCTCGATGGCGAGATCGCCACCGCCGAGGGCGGCAGCGGGGATAAGGGCGAATCCACCGTCACCCTGTCCGGCAGCGGCAGCCTGCAGGGCGAACCGTTCCAGATCAAGCTGGCCGGCGGCTCGCTGCTGACCTTGCGCGAATCGCAGCAACCCTATCCGCTGACCGTGGAGATCGACGCCGTACAGTCGCACATGCGCCTGTCCGGCACGCTGCAGGATCCGATCCGCTTCGAGGGGCTGGACCTGGAGGTGGCGCTGACCGGCCCGGATTTATCGCGCCTGTCCAGCATCACCGGCATCCCGTTTCCGTTGACGCCGCCCTATGATTTGAAATCGCGGCTGCGGCGCGAGGGCGATATCTGGCGCTTCAACGATTTGACCGGCGAGATGGGCCGCAGCGACCTGGCCGGCCGAATCTATATCGATACCGGGCGCGAACGCCTGTTCGTCGGCGCGGAGCTGGAATCCGACCGGCTGGATTATCGCGATATCGGCTCGCTGATCGGCATCCGGCCGGAGCCGGAAGGTGCTCCCGGTCAATCCCCAGCCCGGCGCGAGCAGGCCGCCGCCCAGCCACCGCGCCGGATATTGCCCGACGCGCCGCTGAACATCCGCCAGGTCCGCGATGTCGATGCCAAGCTGCGCTTCAAGGGCCGGCGGGTCATCGCGCCGAACGTGCCGCTCAGCGACGTGGAGCTTGAGCTGACGATGAAGGATGGGCTGCTGACCCTCTCTCCGCTCTCCATGGGCGTCGCCGGCGGCCGCACGCTGGCGACCATCGCCATCAATGCGCGCGAAAGCCCGGTGCGCACCGACTATAATATCCTGCTGCGCGGGTACGAGCTGGGGCGGTTCCTGGAATCGGCCGGCGTGAAGGATGCCGGCAAGGGCAAGATTCACGGCCGCATCAAGCTGGTCGGCTTCGGCGACAGCATCCGCGAATCGCTGGGCAGCGCCGATGGCGACATCAGCCTGACCATGAATGGGGGCGAGCTGTCGAACCTGGCCATCGAGCTGGTCGGCATCGATATCGCCGAGGCAATCGGCTTCTGGGCCGGCGGCGACCGCAATGTGGCGATCCGTTGCCTGGTCGGCGACCTGGCGGTGAAGGACGGGCTGGTCACGCCGCGCCTGTTCCTGCTCGACACCACCGACAGCACCGTGGAGGTGAAGGGCGGGGCCAGCCTGGGCGAGGAGCAGCTCGGCCTGCGCATCGAAACCCACCCGAAAGACCCCAGCCTGCTCAGCGCCCGCACGCCGATCACGGTGAACGGCGCCTTCAGCCAGCCGCGAATCGGCATCGATGCCGGGGCCGCCGCGGCGCGCGGGGCGGGCGCGCTGGCGCTGGGCGTGCTGCTGACGCCGCTGGCCTCGGTCCTCGCCTTCATCGAACCCGGCCTGCAACAGGACAGCGACTGCGCCGCCCTGATTGAGCAGCGCCGCAAGAACTAACGCCCCCAGCTCACCCGCTGCCATACCCGCTCATGCAAGACATAGCTGGCCAGCGCCAGGCCGCTGGTCGCCAGCGCCATCTGCCCGCCGACACTGGCTGAGCCGGTCAGCATCCAGCCGACCAGCGTGGTGGCGAACAGGCCGATGCATTGCCAGGTGACGGCCTTGGCCAGGGTGCGCTTGCGGCTCTCCATAGGGTGAATCCAGTCTGCGACAAAGGGTGAATAACGGCGGCGACCCTGCGCCCCGCGCCGCCTCCCGGCGACGCGTTTCTTCGTGACGATCCGACCCGGTCTGTTGGTTAACTCTTCCATTTGCTGTTTTTGTGCATCAATCGTGATAATAATCACGGCATGGACAAACGCGACCGCGCCACCCTGCTCGCCGCGCGTCTGCGCGGCGCGCTGACCGCCGGCAATTGGAGCCTCAGCGCCCTGGCCCGCGCCGCCGGAATCGACCGCACCACCATCACCCAGCTTCTGGAGCCGGATGCCGGGCGGATGCCGAACAGCCATGTGCTGGCCAGCCTGGCCGAGGCGCTGAAGGTTTCCACCGACTGGCTGCTGGGGTTGGCCGAGGAACCCGGCGGGGCGGCGGAAATTCTGGATGCCAGCATGCATATCGCGCGCGCCGCCCGCACGCCTTTCGACGAGATGGTGATGAGCTGGTATCGCGAGGCCGAGGGGCGGAAAATCCGCCATGTTCCCGCCGGCCTGCCGGACCTGCTGAAGACCGACGCCGTGCTGCGCCACGAATGGCGGCTGGCCCCGGCCAAGACGCCGCGCCAGGCCATCGCCGACGCCCGCGACAAGCTGGATTATGCCCGCCTGCCCGAGGTGGAGATGGAACTGGCGATGCCGAAGCACACGCTGGAGACCTTCTGCCAGGGGGCGGGTCTGTGGGAGGGGTTGTCGGCCGACATAAGGCGCGAGCAGCTCGCCCACATGGCCGATCTGGCGGAGGAGCTGTATCCCCGGCTGCGGCTCTATCTGTTCGATCTGCGCAAGGCCTATTGCGCGCCCATCGGCGTCTATGGCGGTCTGCGCGCCGTGGTCTATGTCGGCGACATCTATCTGGTGTTCACCAGCAAGGAGCATATCCGCGCGTTATCAGGCCGGTTCGACACGCTGGTGCGCGACGCCGCGGTGCGGGCCCACGACGTTCCCGCCCGCCTGCGCGCCATGACCGAGACGGTGCGCTGAAGCCGACCGCTCCCGGCCTATGCCTGGTCCTTGCGGGTCATCTCCTGCTCGATTTCGATGCCGGCGGCCTGGGCGTCGAAATCGGTGGCGCTGCCGCCCTGGTCGAGATGCTGGAGATAGAGCCGGCCGAGCGCCCAGACGGCGGCGGCGGCCATGCCCGGCATCACCGCCAGACCGGCAAAGCCGAGGCCGGGAATGGCCTTCAGCGTGCTAACCGCCGCGATCTTCGGGCCAAGCACGCCAATGACCGTCAGCGCCGCCTGGCGGGCCACGCCGGGATCGTTATGCGACCGGTAGATGCCGTTCAGCGCCGCCATCATGCGGATGATCGTCGCCGTCAGGGCCATCGTGTCCAGCACCGGCATCGGCAACAGCCCGGCCGCCGCCGACCATTGGCTGTAGCGTTTGACCGTCTGCCGGCCCTCGGCCAGGCGCTGCTCCCGCCCCGGCCTCTCCGCCGGGGTGAAGGGCACCGGCTCCGGCGCGGCGGGACCGATATCGGCGGCCGGGGAGGCGATTTTCTCGGTAACCGTCTCGGGAGCAGCCTTTTCGGGAGCAGCCTCCTGGGGAGCGGTCTTCCCAGGCGGCGGCGGGTTGGATTTGACGGCGTCGGGCCTGGCCGCGGCTTTCGCCTTCGCCGTTGGCTTCGAGTCCGGTTTGGCGGCCGCCTTGGCCGCTGGCTTAGCGGCCTGCTTGGCCTTCGCCGCTTTCTTCGTCGGCTTGGGCGGGGTTGCCTCGGCTTCCTCCGGGCGGGGGCGCAGATTGTCGCGCAGCGAGGGGCGTCGGCTCATGTCAGGCTCCTTTTCACGCGGGCGGCGAGCGCCTCGATATCGGCGCGGGCGGCCGAGCGCCGGGCCCAGTCGCCGACCCATTTGCCGGTGGTGAAGGCGTCGATATGGGCGGAACGCTGCACGATCGCCGGCCCGACCGGCTCGCCCATATCGGCCAGCACCGCCTCGATCTCACGGCCCGCCGCCGTGCGCCGGTCGACGCGCGACGGAACCAGCAGCGCCGGCGGCGCGCCCTCGCGCTTCGCCCGTGTCTCGGCCAGCCGCTCCAGCGCCTGCATCGTCGCCCTGAGGTCGGCCCCGCTGGGCGTCACCGGGATCAGCAGCAGGTCGGTCACGTCCAGCGCCGCCGTCAGCGCCGGCCCCCAATGCGGCGGCAGATCGACGATCACCAGCCCGGCCGCCTCCTGGTGTTTCTTCACCGCCTTGCGCCAGGCCTTCTTCTCGGTCTTCTCGTCGATCGGCAGATGGATGACGTCGATCGGCAGTCCGCCGCCGGCCGCCCATTCGACGGCGGTGCCCTGCGCATCGGCATCGACCAGCACCGGCCGCACGGATCTGCTCGCCAGCGCACAGGCCAGATTGACCGCGATGGTGCTCTTGCCCACCCCGCCCTTCAGGTTGCCGACCGCGATGATCCCCTGGGGCATGCCCCTCTCCCCCATTAATACGGTGCGATGATCCCCGCGAAGACGCCGATGCGCAAGGGACCATTCAGGACCGAACCGCTCCCGAAACCGTCACCCGGCGGCCGGCGGCACGTCGAGTCGCGCCACGATGCCGTCCAGTTCCGCCGTCGGCGCCGGGTAGCGGCGCATGACCAGCGGATCGTGGCCGGGGATCACATGGTCCGGGCTGTCGGCCAGGCGGTACAGCGTGTCGTGCCCGTCCAGCATGTCGCCGACATTCTGCACGATGGGGAAGGGCGCGCGCCGCTCCATGTTGGCATAGAGGTGCGAGGCGTCGGAGGCGACGACCACCCAGCCGCGCCGGGTCCACACCTTCACCGCCTGCAGGCCCGCCGTATGGCCGCCGATGCGGTGCAGTTGCAGGCCGGGGGCCAGCTCGCTCATGCCGTCATGAAAGCGCGCGCGGCCGGCATGGACATGGCGGACCAGCCCGACCACATCCTCCACCGCGAAGGGCGCGCGCATCGCCGCATGGCACATGCAGCGGCCGGTGGCGAACGCCATCTCGCGATCCTGCACATGAAAGCAGGCGCGCGGAAAATCGTCCAGCGTGCCGGCATGGTCGTAATGCAGGTGGGTCAAGACGACATCCTCGATCTGCCCGGGATCGACGCCCAGCAGCCGCACGCCCTCCGCCGGCAGCCGCTGGAGAGTGCGGTCGCGCGCCTTGGCGGCGTCATGGCCGAAGCCGGTATCGATCAGGAACAGCCGGTCGGAGCGGCGGGCGACCCAGACGAAATAATCCAGCGGCGAGGCTTCCTCATGGATGTCGCCGCCGATGAAATTATCGCTCTGCCGCCGGCCGCCATGATGAGCGTAGCGGATGGCGAACAGCTCGAACGGCTCCGGCATGGTCATGGCGCGTGTCTCCCCTGTTCGCCCTATCCAAACCGAGAATGAATGTGCGGACAATATAATTGACTGCCTCCCGCCCCTGGCTTAAGCGGGAGGCATCTCTAGTTCGACAATCCCAAACATGCGGCGCCCCGCGCGCCCCCAGGAGGAAAATATGCGCCCGGAATTCGAGACCGAGCAGTTCAAGAAGGGCCTGAAGATCCGCCGCGAAGTGCTGGGCGGCGCCTATGTCGACAAATCCGTCGCCAGTGCCGACGACATGACCGCGCCGCTGCAGAAGCTGGTCACCGAATGGTGCTGGGGCGAGGTGTGGGGCCGCGACACGCTGGACCGCCGCACCCGCAGCTTCCTTAACCTCGCCATGCTGACGGCGCTGAACCGCCCGCACGAGATTCGCCTGCATGTGCGCGGCGCGCTGAATAACGGCCTGACCCGCGAGGAAATCCGCGAGGTCATCCTGCAGGCCGCGATCTATTGCGGCGTGCCGGCGGCGCTGGACGCGATGAAGGTGACGCTGGAAGTGTTCAAGGAGTTCGACGCCGAGGCGGCCGAGAAGAAGTAAGCCCAGGACGGCCGCCGCACGCCGCGGCGGCCGTTTTCCGCTTAGCTGCGGCGGGCCGGGCGGACCATGTACCAGCCCATCACCGCCACCGGGATGCCCAGCGTCAGCCACGACACCCCGTCCCACGCCCCGTCGCCCACCAAGGCCGCCACCAGCCCGACCAGGCTGAGCGCCGCCATCAGCGTCGGCGCGGCGAAGACATGCCAGAAGTCCGACTTGCGCTTGCTCACGAGGCGCGCCCCCGGGCCAGCACCATGCCCTCGGCCTCGCGGCGCTCCAGCTCGGCGATGCGCGCCTCGATGGGGGCCTTGCGGCGGGCGATCCAGAGATAGAGGCCGCTGCCCAGCACCACGATGCTGACGATGTCCAGCACCGCCCAGAGTATCTTCAGCGGCATGCCGCCATAATCGCCGAAATGCAGCGGCTGCGAGATCAGCAGCGTGGTCAGGTACCAGGGCAGTTCGCGCGTGTCGGTCAGCGCGGCCGTCGTCGCGTCGACCATCACCGGGCGCAGCAGGCGGGAGGTCAGCGGCGTCTCGCCCTTCATCGCCACCATGTAATGATGCTCGCTGCTGAAGGCCGTGCCGGGGAAGGCGACAAAGGAGGGCGTCATGTCCGGCGTCGCCTGGCGCGCGGTCTGCATGGCGGCTTCCAGCGAGCCCAGCTCCACCAGCGGCGGCTGGCCGGCATAGGGAGCCACCATCTCCGCCATCTGGTCGTAGCGCCAATATTGGAAGACCAGATCGGCCCAGGTGTTGATCACCCCGGTCATGCCGACCACCAGCGCCCAGAGCAGCGTGACCACGCCCAGCAGATTATGCAGGTCGAGCCACTTCACCCGGGTCGAGCGCTCGTAGCGCACCGTGCCGAAATCCAGCTTCCGCATGAACGGGCCGTAGATCACCGTGCCCGAGACGATGGAGGCGACGAACAGCAGCCCCATGAAGCCCAGGAACAGCATGCCCGGCAGCCCGGCGAACATGTCGACATGCAGCTTGTACATGACGTACATGAAGCCCTCGGCGAAGTTCGGCGTCGCCAGCACCTCGCCGGTGCGGGCGTCGACCACCACCGCCTTGTTGTTGTCCGACGGGGCGCGCCGGCTTTCCGCCATCGACAGGAAGACCTGGCCGGGATGCTCCTCCTCGTCCCAGCTGACGAACTGCACCGCCATGCCGGGATAGGCCTTCTGCCCCGCCTCCAGCACCCGGTCAAGCGACAGGTTGGGCGTGCCTTCCGGCATCGGGGCGGCGGCGACATGGTCGCCGGTCAGCTCCTCGATCTCGTGATGGAAGATCAGCGGCAGGCCGGTGAGGCACAGCATCAGCAGGAATATGGTGCAGACCAGGCTGGTCCATTTATGGACCGCGTACCAGACCTTGATCTTGCGCGCCGAGAGCATGGGTGCGCCCCTTCATTAACGAGAATGAGAATTGGTCGCCGATCCTAAATGGAGTGCGACTAAGTCTCAATCTTTTAAGCAGGGAAGGAGGATAGGCAGAAGCCGCCCGATGCTTCGAGACGC